>JAYVRN010000200.1:0-7092 GCA_043776275.1 Myxococcales bacterium | reverse complement strand
TTCTGGACGTCCTTGTCGGTCATCCCAGGCTGACGAACGGCGGTGGGGCAATCGTAGGCCCACGTCACGATTCCCTTGACGGTAATCTCGCTATCGAGGAGCTTGCGGCCCTTGACGCGGAGCTCCTTCACCGCATGCGAACCGTCGGTGTTCGCCGCCGGCAGCTCGAACGCGGGCACTGCCGGGAGCGAGAGCTTGACGTCGCTCTTCTTCACCTCGGCCTCCGGGCCCTTCAGCTTGTCCTTCTCGCAGGCGCCCAAGCTCAGCGGAATGAGGGCAGCAAACAGGAGGGTGCGCAGCCCGGAAGTGTGCGGCATGGTTGGGGTCATAACATGGTGACCAGGGTCACTCAAGTCGGCGTCCTGGCTCGGATGCTGACACTTGTTCTGGCCCTGGGTTGCTGCGACTCGCCGGCCCGGGTCAAGCCGTGGCGGCACGCCCCCGACCCGAGCGCGGAGGCCGCCCGGGTCCCGAGCTCGCCCGCGCTCGCCGACGTCTCCGCCGCCGCCGAGGTCCGTGCGGCCCGCGGGCACACGCTGCGGATCCACGTCGACGAGGAGCCAGGCCGGCTGAACCCGCTGGTCTCCCCGACCCGGTGGGGACGGCGGATCACCCACGGGACGATCTTCGAGCCGCTGATCCGGTACCTCCCCCCGGAGCCCGGCCACACCGCGGGCCGCTACGCACCCCGCCTGGCCCGGTCCTGGCGGGTGATGCCCGGGGGCACCGAGATCCGCATCGAGCTCGAGCCGGGGGTGACGTTCTCGGACGGCCACCCGATGACGACGTCGGACGTCCAGTTCACCCTCGATGCGATCCGTGATCCGCGCAAGGGGATCGATCACCTGCGCCCGATGCTCGCGGACGTGTTCGCCGTCGAGCTGATCACCTCCCACGAGATCCGGCTGGTCCTCAACCGACCGAGCGGCTGGGTGCTGCGCGCGCTCGCCGAGATTCCGATCCTCCCGATGCACATCTATGACGGCAGCCTGCTCGCCGGCGGGCAACTGGTCGGGACCGGACCGTACAAGCTGGTCTCGAACAAGGGTGGCGTCATCCACCTGACCCGCAACGATCGCTACTGGGGCGGGAAGGCGAGCGTCGCGATCGCCGATCTCGAGTTCGTGCACCAGGCGGACGCCGCGATCGCGCTCAAGGATGCCAAGCGCGGTGATCTCGACATCGTCCCCGCGCTGATCCCCGCCCACTGGCCGGAGCAGGCGTCGGCACCCGGGATCGCGGCGGCGTTCCGCCCGCTCGAGCTCGGCGGTCCGCGTCTGCGCTACCTCGCGTTCAACGCCGCGCGCGCGCCTCTCGACGACGCGCGGATCCGGCACGCCCTCGCGCTGCTCGTGGATCGACGCTCGCTCGCGAAGCGGGTGTTCCACGGCCTGTCGCGGCCCGCGCTGTGGCCGATCTGGCCGGGTGGTGCGGTCAGCGGCGCCGAGGTCGCGATCCCCGAGTTCGATCCGGGGGCAGCCGCCAAGCTGCTCGATGCGGCCGGGTGGATGGACACCGACAAGGACGGCATCCGCGATCGCGAGGGCAAGCAGCTTCGCCTCGTGATGATCGGCGGGGAGAAGCCCACGCCGCGGGACGCCTCCGCGCCTCCGGAGAAGATGCCACGCGACTACTTCATCGACGCGGCGCGCCGGATCGGCGTGGTGATCGAGATCAAGACCGGCGGCGAGTCGTGGGTCGCCAAGCACGTCGAGGACGGCACCTACGATCTCGTGGAGATGGTGTGGTCCGGGATGGTGGATATGGACCTGACGCCGCTCCTCGGCAGCAAGGACCCGCAGCACGCGGCCTCACCGCGGATCGATCGCACGCTCGATGCGATGGGCGCGGCGTGGGATCCCGCCGAGCGCGGCAAGCTGGCCACCGAACTGGCCGCCGGGCTCGCCGAGGCGTGGACGCTGGCGGGCGTCGTCGCCGATGCGCCGCAGGGCCTGATCCACCGGCGGGTCAAGAACGTGCGCGTGTGGGATGGCTGGATCGATCTCGCCGCGCTCGCGTTCGACGACAAGCCCTGACCGAAACGCGGAGCGGAAAGCCGCGGTACCCTGCAGCGTGGCCAGTGTCGCGACGTCTCCGCCGAAGGGCCTGCGCGCCGCCCTCGATGACGTGTTCGCGAGGCTCCCCGAGCGCCTTCGCGAACCTGGGCGAGGGCAGGGCGCGCTCGCATGTAAGGCGCTGAGCGACGTCTACGACCACGCGCTGGCCGAGCGGTTCACGGCCGCGGCGAACGGGGCCGAGGTCGCGCTGGTCGCCACCGGCGGCTGGGCCCGGCGCGAGCTGGCCCCGTACTCCGATATCGACTTCATCATCCTCCACGATCGGGACGAGGCCACCGCGAAGCGGATCTCGGACGCGCTCCTGTATCCGCTGTGGGACGAGAAGCTCGCGATCGGACATGCGATCCGCGAACCGCGCGCCGTGGCGCGGCTCGCCAAGGACGATCTGGCGACCGCGACGGCGCTGCTCGACGCGCGCCACATCGCGGGCTCGGCGCGGCTGACCACCGAGCTGATGCGCGCCACGCTCGGCGCGCTCGCACCCGGCGGGAACCCGAACGATCTGATCGCGGCGCTCGCCGCCGAGAAGCAGGCACGGCACGCGCGGTTCGGCGCGTCGCTGTACCTGCTCGAGCCCAACCTGAAGCAGGGGATCGGAGCGCTGCGCGATCTCGCGACCGCGCTGTGGTGCGCACAGGCTCGCTGGCGTCCGCCGCGTCCGGGCGAGGAGACCGAGGATGCGGGCCGCCGGATCTCGGCGCTGGTGGACCTCGGCCACCTGAATCGCCGGCAGGCGCAGCTGCTGACCGGCGCGCGCGACTTCCAGCTACGAATCCGCGCGCTGGTACAGCTGACGGCGCGCCGCCGGTTCGATCAGTTGACGTTCGAGATCCAGGAGGCGATCGCACCGGCGCTGTACCCGGATGCCAGACCTCATGAGGGCGAGGTGCGATCCGCGGTGGGGCCCGCGGTCGAGGCGCTGATGCGCGACTACTACGTGCACGCGCGGGGCGTGGTCGAGGTGGCCGATCGCCTCCTCGAGAGTGCGCGCGTCCCAGCGCGCCGCCGCCCGCGGATCGCGCAGGTCGACGCCTCGTTCATCACCTTCAATGGCGAGCTCGCGATCAAGGATCCGCGGCTGTTCGTCGAGAGACCGAGCGAGATGGTGCGGATCTTCCGGGTGGCGGTCGCCGAGCAGCTGCCGGTCTATGGGCACACGCGCGAGCTCGTCGCCGAGGCGATCGCGCGGGATCCGGCGCCGCTCGCCGCCGATCGGGACGCTCATCGCCTCCTGCTCGAAGCGATCGTCGATCTGCGCGATGCCGGCCAGCCGAGCGCGCTCGAGAGCATGAACCAGCTCGGCATCCTCTCCGTGTTGATGCCGGAGTGGGCGCCGTGCGTGGGCCGCGTGCAGCACGACCTCTATCACGTGTACACGGTGGATCAGCACCAGCTCTATACGCTCGCCATGCAGAAGCGGATCGCGCGCGGCGAGCTCGCCGTCGAGCATCCGCTGGCGACCGAGCTGTGGCGCACCGTCGCGCGCCCGGCGCCGCTGCTCCTCGGCGCGCTGCTCCACGATGTCGGGAAGCCGCTCGGCAAGGGGCACGCCGAGAAGGGCGCGGTCGTGACGGAGACCATCGCGCGGCGCCTCGGCATGTCCGTGCCCGAGGTCGCGCTCGCCGAGTTCCTCGTGCGCCAGCACCTCACGATGTCGCATCTCTCGCAGCGTCGTGATCTCGCGGATCCCGAGGTGATCGCGCGGTTCGCGGAGCGGATCGGCGACGACGAGCACCTCGTCCAGCTCTACCTCGTCACGCTGTGCGATGCGGCGATGACCGCGCCCGACAACCTGTCGGCGTGGAAGGATGGGCTGCTCCGGGACTTGCTGCTCCGCACCCGCGCGCAGTTCCGCGGCGAGACTGACGACCTCGCCGCCGATCAGGATCTCGCGTACAAGGCCAAGGTCGTCCAGGTCGTGATCGACGCGGAGGGGCTCGCAGCGGTCGGCGCCACGTCCGGCATCACGACCACCGCCGCGATTCGATCGGTCGTCGACGGGATCGATCCGCGGCTGTTCGCCCAGCTGACGCCGCGCCAGACCGCCCGCCACGTCAGGCTGGTGACCGCCGCGCGCGCGCACGCTCCCCACGTCGCGCTGGAGGTGCACTGCTATCCGCTCAAAGGGCACAGCGAGCTCGCCGTGGTGGCGCCGGATGCGCCCGGGGTCCTCGCCGCGATCGCCGGCGCGTTGACGGCGAACCGCGTCGATGTCCTCGGCGCCGTGCTCGGTCACGTCGATCTCTCCGATGGTCAGGTGCGGCGCCTGGTGACCGACGTGTTCCACGTGCGCGATCTCAAGGGCGAGGCGATCGCCGAGGACGATCCACGCTGGTCGAAGCTGACCGCCGATCTGCGCCAGCTGCTCACGGGTGATCGCCCCGATCCGGACCAGGTCGCCAAGCTGATCGCGCGGCGGCGGCCGCCCTCCACGCTGCCGGCCCGCGTGACCCCGGGCGTGACCACCGAGATCCGGCTGCACGATGACTCCACGCAGGCCACGATCGTCGAGGTCGCCACCCGCGATCGCGTGGGCGTGCTGTACGCGATCACGCAGACGCTCGCGGATCTCGGGCTCGACATCTCGCTCGCGAAGGTCGCGACCGAGGGTGAGAAGGTCGCCGACGTGTTCTACGTGACCCGGGGCGGCAAGCGGATCACCGACGAGCTCGAGCGCGCCGCGATCCTCGAGAGGCTGCGCTTCGCCGTCGAGTCCCCGGAGCTCGTCGGCGCATGAGCGTGGTGGATCTACCGCCCGGGATCGGGCTGCTCGGCACGGCGCTGGGGACGTTCCATGCGCCGAGGGCGGCGCGTCGTCGCGCGATGATCTCGCTGGTCGTGGTGATCCTGTCGCTCGTGATCACCTGGTACCTGGTCTCACGGCACCCCTACCGCTACCACTCGAGCACGCAGGTCGTGCTGCCCGTGGCGTTCGCGTTGTTCTCGGCGCTCGCTCTCGCGGTCCGCTCGGCGCGGGTCGCGATCACGCGCGATGGTGTGCGCTGGGGCTGGGCCAGCCTGGGCTTCACCCAGCCCGCATCGCGGATCGCGTGCGCCCACGTGTTCTCCGATGGGATCGCCCTCGAGGCCACGCGCGGCTCGCGCTGGTTTCTGGCCGCGCGGGACTGGGACCGGTTCGAAGCGCTGGTCCGTCAGGTGCGTCGCGCCGAGCTCCCGGTGCGCGATCACGAGGGCACGGCGCCGCTACGTCAGCGCTTGCAGAGCTACGGCCGGTTCCTCGATGGGCTCGTCGTCGCGAGTGCGCTCGGTGCCCTCGCGGTCGCCCTGTGGGCCGCGTAAGGGTCAGTTCCGACAGCTGAACGTCGGCGTGGGGTCCGTGACGTTCGCGAAGATCCACACGCAGTCATGCTTCTGGAAGCACGCCAGGAGCGGCTCGCATGCCGTGATCGCGCTGCACTCCTCGAGCGTGTGCTGGACGTGGGCCGCGAAGCTCGTGGTGTCACCGGGCTCGAGCTCGTGGCCGAGCGAGATGTAGCAGTAGGTGGCCGCCTCGTCGCGGAGGGCGCGCTCGAGCGGCTTGCCGGTGCACGAGGCATAGCGATCGAACAGCGCATCGCATTGCTTCTCGGTGGCGGTCTTGCAGCCGAAGGCCAGCGACGCGATCAACACGAGAGCGGTGCGCACCGCTCACCCTACACCGTGGTTCGGTCGTGGGCGTGCCCGGCGGTCAGCGGCCGAGGCAGCGTGCCCGCAGCTCGGCGCCGGTGAAGTCTCTCCGCCCGCCCGCCTCGGCCTCATGGATCAGCTGGACCAGCGCGGAGTTGACTGGCACCGCCGATCCGAGCCCTGCCGCGAGGGCGACCACCTCGCCTTGCAGGTAGTCGATCTCGGTGGGGCGCTTGGCCTCGAGGTCGTCCCACATCGAGGATCGGGCGTGGGGATCGATCGCGAGGAGGCGCCGCGCGATCAGCGTGAACATCCGATCCGGGAGCTCGAGTACCCGCGGGACCCAGCCCGACGGGATCGGGGCGAGCCGGGCGATCGGCTGGCCTGCCCGGGCACACGCGGTCAGCGCCTCGCGCTGGGCAGCGGCGAGCACGCGCCGGTAGTCGCGCTGCGCGAGCTGCTGCGCGAGGGGAATCCCGGCGAGCGCGTTGATCGCGTTGTTGAGGTTCATGACGAGCTTGGTCCACTGCACCGCGGGCATGTCATGACGCGCCTCGATCGGGAGGCTCGCCGCACGCGCGGCCGCCAGCAGCGGCTCGCCTTCGGGCGCGGCCTCGATCATCAGCGTCCCCGTCGTGCCGCGGTGATACGCACCGCGGTCCCGGCGCACCACGTTCCACGGGACCATCCCGGCGAGCACGCGACGCCCGGGCAGGGCAGCGCGCAACGTGAGCGCGTTGCGCACGCCATTCTGCAAGCTGACCACGGTGGCGTGCTCCGGGAGGATGCGGGCCAGCGTCGCACCGGCCTCCGCGGTCTGCGCGGACTTCACCGTCACGAGCGTGATCGCCGCGGTCGCGGCCGCACCCGGATCGGTGGTGGCGGTGACCGACACCTTCCGGGACGGACCATCGAGCTCAGTGACCGTCAGGCCATCTGCGAGCTCGTCGATCACCCGGGGACGGCCGATCAGCGTGACCTCGGCGCCGCCCGCGGCGAGCCGGCCGCCGACCCAGCACCCGATCGCGCCCGCGCCGAAGATCGCGATCATCGCGGCGCCTCGCGCGATCCGGACCGCCCGACGGGCCGGGCTGACCCGACGGTCCCAGCTGTCGGGACTGGCCGGATTGTCAGGACGGGCCGGACTCGCACCACCGGCCCGGTTGGAGCTGTGGGCTTCCGCGTCGTCATCCTCACGACGGTACCGTGGGGGCTGCCTGCCCGCGGCGCGGGTGGGCACGGATCGCCTGAGGTTGGCCTGGCCTGTAAGCGCCGAGCGTGCGCGCCGTTTAGTTCACCGACGGTGTCGCTCGAGTCCGAGCGGCCCGCGAGGAGGCCTGTCGTGTTGCATCGCACCCGCGTCGCACTGTCCGTGATCTGTCTCGTG
>JAYVRN010000199.1:0-7095 GCA_043776275.1 Myxococcales bacterium | reverse complement strand
GCGCACGTGCCGTTGCATGCGTGGCTCTCACAGTCGGCGGCGGACGTACACGAACCGCCCGTGGAACACGGGGCGCACGAACCGCCGCAGTCGAGATCGGTCTCGTCGCCGTCGAGCATTCGGTCGAAGCAGGTCACGGCCGGCGTCGTGCACGACCCGGTGGCACACGGCGAGAGGTGGACCACGAACCCGATCGAGAGGACGTCGGTGCCAGACATCTCGAGATCGGGGGCCATCAGCGAGCCGATCAGGCTGTTGTGCGCGAACTCCTCCTGCGTGATCACGAAGTCGTGCGGGTGCGTGTCGATCAACCGGAAGAAGGCGACGTGATCGCTCGGATGTGTGGCGATCATCTGGTCGACGCCCGCGAACGCCGCCGGGATGGCCTCGGGGATCCCACCGCGGACCCTCGCGTCGAAGCCGCCGTGGCCATCGGCGGTGAGATCGAGCTGCGCACCGAGCAGGTGGACCACGCTCGGATCCGCATCCGCGAAGATCGGCAGGTGCGCCACCAGCTCGCCGTTGGACGTCGTCCGGAACACGCCGTTCAAGATCGCGCCGCCGACGAGCTCGGACGCGTCGCCGTCACGCCCGAAGTACCGGAGGCCCACGGTGGGATCGTTCTCGAGATCGTCCGCGATGATCTCGACGGAGGACGCGAGCACGCCCGATCGGATCATGTCCGCGCCGTGCTTGGTGACGTCGCCGAAGCTCGACAACGTCCCGAGCACCATCCCGAGCTGGTTGTCGACGACGCGGTCCCCGTTGAGGTCCCCGCCGTAGGCCCGCGCCTCGGTGTTGTTGTGCGGCACCGTCATCGAATCGACGACGAACCTGTGGACCGGGCCGGTGTAGTGGATGTCCTCGGGCTCGGAGACGCAGCCGACGATCAGGACGAGGCAGCAGAGGCGATGCATGTCGTGATGGTCAGCACGCACAGTGCCAGGTCCGACCACTGCAAGTGCTTGAAATCTGAACGAAGCGGTCACGGCAGGTTCAGGTTCTGCCAGCCGTTCGCGACACGGCTGTCGTGGCCGAGCTCAGCGCTGGTGGTCCCGGTCAGGGGGCACGGTAGTAGTCGCGGTAGGTGTCGCGGAGCTCGGTCTTCTTGAACTTGCCGGCGCTGGTGCGCGGGATCGCGTCGACGAACACCACGGCGTCCGGGAGCCAGAACTTCGCGAACTTCGGCGCGAGGTGATCGCGGAGCTCGTCGGCCGTGGCCACGGCGCCCGGCTTCAGCACCACGACGGCGAGAGGACGCTCGCTCCACTTGGCGTGCGGGACGCCGACCACCGCGGCCTCCTTGACCGCGGGGTGACCCATCAGCGCGTTCTCGAGCTCCTGCGACGAGATCCACTCGCCGCCGCTCTTGATCTGATCGGCCACGCGATCGGTGAGCTGGATGAAGCCGTGCTCGTCGATCCGCGCGACATCTCCGGTGCGGAACCAGCCATCGTCCGTCCAGCGCTCTGGCGAGTGGCCGCCCGCATAGCGCGCGGCGATCCACGGGCCACGCACCAGGAGCTCGCCGGTGGTCTTGTCATCGGCGGGGACCTCACCGGCGTCGTTGCGGATGCAGAGATCCACGAGCGGCGTGGGCGTGCCCTGCTTGGCCCGGAGGCGATAGCGTGTGTCCTCGTCGGCGTTCGCGAGGTGCGGGGGCACGCGCGACACCGTGCCGATCGGCGAGGTCTCGGTCATGCCCCACGCGTGGATGAGCGTCATGCCCAGGCGATCGAAGTCGCGGATCATCTGCTCGGGCGCGGCGGAGCCACCCACGACCATGCGGAGCCCCGGCTGGAGTTTCCACTTGCCCGGGTGGGCATCGTGCGCCTCGCGGATGCCGAGCCAGATCGTCGGCACGCCAGCGCCGACCGTGACCTTCTCGCTCTCGAACAGCTCGAGCAGGTTCGCGGCGTCGAGGTGCGGGCCCGGGAACACCAGCTTCGCGCCGACCAGCGCGCACGCATACGGCAGGCCCCACGCGTTGACGTGGAACATCGGCACCACGGGGAGCAGCGTGTCGGCGCGGGAGAGCCCGAGCGAGTCTGGAATGACCTCGACGATCGAGTGCAGGATCGTCGAGCGGTGGCTGTAGACCACGCCCTTGGGCTTGCCGGTGGTGCCGCTCGTGTAGCAGACGGCGAGGGCATCGGTCTCCGCGAGCTTCGGCACGGCGGTCGACGCCGGCGCGGACTCGAGGAACCGCTCGTACGGCTCGTGGGTTCCCGGCGCACCCACCACGATCACGCGCTCGAACTTCCCGCCGGCGGCGACCACCTTGTCGAACAACGGGAGCAGGCAGTCATCGACGATCACGAAGCGATCGCCCGCATCGTTGGCGATGTACGCGATCTCATCGGGATGCAGCCGGAGGTTCAGCGTGTGCGTCGCGGCGCCCGAGAGCGGGATCCCGAAGTAGCACTCGAGGTGCTCGCTGTGGTTCCACATCAGCGTGGCCACGCGATCGCCGCGCCCGATGCCGGCGTGGACCAGCGCGCGTGCGAGCTTGCGGGCCCGCGCCGCGACCGCGCCATAGGTCGTGCGGGTGATGCTCTTGTCGGGCCGGCGGGACACCACCTCGGTCCCCCGCATCCAGCGCTCGGCGCGATCCACCACGAGGTCGATCGTCAGCGGCACGTCCATCATCGTGGCGGTCTCGTTGGCCATGGCGGCGACACTAGCAGCAGCGGCCGCCCGAACCTGACGAACCGCACGACGTGTTGTCGGCTCGGGGTTACGTCGCCTGTGGTCGGCGAATCGCGTCCAGGCGGCTGCGATCGTGGAGTGATCTCCAGCGGATAACCCCGCGTCTTGCCTGCGCTGCCGTCTCGGTACAGGCGATGCACAGGTCGACGCCCGGACGGAGAAGGCGCACATGACGTGCGGCCAGTCCCAAGGAGTAGCCATGTCGATCACGAAGCTGACCCCCCCCTGGGGAGCGCCGGGCGTAGCCGGGCGCGTGTCCCTCGATCTCGATCACGTACGCCCCTACGTATCGCCTCCACGGATCCTCGTCGGGCTGCTCACCGGGGATGGAGAGCTCGCACGACGAGATCGCGAGGTCACTCCGCGCGTGAGGCGATAGTCCCAGGGGGCCTGCCACGCGAAGAAACCCCGGCCGACGTGCGTTCTCATCCCATGATGAAGCTCGTGCTCGTGATGACGGTTGCTCTCGCTGCCTGCGGTGCCCCCACGAAGCCTATCGTCGCGTCGGAACCACCAGCGACCGGCTCGGCTGCAGCCGGCTCCGCCGCGATTCCCAACACGGATGCGTGCGCGGCCGTCCACGGCCACTGCGTGACCCAGGCGGCCGGCGCGGCCTGCCAGTCGACCTCCGCTGACGAGTGCCAGCTGGGCGAGGTGTGCTGCAACAACTAAGAGCTGTCCCGCGACGCTGGCACTCGTGTGCACAGTGTGTTGTCAGCGCTTCCGCCCCTGTCGCGCTGCGGGCACGATGCCGCGCGTCCATGCGGGTAGCCGTCCTCCCGCGCGGAACTCCGTCAGAGATCGGTCGAGCACAGCTGCAGATGCCCGGACTCGAGCCGCCAAGCCTTCACTGAGCCGTACAGGAACACCGTTCGCCATACCCAAGTGTAGCAATCTGCTACATCGGGTCGAGCCGAGGCGAACGTAGCTGCTCGAGCTAGAGCTACATCTGGATGAGATGAGGCGATCTACTTCTCGCCGGGCAGGAGCGCGGTCGCAGCTTGCATGTTCTTGATCAGCTCCGCGACGTCGGGGACCTTGGCATCCTTCGCGGGAGGCTTGCCGTCGGGGGTCATGTTGTCGATGGCGTGCGGCAAGAGGTGCGCGAGTGCGCTCGAGACCTTGTCCGTGGGAATGCCGACCTTCGCCGCGATCGACTTGACGGTGTCGTTGCCCAGCACACTGTTGATCTGGTCGGCGGAGATCGGGAGGTTCTTGGCCATGCCGACCCACGACTGCACCTTGTCTCCGAGTCCACCGGCGTGCAGCTTCTCGAGCACGTCATGAACGCCGCCGCCCTTGAGCATGTCCTGCAGCGGCCCAGCGACCTTGGCGAGGTGTTCCACGTCGAGGTTCTCCGTGAGGGAGTTAAGGATGTCCATGCCGGGACAGTAGCCCGGGAGCCAGCGTCGGCATCGCGAGAACATCTCAAAATCCGATGACGTGATCCTGGCCGTGACCGGCAGAGGACGTGTCGTCGTTCACGGCGGCCTGCCGCAGCGCACGCCGACATAGACGTAGCGATTCTCCGGCGTGCTGACGTAGCGATCCGCCACGCGCACGTACGATGCGTCAGTGTTGAAGGCGCCGCCCTTGGCCACGCGGTTGGTGGAGCCCGTGAGCAGGTTTGCGCAGTCGTTGCACGGCGTTCGCAGTGGAGCGAACAAGTCGAGCGACCACTCCCAGACGTTACCGCCCAGGTCCGCCTGGCCCCACGCGCCGTCGCCGGCGGGTGACGTGCTGCCGACGGTGGTCGCCCCGCCTCCAACACATGCGGTGGTCGGCCAGCTCGCTCCGCCGTAGTTGGCCACCGTGCAGTCGATACTCACCGAGCTCGCCGGGTTCGACCACGGATACGCGCGTTGAAAGCTCCCGCCACTCGCCGCGTACATCAACTCGGCCTCCGTCGGCAGAAAGCCGCCGTCCCACGCGCAGAACGCCATCGCCTCGTACCAGGTGATGCAGACCATGGGTCGGGTCTCGTTGCCGGCCGCCGTGTCCGTCCACGTCTGATAGGTCGGGTCGCAGTTCACCGCTGTACGCAGCGCCGTCGCGTCGGCCGCGAGGAGCGTGTTCCATGCGGGGTCCCAGCCGCCTTGACTCGTCATCCCGTCGAGGGTCCGAGCGCCTGCTGCGGCCGCAGGTGGGCTCAGCTGCGTGCCCATGCCCGCCGCCACGAACTGCCGGAACCGACCCACCGTGACCTCGTACGTATCGAGTCGGAACGAGCTCAGTGTCGCAGGTCGGCTCATGTCCGTGAACAGCGTGCCCGCTGCCACGTCGTACGCTCGATAGAATGTTCCGCCGCCAACCACCGGACTCCCGCAGCACGGTTGGTTGCCCGCGGGCCCGCAGGTCTCAGGTAGCGTTCCGCAGCTCACGGCCAATGGCCCATCCTCGCCAGCGGCGTCCCTGACATCGCTGCCGTCAGCCGCGTCACCTGTCCCGGCGAGGGTGTCAAACCCCCATCGCCCGCACGCGGTCGCGACCAGGCCAAGGACGATCGCCGCCAGCCGCACCATGGGTTTCAAGGGTACCAGCTTCGCCGGACGCCGAGGATCCCCGTACTCAGCGCCGGTCGGCGCGGAGGGCGCGTTCCACGATCGGTGGACGTGCCGTGCGCCCGGTCGTGGGCTGCTGCGCCACCGCGATCGAGACCGTCCCGGCCGGGAGGTACGTACCTAGCTCGCGCCACCAGTACAGATCGCGATCGATGATCGGGAGCGCGCTTCCGTAGGAGTCGTCGGGCAGCGTGACGATCTCCACCGCCGGGATCGCCCACAGCGCACTGGCGGAGAGGTTCAGCATCGCGAGGCTGGCAGGCAGTGTGGGGTACGTCAGCTCGGTCAGCGATCCGGGGCCGTACGCGTTCCAGGTGACCTCCGCGCCGCCCAGCGTGATCTTGGCCTGCACCGCCACCACGTCGGCGCCCGCGAGGTTGTCGCTCGTCCACTGCACGCGACCACCTGACACCGTCGGGACCGTGACCGAGGGCCCGAGCAGGGCGAGATCGAAGTGGCGGTTCCCGAACGGCTGGTCGATGTGCTCGATCGTCAGCCGACCAGACGCGTTGTTCCCGTCGTCGAACCAGGTCGCGAACATCGAGCCCGCCACGACCGGCGGGCCATCGAGCACCACTTGCCCGCTGCCCGCGACCACGGCGCTATCGTCGCCATCGATCGCGATCGCATCCGCGGCGGTGGCGCCGGGCAACGCGAACACGCCCCACAGGTTGGCGATCGAGGCGGGCAGGCCGTCGTACTGGATCGCGTACTTCTCGTTGTCGAGCCATGCGCTGGTGGCCGTGGTCATCCCGCCACTCGCCAGCGTGACGTCGCCGAGTGGCAGCCACGCCCACGGATCGCCAAGGCCCAGGCCCTGCGCATAGAGCGGCACGGTCGTGCCCGCACAGATCGTCGCGAACGTGAAGGTCGCCGTGGTGCCCACGCTCGGCGCCTGCTCCGAATCCACGCACTGCGCCGGGCCGCGGACGCGACTGCCCGTGATCCCCATGTCGGTGAACGCGGGCAGGTTCGCGGTCATCGTCGCGGTCGTCGCGACCGGCACCGCGCGGCCACCGACCAGCAGGTCGAGGTCGCCGTTGAGGTGCGTGAACGAATAGACCTGCCAGTGCGTCGCGCCGAGTTCGGGCGCGGGCCGCGCGATGTGGATCTCCGAGGACCCGGCGATCGGCACGGAGACCGTGCCACTCGCGGGAGTCTGCGTGCTGGTCGTGGCCCCGCTTGGCTCGATCACGATCACGTACGCGCCCGCGATCGGCTGCCCCGCCGTGCTTTCGCCTTCTTCACCGAGCACCGTCACCCGCGCCATGCCGGGCGTCGGGACCTCGGCGTCCGCGGGCACGCCGCCATCCACCGAGGGCGTGACGTCGGAAAATCCGAACCGACACGCCGACAGCGTCAGCAGCAGCAGACCCGTGCCCCTCATCACCTCCAGGATAAGCCGTAACCCCGCGCACTTTCTACGTGGGTTCGGCTCCTACCCTGCGACCAGCCGTCGAACCGCCGACGACTACTTGTTCTTCAGCAGCTCTTCCTTGGCCTTCTTGGCCTTGGCGATCAGCTCCTCGCCGATGTTCGACGGGACCTCGGCGTAGCGCGAGAACTCCATCGTGAACTCGCACTTGCCCTGCGTCGCGGAGCGCAGCGGGGTCGAGAACGAGAACATGTCGGCGAGCGGGACCTCGGCGTCGACGCGCGCGTTGCCGTCTTCCTCGGTCGAGCCCTGGACGATGCCGCGGCGCTGCATCAGCAGCGACAGCATGTTGCCCGAGAACTCCGCGGGACCTTCGAGCGAGACCTTCATGATCGGCTCGAGGATCTTCGGCTTCGCGCGCGGGAAGAACTCGCGGAACGCACCGCGGGC
>JAYVRN010000198.1:0-7109 GCA_043776275.1 Myxococcales bacterium | reverse complement strand
GCTGCGTGATCGTCACCAACAGCTCCGACTGCTGGGGCGGACCGATCTGGTTCGAGACCTCCCCGCCGTCCACGGTCGCCGCGATCAAGCAGGTGTTCGACGACCTGCCGGAGATCGAGACCGTGACCCTCACCACCTATGCCCTCGATGGCGAGCCCCCTGGGATCGCGCGAGGGCGCCTCGAGCGCGCGCGGCGCGCCCTGATCGCCGGCGGCGTTCCGGCGGCCAAGCTCGCGCTGATCGCCGAGGTCCCGCTGACCGACAGCGCCAACGTCGGCGTCTACGGCCAGGTCACCAGACAGCGGTTCGAGGCCGGGAAGTTCCGCACCACGCTGTGCGCGGGCGACATGGGGAGCGTGTACCGGGTCAGCCGCGAGCGGAACTATCACTGCAAGCCGAGGATCTGCGGCGATGGCGAGTGCTACCCGCCGACCGAGGACAAGATGTCCTGCCCGAGAGACTGCCCGCCGTAGCCGACGCGCTACGAACGCTCGACGAATGACACGGCCGACCGCGGTCGTTCCGCGAGAGGTCTCCTCGCATGTTGTTTACGACGTCGCTCCACGTCCGCGCTATACTGCGAGCGTCGTGCTCGTTCGACCTCATCTTTCGATAGCCGCAACGAGGAGATCCTACGTGTCCAAGCCCGACCTCACGATCGTGGAAGACATTGTTGCTCCGCGCGTGGTTGGTGCGATGCGAACGACATCTCGACTGTTGGCCGAGTTGGGAGTCCAACATGTGGTGGTGGGAGGCCTCGCAGTGGGCGCCAACGGATATCCGCGGGCCACCAAGGATGTCGATTTTCTCGTGACCAACGATGCATTTCTGATGAAGGAGGGCGGGATCGTCCTGCTCGCTCCTGGAATTCCATTTCAGGTGGATGGAGTTGCGATCGACTACCTGGTCGCGAACCCGGATGAAGCCCATCTGGCCGCGGTGCTTGAAGGAAGCTTTGGCGCCGCGATCGATGCACCTCGCTTGATCTACATGAAACTCAAGGCGAATCGATTGCGTGACCAGCTCGATGTCGTCGAGCTGATCAAGGCCGGCGTCGATCGAGACGCGTGCCGATCGTACCTGCAAACGAACGCGCGCGACCTCGTCGAGTTGTTCGACAAATACGCGCGACAGGCTGCTGCCGAGCAGACGAACGAGTAACCCATCCTTGGCGTTCCCGGATTCTCGCTCGTCCTCGATCTTTCGCATCGCCTTCGATCTTCGCCGGTGCGAATCCCGGCGTCATCCCGGCGTCGTTGACTGGTCACGTTCGACTCCAGGGGCTCGGGCTCGCGCTCGGGTTGATCGACCAGACCCGCGTGGCGTCGCCGCTGGGCGGCCAGCTCATCATGTCGATCGGGCGGGCTGGTCTCGTCCGTGCCAACATACCGCTTCGTGGTGGTCGCCGCGGGATAGTCAGTCTGCCACTACGCGGTCAGCCGATCGCCGAGCCAGAACAGCTGGAAGATGCTGTACGTCGTCGGTGAGTGTCAAGACAGTTGCCGCACGTGAGTTGAGTTAGTCTCTCGCAGCTATGACACGCGCGCCTGCCGCAAGATGCGGCAGCGCGAGCACGGACTACATCAAGCCATCTGAGTGCACACTCGACAGCGGGTGGCGGTGTTCGTTTGTCGCTCTCGGTCTGCGCCGCCGATGTGCATCGTTCGCGCCTCGAACCTCCGCCGCGCGGCGCTCAGCCGCGCTCGAACCGCGCGCCGCCAGTGATCCCCGGATCGAGGACGAGCCGCCCTTCCCCGCCGGCGAACGCGGCCTTGCGGGTCTTGCCCTTGGTGACCAGCTCGCGCAGCTGCGCGGCGGTCAGCCGTCGCCCGGCGGTCTCGAACCACACCACGAAGCCGCAGCCTTCGTGCCAGCGCGAGCAGCCCCAGCCGCGCGCGCCGGTGATCAGCGTGCCGCGCTTGCACCGCGGGCAGGTCAGGATCTCGCTCGTCGGTGACTCGCCCTTCGCGACCTTCGGCGCCACCACGCGCGCGCGCTCGATCGACGAGGCGGCTGCCGGGCGCGACGCCCACGGGCGCGACGCCGACGGGCGCGGCGCAGTTGCGCCCGGGGCGGAGGTCTTCGCAGCCGGCGGATGCGACGCAGCTGCGCGCGGGGCGGCGTTGTTTGGAACCGACGGCCGCGACGCAGACGACCGCGGCGAAGACGTGCGTGGGGCCGCGGCGCTTGAACCGCTTGCAGGCTCGGCGTGCTGCGCACCGTCGGGGAAGCGGCGGTCTCCTCGCCCTGGGTGCGCGGAGCTCGCGCGTGCGTCCTTGCCCCGCCATGCCGGCGCGGGTGCGCGGCCCGGCGGTGGCGCCGGTGGCGGACTCGCGCCCCGGATCGCATCGACGATGCCGGCGACGTAGCGCGCGATGTCGCCCATGAACGCCGCGCGCGTGTCCTCACCGCGGGCGATCGCGGCGAGCCGCGCCTCCCAGCCTCCGGTCAGCTCGGGCGAGGCCAGGCTCGGCACCGGGATCGCGGAGATCAGGCCGATGCCCGTGGGCGTGGGGACCAGCCACTTCTGGTCGCGCTCGATATAGGTGCGGCGCAGCAGCGTCTCGATGATCGAGGCGCGCGTGGCCGGCGTGCCGAGGCCGGTGTCCTTCATCGCGGCGCGCATCGCGTCGTCGTCCATCGCCCGCCCCGCTCCCTCCATCGCGCCGAGCAGCGTGGCCTCGGTGTAGCGCAGCGGCGGCTTGGTCTCCTTGCTGACCGGCGTGTACGTGCCGGTCAGCCGCTGGCCCTCGACGAGCACGGGCAGCATGCCCGTGGGCTCGCGCTCGTCTCCGCCACCTCCGCCATCGTCGCCGCCCGCGCGCGTCTCCCCCGCACGGGGACGGGCCGTGCCCTCCGGGCCGATGCCCGCGACCTCCTGCCAGCCCGCCACCAGGCGGACCCGGCCGCGCGCGAGGTACCGATCCGGCATCGGCGGCAGCGCGCCGAGGATCAGCTCGGTGTCGACGGTGCCGGTGGGCGGCGCACCGGCGGCGGGCCCCGTGCGGATCCAGGCCTCGGTGACCGCGATCTCCGCATCCGGATAGAACGCGCCGAGGAACCGGATCGCGATCAGATCGAACACGCGCGCGAGATCTCGATCGAGCGCCTCGCGGACGATCCGCGTCCCCGTGGGGATGATCGCGTGGTGATCGTGGACCTTCGCGTCATCGACGACCCGAGGATTCGGGCGATCCGGCCGCGGCGGCGCATCGAGCAGCGGCTGCGCGAACCGCGCGTATGCGGGCACCGCCGCGAGCGCCGTGAACGCCGGGGTCAGCTCGGCGGCCACGTCGGCCGACAGGTGCCGCGAGTCCGTGCGCGGGTACGTGATCAGCTTGTGACGCTCGTACAGCGCCTGCGCGATCTCGAGCGTGCGCTGCGCGGAGAACCCGTAGCGCCGGTTCGCGGTGCGCTGCAGCGAGGTCAGATCGAACAGCTGGGGCGGCGGCTCGCGCACGGTGCGCGATCGCACGCGCTCGACGACTGCGGCCGGTTCGGCCTGGTCGCGGGCGGCGATCTGCTCGGCGAGCACCGCCGTGCCGAGCCGGGCCGCGCGCTCGAACCGCCAGCGCGCGGGGACCGCTGCGCCGTCGTCGGTGCGCAGCGCGGCGGCGACCTCCCAGTACGCGCGCGGGACGAAGGCCTGGATCGCCCGCTCGCGCTCGACGAGCATCGCCAGGGTCGGGGTCTGCACGCGACCGATCGAGTACAGGGCATCGTGCCCGGCCTCCCGGCCTTTGGCGGTGATCGCCCGCGTGGCGTTCATCCCGACCAGCCAGTCCGCCTCGGAGCGCGATCGTGCGGCATCCCCGAGCCGGTCGTAGTCCTGGCCCGGGCGCAGCGCCGCGAAGCCCTTCCGGATCGCCTCGTCGGTCAACGACGAGATCCACAGCCGGCGGATCGGCAGCCGGCTGCTTGCGTGCTGATAGACGTACCGGAAGATCAGCTCGCCCTCGCGCCCCGCATCGCACGCGTTGATCACGGCCGTGAAGCTCCGATCGCGGAGCAGCGCCTCCACCGCGCGGAGCTGCGGCAGCGCGTGCTTGGACCCGCGCAGCCGGAACTGCTGCGGCAGCATCGGCAGGCGATCGAGCCGCCATGCCTTCCACGCCGGATCGTACGCCGCAGGCTCCTCGAGCTCGACCAGGTGCCCGATGCACCAGGTGATCACGAACTGCTCGCCCTCGAGCGCGTGCTTGCCGCCGGCGCGCACGCCGAGGACCCGCGCGAGATCGCGCGCGACCGACGGCTTCTCGGCGATCACCAGCTGCACGTCCCCACTCTACGCCTGCCGTATGTCATCCCCGGCGCCCGGCACGGTGGCGAGATCTCCGTCCGCCGGCGTCCGTCCGTGAGAGGATCACAGGGTCGTGACGAACCTCGAGCTGGTGAGCTGGATCGCCGCGTTCGTGATGTTCGGGGCCTTCCTCCTCGAGGCGCTGATCAGCCGCTTCATCGTCGGTGACCACCACTACGAGGTGCCGGACACCCTGGTCTCGGTCGCGATCATGATCGGCTACGTACTGATGCGCGTGGGCGTGGGCGCCCTGACCACGCTCGCGATGATCGCCCTGTGGTCGGTCACGCCGCTGCGCTGGTCGATGGATGTCTGGTGGCACTGGCTCGTGCTGTTCTTACTCGAGGACTTCATCGCGTACGCCTCGCACTGGGCCGGGCACGTGGTGCCGTTCCTGTGGGCGTCCCACGCCGTCCACCACAACTCGCCGAAGTTGAACCTGTCCACCGGCCTGCGGAACTCGTGGATCGGCGTGCTGTACGACTGGATGTTCTTCATCCCGATCGTCGCCCTCGGCTTTCACCCGCTCCACCTCGCCGTCGTCGTCGCGCTGGGGAGCGCGTGGGACTTCCTCTCGCACACCCCGTATGTCGGCAGGCTGCCGTGGTTCGACGCGTGGGCGAACTCGCCGGCCAACCACCGCGTCCATCACTCGAAGAACCCGCGGTATCACAACAAGAACTTCTCCAGCGCTCTCGTGATCTGGGACCGCCTGTTCGGCACCTACGAGCCGGAGTCCGAGGCGCCGGTGTACGGCATCGAGCACATGCCCGCGCGCCCGCTCAACCCGTTCTATCTCGAGTTCTATCTGTGGATCGCGCTGGCCCGACGAAGCGTGTCGCGCGGCATCCGGGTCAGCACCGATCGATGACCCCGTCCGCCACGTGGACGCACGTCCGAGATCCGGCCGGACGTCGGACGGCGTGTCGAGGAATTCCGGTGACTTGGGTCCATGCCTGCAGGCACGCGACGTGATGAGGGTTCGCCGATGAATGTTATCGTCGAGCGCATGCGGACTCCGGCGCTGGTCGCGCCCGAACGACTTCGCACGCTCACGCGACGCGAGTACGAACGGCTCGTCGAGCTCGGCGTGTTCGGAGACGAGCGGATCGAGCTGTTGCGCGGAGTGCTCGTCGAGATGAGCCCTCAGGGCGAGCCTCACGCGCGGGTCTCGGCGTGGTTCGCGATGAAGTTCGCGCGGGCGACCTCCGAGCGCTACGAGATCCGCGCACACAGCCCATTCGCTGCGAGCGCGAACTCGATGCCCGAGCCTGACGTCTCGGTGTCCTATCGCCGCGATGACTTCAAGCACCCAGGACGCGGCGATGCGCTCCTGTTGATCGAGGTCGCAGGATCGTCCGTCGCGAACGACCGGGTGATCAAGCACGAGATCTACGCCCAGGCTGGCGTGCCCGAGTACTGGATCGTGAATCTGCGCAGTCACACCGTCGACGTGCTCACCGAGCCCTCACGCAGCGGGTACAAGCGCATCGTGCGCAAGGCGGTGGGCGATCGGCTGCGGCCCCTCAGGCTGCGCAATATCGAGCTGAAGATCGCCGACGTTCCGTGGGCTCGCCCGCGGCGATCTGCAAAGCGTTCGTGACCGCCCCCGCGGCCCGATTCTCGGTGACAATGGTGTGGGATGCGCCGCCGATCACTGGTTCTCGGCTGCCTCGGCTCCCTCGGCTGCCTCGGCTCCCTCAGCTGCCTCGGCTTCGTGCTCGCCGTGAACGCGTCGCTCGCAGCCTGCGGTGACAACGAGTTCACCATCCCCGATGCCGCGCCCACGGATGGCGCCAGCGTCGACGCCGTGTGCGCCGGGGATCCGCGCTACGGCAACGGCTCGTGCCAGCTCGATCTCGCGTGCGGCGTGCCCGACATCGATTGCTTCGTCCTGTTCCCCACGGATCTCGACGCCGGCGCCTGGGCGCAGATCCGGATCGGTACGAGCCCGCTCGATGTAAGCCAGCCGGCGTACCTGCGCGGGCGCGCGCTGCTCGATCGCGCGTGGGCGATGTTCCAGGACGAGGTCCCGGTCGGCGGCCTCGCGGACCATCGCGTTGGCCTCGCGGTGATGGACGATGCGTCGATCAACGCCTACGTCCTCGCCGATGGCGCGCCCGGCAAGGTCGGGATGTCGATCCAGGTCAACCGCGGCCTGCTCGAGAGCACGCTCAACGACGAGCAGGTGATCGGCGTCCTGTTGCACGAGCTGACGCACGTGGTCCGCCTCCATGCGCTGACCGACGTGGCGTACCTGACCCGGAAGTTCTACGTCGCGCACGATGGCGAGCCGCGCGGTGCCGTCGAGCCCGAGCACGCCAAGGCGCGCGCGGCCGGCAACGCGTGGCGAACCCAGGCGGTGGTGACCGGCATCGTCTCGGATCCCTTGTACGGGGATCTCCCGATCGACGGCAACCTCGGCAACCTGTTCGGCCAGTACACCGGCTCGGTGCAGACCCGCCTGCCCGCGTGCAACGCCACGGTCAATCGCATGCAGGCGCTGCGCGCGAGCCTTGCGTTCTCACGCCTCGACGGCGCTGTGCCCTACACGCCGGCGCGCCAGGCCGAGGCTGCCGCCGCGATGGACGAGCTCCGCAGCTGCGTGGCCGGCGATCCGTTCACGCTGCGCCAGCTGATCACGGCGCTCGGCCCGGCCTGGAACGAGTACCTCGCGCTCGAGCTGTCTCCCGCCGAGAAGGCTCGGTATGACGCCCCCGCGCTCGATGCGATCCTCGGCTTGATCCATGGCCGCCGCGCCCGGATGCACTTGCTCGAGCAGGCGTTCTCCGCGCGGACCACCGCGCCG
>JAYVRN010000197.1:0-2204 GCA_043776275.1 Myxococcales bacterium | reverse complement strand
GGATCGCCACCAACGGGTTCTGCATCCGACGAAGATCTGATGTATGCGTGATCGTGTTTGGAGCGCGCCCGGTACGTACACCGATCGAGGGAATGCGGGAGGTTCCGGCTACGTAGCCGTACGACATGGGCGCATCTGCCGCATCTGCTGGTCGAGACCGCGTCGAGCTTGCTAGGATCGACGTGATGGCGCGCGATCGGCAGCAGGAGGGCGCACCCCAGCGCGACGCGAGCGCTGCGACGTCACAGCAGGCGCCCGCGGGCCCTGGTCTCGCGCATGTCCAGAGCATCGCGACCCTGCCGGGCGGAGCGAAAGCGGTGGCTACGGTGATCAAGGCGTCTCCGGCTGAGCGGGACGCGATCATGACCTGGCTCCATCAGAGCCTCGGACAGGGCTTCGTCCAGGAGGTGCTCGCGGCGAGCCACGAGAACCCGCGGCCCGCGGCCGACGGCGACATCCTCGGATCCGATCAACGGGCCTATGATGGAACGACACCGCTGCACGACATCCCAGCGTTCGAGCCGGCAGGAGGTAAGCCGCAGGGCAACGCGATGTTCGTCAACGGTATCCTCGTCGATCCCAAGCGCGAGGCGGGGCCCAAGTCGAGCGAGGCGCAGAAGGTGGCCGACGCATTCAGCCTCTCGGTCCACCCGATCTACAACGCCTCGAAGGGCCTGGTCACGGACTCGCTCGAGACCCTGAAGGACAAGCTCGGCATCTCGGCGGAGCCCGCGGTTCACACGCTGGTGACCTCGATGCTCGAGCAGATCAAGCTCGGGCAACAGATGACCTACATCGGTCACAGTCAAGGTGCGTCGCAGATCTGCCGTGCCATTCAGATCACGATCAAGACCCTGAAGCAGGCCAACCCATCCGCGAGTGACACCGAGATCCAGGCGCTCCTTCATACGAGCCTTCGAGTCATCACCCTCGCCGGCGCCGCCGCGCACTGGCCGGATGGACCACAGTACGACCACTACATCAACACCAAGGATGGGGTCCCGAAACTCCTTGGCGTCACGAGCTGGTTCGCCAACGGCGGTGCCGGCGCGCACTACCATCGCTTCACCGCGAGCTCGGTCCGCAAGAACGAAGGCGACCTGCCACAGGGTTCGCCCAATTTTATGAGCGCGGTCACGAACGCCACCAACCGGTCGACGCATGGTCTCGGGCTGTACACGGACGCGATCTCGGGCAAACCGATCGAACAAGCAGACGGCACGCACCCGGTGACGATGACCGACTCGATTCGCTGATTGCGATCCTTGACTGTTGGACACGGAGGGCGTCGCGGACGTGCAGCCGCGCGCCGATCGAGCCGAGCATCGTTCGGTGTCGCTCTCCTTGCAAGCAGCGAAGCCCAGCCCAGCGCCGGCGCCGGCCCCGGCACTCACGAATAGCTGGACGGTCGCTGCTCTCGCTGACTACGTGGAGGCCAAGCGCGGCAAGCTCGTCATCCGACATCGTCGCCAGGCGCGTCGAGCGGATCAACTGACGACGCGTGGCACGGTCGACCGGGGCTGGAGCGAGCTCTGGCGCTGGATCTACTCGGGATGTGCAAACGAGGACCAAGCCGGATACGATGGGAACCGATGCGGGTCCTGGTCATCGGCGTGTTGGTGATGGGCTGCTATCACCCAGCGCCCCAAAGCGGTGCGCCTTGCGGTGCGAACGAGGCATGCCCCAGCGGGCTCACCTGCCGAGGTGGCTACTGCCTCGACTCGTCGGAGAGCGATGCTCCGCCAGCGATCGATGGAGCGACGGACACTGTCGTCGCGCCCGATGGGTGCACGACGTTCTCGACTCAGTTCGACACATGTTTGCTCCCGCCCGGCGCTCCACTCGCGCTGGCCGGCGTCGAGTTTGCGTACAACACGGATAGCGGCAAGCTCGACGAGCTCAACGCGAATGGGAACATCATCAACACCTCGCTGCCGACGCATGCGGTTGTTCAAGGTGGGGCCGGGCTGATCGACGTGCTCGTGGTGTCGTCGTTCAGCCTGGGCGTGAACACCGAGCTCACCGTGACCGGTAGCCGTCCGTTCGCGCTGGCCGCTTCGGAGAGCGTCACGATCGCGGGCCGGATCGACGCCTCCGGCGGCGCCGCGGGGGCACGGTCAGCCGGGACCTGTGGCGCGGCAGGAGGCAAGACTGGCACTGCGGCGGCGACGGGCGGCGCCGGTGGTGGCGGTGGTGCACTGGGG
>JAYVRN010000196.1:0-7156 GCA_043776275.1 Myxococcales bacterium | reverse complement strand
GGGGGCGCTCGACGATCGTGGTGCCGACGAAGTTCGCGAAGTACGCGATCGAGACCTGCGAGGGCGCGCCGTCGAGCGTGCGCGGCGTGCGCGTGGCGATCGTGATCGGCTCCTCGAACGCCTCGAGCTTGTACCGCACCGCGATCTGATCGCGCGGGCTCCGGCTCGCGGCCACGATCTGGACCACGTCATCCGGCCGCGAGGTCACGAACTTCAGCGCCTCGAGGATCGTCGCGTACGTCGTGCGCACGCGATCCGGAAACGTCAGGTACGAGTAGCATTCGAGGAGGAGATCGAGCCGGTTCGACAGGCCGCGGTAGTTGCTGCCGAACCGCGGCTGGTGCGGGTACGTCATCCAGCCCTCGCGGACCGCCGCGTGCGGATCCGCCTCGCGCCGCGCATCCAAGGCGCGCTCGTCCTCGACGAAGTTGCCGTACCAGCCGGCGAGCAGCGAGTGCTGGGTCTCGAGCTCGCGGGTGACGATCGGCATCATCGTCTGCCGCATGAAGTGGACCGGCTCGGCGCGCCCGCTCGCCACGGTGTGCGGCACGTCGTACGTCATCGCGAACCGGTGCACGGAGCCGTTGGTGGCGTGCGTGTCGATCGTCAGGTCCGGCTCCCAGACCTGGACCACGCGGGACTGCAGCAGCCGCATCTCGAGCGCCTGCTGCCGCATGTAGTCGCGGTTGAGGTTGATCCCCGAGGCGTTGACGCGCGTGCCGACCTTGGCCGGCCCGATCTGACCTTCGAGCTTGGGCAGATCGAGCTTGCGGTTCGCGGGATCGATCGCGTCGTTGCCGTCGGGGTTGAACAGCGGCACGATCACGAGCGTCAGCTTCTCGATCAGCGCGGCGTGCGTGCCGTCGAGGATGTCCCGCATCAGCATCAGGCACGCCTCCTTGCCCTCGACCTCGCCGGCGTGGATCCCGTTGATGATCAGCACCACCGGCTGACCTGCCGCCCGCGCGGCGGCGGGCGTCTTGTGGCCATGCGCCGAGAGCACCACGTACGGCAGCTCGCGGCCCTGGGGGCTCACGCCGAACGCGGCGCGGTGAAAGCGCGGATCGCTACGGCTCTCGAGCGCGGCGAGGAACCCCATCACGTCCGCGTGGAGGGAGGTCTCCTGATATCCGGTCGCTTCAGCGCGCGTGACAGGGGGCATCGCCAAGCTCTACCCCGGTTCAGCGTTACGTGCCTACAGATCGGCGCCGCAGCCGCCGGCCGGGCAATCGCAGCCCGTGGGCGCCGTGCACATCTGGACGATCTCGCCGGTCTCGTAGAAGTGCTTCATCATGTCCGCGGTCACCTGCTTGGTGCGGATGCTGCCGTGGACGGCGTTGTCGGGCGGGGCCTCGTTGCCGTGCGGGATCGTGCTGCCGAGGCCGAAGTCATAGATCACGAGGCCGTTGGACACCGGTCCGGCGACTCCTTGCAGCCCGAACGGCACGTACGGCGAGGGCGTGAGTACCGGGATGTTCATCGTACGCGCCTGCATCTCGCTGCCGATGTTCGAGACCTCGTCGTCGGCGATCGCGATCTGCATGAACACCTGCTTCTGCGGCGTGCCCGGGAACGTGTGGGGCACGAGCGTGTCCACCACAGAGGTCGCCTCGGTGCGATCCCAGTGCTGCTGCATCAGGTTGATCACCATGACGTCGTCGAACGGATCGGGATACGCGCCGTTGAGCGTGGTGCGATAGGTCGGCCAGTCGCGCGAGCGCTCCAGCAACAGCGAGTAGTTGATCGCGCCGACCTGGAGCACACACCGGGTGATCACCGGATCGATGCCGCACACCGTGGTGCCCATGATCCCGCCCTGCGAGATGCCGTAGTAGTAGACGCGGCTCGGATCCACGAGCGAGCCACCGCCGGTCTTGGCGAACAGCAGGTTTGCCATCGGGCCCCGCGCGATCTGCACGAGGGCGACGTGGTTGATCATGCCCTGCACGAGCACATCGAAGATCAGCCCGCCCTTGTTCGCATCGTTGAGCGCCGTCACGACGTTGGGCACGTCGATGTCGCTCATGCCACGCATGTCCGTGCCGATCGCGACCATGCAGCTCTCGGTGGCCGCGATCCGTGGTCCGGAGCTGCCGACCTGGCCCGAGGTGCCGAGCAGGCCGTGCCCGTAGATCAGGATCGGCACCGGCGTGGACGAGGTCAGCGCGCACTGCGGGACGATCGCGGTGAACGGCACGCGGTAGAGGCCATTCGGCCTGGGCTTGCCGTCCGCATCGCGCAGCAGCGTCACGTTCGGCGGCGCCACGCCCGAGGCCGCGGTCGAGAGGAACAGCGGCGCATCGAACGTCCCCTCGTAGCGCGCGGCGAGCCGCACGTCGGTCTGGGTGATCGTCGTCGAGGTGTACGTCAGCGAAGCGCCATTGGCACCCATCAGCGGCAGGGCCACATCGCGCGCGTTCAGCAGATCGGCGTGCACCTGCTCGCGCGACCGCGTGGTGAACTCCCACGCCGTGACGAGGTCCTGCTGGTGGATCCCCTTGGCCTCGAGCGCGGCGAACAGCGCCGTCATCCGCGGGCGGATCTTCTCGAGCAGCGGGTGCGAGGTCTTCTCACCATCGAGCAGCGCCTGGAAGCCCTCGGGCACCGGCAGCTCGCCGCCGCCCTTGGCCTTCAGCGTCTTCTTGATCGCCACGCCATAGTGATGACTGCCCGCGAGCAGCTTGAACGGGCGGATGAACAGCGCCTGGCTCGCCGGCTTGTCCACGCCGGCGACGTCGAGCTCCGCGAAGTGAGTGACCAGCTCGCCGCTCTCGAGATCGATCAGCACCGTCGGGCTCGCGTCCGTGGTGCTCGCCGCATAGTTCGAATAGTGGACGAGGTTCGCAGGGTCCACGCCGGTCGGAAACGACGTGATCATCGGCGCGGCCGACGAGAAGCCATCGAGCTTGTTCCACTCGGTGGGCTCGATCGCGATGTCATCGATGTTGGAGGGCAGGGCGCCCGCGGGGATCGAGAGCCGGCGGCCGGTCGCCGTCGTCGGATCGTCGATCTCGTAGATCGAGGACGGCCATGGCGCCGCGCAACGCACGCCGCCGAGTGGGTTGCACTCGTAGGGCGTGGTGAGGTCGCGATCGCCGCCGCCGCAGGCGACGAGGGTGAGGGCGAGGGTCGGAGTCAGGGTCAGGGACGCGAGGATGCTGGCGAGCCGCATGGCGCGCGGACACTACCGCGGGAGCGGCCCGGCTGTTCCGATATCTACGGCCGCCGGAGTCGCCTGCGGGCAAGCACACCTCGCGACCCCACGTGCCACGCCGGTAGCGCGCCACGATGTTCGATGCCACGATGGGCCGAGATGGCCGAGCGAGAGACGCCAGGCGAACGCATCGTCCAGACCTTCGAGCTGTTCGAGTTTGGGGTCGAGGTCATGGCGGCCAGCCTACGTCGCCGACACCCGGAGGCATCTCCGGACCAGATCGCGGAGCTGGTAGATGCGTGGTTGGCCGAGCGTCCAGGGGCAGAGCTCGGTGACGCCCCGGGGGTGCCCGTGCCTCTCTCGCGATTCCGATGAACGCGGTCGAACAAGCGTTGAGAGACTTCGTCGCGGTCCGTCCGCGCGAAATCGCGACCGCGCTGATCGGCGGCGTCGCGGTGTCTGCTCGGACCGAGCCACGCTTCACGCGAGATCTCGACTTTGCTGTTGCCGTCGCCTCCGACGCCGATGCCGAGCAATACGTGTACTCGCTGCGGCAGCTCGGATACGAGGTTGTCGTCGCGCTCGAACAGGTCAAGCAGGCTCGCTTGTCCACCGTGCGACTACGGCACCACGGCAAGGGTCCGTTGGTCGACCTTCTGTTCGCGGCCACGGGAATCGAGCACGAGATCGTGAGCGAGGCCGATTCGATCGAGGTCGTCAACGGGCTGACCACTCAGGTGGCGCGCGTTGGTCACCTGATCGCGATGAAGCTGGTGGCGCGCGACGATGTACGGCGGCCGATGGACCGCGTCGATCTCGTGGGGCTCGCGAGGGTGGCGGATGAAATCGAGTGGGAACGCGCCGAAGCTGCAGTGCGGATGATCCTGGACCGTGGCTTCAGTCGTGGCCGCGATCTGCTGGCCGCACTCGCCGAATGGCGCACGCCCGATCCGCCTGCACCGCGTTAGCACCGAGCTGCCGTGGTGGCCTTCGCCTCGCCGCCAGCATCGCCTGCGCACAGGCCCGGATTCGTGGCTAACTTAGGTGCCGAGCGGTCGCGGAATTGCCGGCTCGCCGAGCGTTCTGCGATGCACCACACGCACGATCGGCTCGTCGGGATCCCCGGTGAGGTCGGGCCACATCCGCCTGAGTGACTCGCCCTCCGCTACCTTCTCGGCCGCGGACCTGGTCCCCCAGTACGCGAGGCTCTCGGCGTGCTCGTCGAGATCAGCGAGCGGTACCTTGCGAACTACCAGCGCGATGCGGCGTGGCGTGCTCATTGGAGGTCCTCCAGATCTCCGAGGCCCTTCGTGCGTCCAACCGCGCGCTTGGCGGTGTTGTCTGCCGAGCACTCGAGCCAGAGGTCGAGGTCCTTCGTGTACCGGGGCTTCGCGTGGATCATGACGGCGAAGCCGTCAACGACAAGATACCGAGCGCCGTGGCGGTTGAGCAGCTCGAGCAAGTCGCGAAAGTCCGTGCTGAGCTCCAGCACGATCGAAGTCTAACATCTCCTTTTGAGTGCACGCACAGCTCCGTCACCCACGCTCGGCTACCTGCCATTCTGAACGCCGCGCCATCGATCTGGATCCGCGGGACGTCACTACCCGAAGCCTTCCCGTCGCCCATGGGACCGGCTACAACGGCAGCCGGAGGGGGTGACGATGCGAAAGGTGCGGAAGGGGTTCCAGAAATATCACGCGAAGTCGCGGGCACAGAAACGAGAGCTCCTTGCAGCCGAGAAGGTTCTCAAGACGCTTCCTGCCGACTACAAAGCCTTCCTCGTCGAAGTGGGCGCCGGCAGCGGCCCTGTCGGCACCAGCCACCTCAATTTGTGGAGGGCCGACGAGTTGATCGAGAACAACGCCGGATACGGCCTGGGGGAGTACGCCTCGGGCTTGGTATTGATTGGCTCCAATGGAGGAGGCGAGGCGTTCGGATTCGATACGAGAAGGACACCTCCCTCTGTCGTGATGGTTCCCTTCGTCTCGTCGGGGTGGGAGGATGCGCTCACGATTGCGAGCAGCTTCGAAGCATTCCTCGATCGGCTTGGAGCTGGCGACGACCTCTTCGATAGCCCACAAGCGGAGCCCTAACGACCGTCGAACGGCGGCAGCAAGACCATGGATGCGTTCGCGATCTGGTTTGAACTTGATGCCCGTGAGCAAGTCCTGGCCCGTCAGGACCCCGAGCAAGTGGTGTCCTGGTTCGGTCTTACTCTCGGTCGATACGATCTGATCGTGGGCGAGCATCGACTCTTCAGTCTCGCGAATCAGGCGTCGGGTGTCGAATACCCGGTAGCGCAGCTGTGGAGCGATCTCATCTCAGTCTCCGCCGGTGCCTTGCAACCACTCCCGCCCGAGCTCGCGAACCGCGCAGCACATCCCGAGCATTGGAGAGCGTGGGTTGATCGGGTGATGGATCTCGACGACTTCGCCGAGCTCGATACCGTCGCTCTCGACTGGTGGTTCGAGCGCCAGCTGAGCGCAATGCACCTGTTCGATGCACCCACCATCCAATTCTGGCGAACGGGCGATGTGGTCCGCGTCCACTGGTACTCGCGGCCGCAGACGCCAGACTCGATCGAGTGGTCGTCACCGAGCGGTGATGCCACGGTCTCAGCGGCGCAATTTCACGGCGAGCTGCTCGAGTTTGACCGCAGGCTACTCCTGGAAATGGACCAGCGGCTCGCAGAGCTGGAGGGCAGCGCAGCAAGCACCCCGACGGGGTTCAAGCTGTTCAGGGCTCTACGTCGCGATCATGTCGAACGGTCGCGCTTGTTGCACTCGGCGCTCACCACCACGTGCCCGTACACGCCATCGTGGGACGTGGTGCTCGAGGCGATCCTCGCGCTCGAACGCGGATCGGCCCCTCGGCCTGGATAGGCTAAACTCACCACCATGCTTCGCTCCCTCGCCCTCGCGCTGTCTCTGCTCACCGCCACCGCGGCGCTTCCCGGGATCGCGCATGCCGAGGCGCCGGTGGTCGCCGAGCCCACGTTCCCGCTGCCTGCCGACGCCCAGGCGCCCGCGCCGGTGAAAGGTGGTGGAGGGAAGATCCGTACCTACAGCGTGAATCGGGGACGAATCATCGTCACCGACGAGGTCCGGGCGGCCCTCAAGGCTGGCAAGTGGGAGATCGTGAAGGACGAGCCGTCTCCGTCGGGGAATGCCACACGGATCCAGGCGAAGAAGGCCGGCACGCTGTTCAAGGTCAGCTTCACCGGCGACGCCAAGCGGACCGTGATCATCCTGACAGGTCCCTAGCCAGGCGCGATCCAGTCGCCCCTTGTCCGCCCCAGACTCGGTAGACTCGGTGGCTGGGGAGACGCCATGCGATGCTTGCCATTCGGACTGTTGCTCGCGTTCGGCTGCGGCTCATCGGCTGCGACCGGGGATGATGTCGCGCCAGGCGACAGCGGCCCTGCGCAACCCGATGCCGATCCGTGCGCCGATCCGAACAACTGCCCGGGCGACACCGGCACGTTCGTCTCGGCGCTGAAGGGCGCGGACTCGAACCCCGGCACCAAGGCGATGCCGTTCAAGTCGATCGGCGCCGGCCTCGCGCACGCCAGGATGCTGGGCGGAGAGCAGGCGGTGTTCGTGGCGCAGGGGAACTATCCGGAGAAGGTGACGTTGGCACCGGGCATCGATCTCAACGGCGGCTACGAGTGCAACCCCACCTCGTGCAAGTGGACGCGCGATCTGGTGATGTTCGAGGCCACGATCACGAACCAGGACTTCGAGGGCGTGCTCGCCGGCGCTGGCGTCGGCGCGAGTACGTTGTTCGGTGGGTTCAAGGTCGTCGGCAAGGATGGCGCACCACCCACGCCGCCGGGCTCGGTCGGCGTGACGGTCGCGAACGCGGCGCCGACCATCCGTGGCAACAAGATCGTGGGTGGCAACATCACCGGCGGCAACGTCGCCGGCGCGGATCGCTCGATCGGGATCGCGCTGCGCGCGACGGGCAGCAACATCGCGGTGATCGAGAACAACGACATCACGG
>JAYVRN010000195.1:0-7190 GCA_043776275.1 Myxococcales bacterium | reverse complement strand
CGGCGGCTCGCTCCACGGCGGGGTTCCGCCGCAATCATCGGCCAACGTCGCCGCGGTCATCACCACCGAGACCTTTCCGGCCGTGGCCGCCGGTGGCCGGTTCGGCGCGACGCCGGTGGTGGGCGGCTGAGGAGTGGACTCGGATCCGCCGCCCGCCTTCGTGCACGCACCGAGCGCGATCACCAGCATCAGAGCTCTCATCATCGGTGGAGCCTAACATGCGGGTCGCGGAGGCGCCCCGAGGCGTCTTCGAGGGCGATCAGAAGATCGGGTTGATCACGGCCTGCCCGAGCCCGCCCGGGTACGAGTACGAATCGAACTGATCGTATCCCGAGACCGCGACGCCGAATGCAGCGGTTCCGTCGAGCACGTGCACGCCATCGGGGACCGGGATGACCGCGGTCTCCCATCCACCCGCGAGCGTGTTCCAGGTCGCGGCCGGCACGATGCCATCGACCATGACGGTGGCGCCGGTCTTGCGGATCAGCACGAGGAAGTCGTTGATCCACGTGCTCGGCACCAGGATGTTGTAGTGCGCGAGGTACTGCTCGGTGGGGATCGCCTGCACCATGTCCGGATCGCCGACGTCGCTGTTCAGCTGAACGTGGAACGAACCCACCGTGTACTGGTTGACCAGGATCGGCTTGTCGGACGTGATCAGGAAATCGCCGGGCGTGGTGCCGCCCTTCACCTCGTACTCCACCTTCTGCTTGGCATTGATCACCACGCTCGGCGGGAGACCCGTGACCCCGGCGCCCGGCGCGAACGTGACCGTGGTGCCATCCTGCTGCGCGAGGATCTGCCAGATCGAGCCCTCGGTCTGCCGGCGCGGCATCTGCGCGGCGACATAGCTCATCCCCCACGTCTGGAGCCCGAACAGCTGCTCCTCGAGATGATCGCAGCAGCACGAGGCCGGCGTGTTCGGGACGTTCGCGCAATCGTTGCTACTGAACACGGCGACCGGCTTGTCGGCCTCGATGTACGTGCCGGCGAAGCTCTGATCGAGCGTCTGGACGGTGAGCTGGAGATAGTCACCCTCGGCGAGCGTGTACGTGCGCGGGACGTTCGGTGCGAGCGCGGGTGCGGTGGCGCCGTTGACGCTCGCGATCGGCGAGGTCACGGTCACGGTGGTCGGCTCCGAGGCGGCGATCTGGAGGTGCGCTGCCTGCGGGGTGCCGTTGATGTCGGCGCCGAACGGCCAGGCGGAGACGATGTAGTAGCGATCGAGCGCCGAGGCGGGCAGCAGCAGCGAAGCATCCGAGAGGAAGCTGGCCGAGCCATCGATCGGCGCGAACTGATAGCTGATCACCGGGATGTCGGAGGTGATGCGGTACGCGCCACCGGCGAAGATCGCCGAGCCGGTGGTGAACCGATGCGGAACATTCAGCGTCTTGAGCCCGCGCGGCAGCACCGCGAACGTCCCGCCGGCGACCGGCGCCCAGGTGGTGCCGGTCTTCATCTCGACCACCACGTTCGCCGTGGCGGTGGGATCGATGTTGGACACGGCGACGGCGTACGGGCCGCCGATCGAGTTGGTGTCGACGGCGTAGTACACGCAGCCTACGGACGATCTATCGAACGCAGCCTTCTCGCACGGCGTGAAGCACTCGTAGTCGTCGTGATCGACCTTGCCGTTGCAGTTGTTGTCGACGCCGTCGGTGCAGCTCTCGGCCGCATCGGGATGGATCGCCGGATCGGCGTCGTCGCAGTCGCCATCCTCCTGGGCATACCCGTCACCGTCATTGTCGGTGTGGGCATCCACGGGTGTCTTGCGGGTACTCGGTCCGCAAGCGCACCACACGAACGCAATGGCGGCAGCAACTCCCCTCTGAGTCATCCCCCGGTTTTCGCACGCCCGCGCCCACGTTCCTATGGAGATCGTCGGCAGGACGCCGTTCGTGACCTAACCGTCGTACTTGAACGAGAGGGAGACCCGCGCGCGATACGCGACGACCTTGCCCTCCTCGATCTTCATGTCGAGCTTCGAGACCTCGGCGATCCGGAGGTCTCGGAGCGACTTCGCTGCGGTCTCGACGGCATTCTTGGCTGCCTCCTCCCAGGACTTGGTGCTGGTGCCGATGATCTCGGTGACGCGATAGACGCCTGAATCTTTCTTGGCCATGGTGGGGCGATGGTAGACGAAGTCACGGCAGAGCGGGGCCCGTGGCTTCTGTCCTGCGGTCCTCGATCGTGCTGTTACACTGACCCCATGAAGCTCGCCGCCCTGTGTCTCGCACTCTCGATCGCCGGCTGCGGGACCACCTCGTTCGACGTCGCGACCACGCCACTCGCCGGCACGGTGGGTGGGCAGGCCTGGTCGTTCGTCGCGGGGCAGACCAACGCGTTCCTCTCCGAGGGTGACGACGACTTCTTCACCACGATGTATCCCGCCGCGTACACGGCGTGCGGGTTCTCGGAGCCCGGTGGCGCGCACCTGATCGTTTCGGTGCCCAAGGTCGTCGGCGACTACGACATGGGGACGCAACGCAACATGACGTTCGTGGTTGGTAGCGACAACAAGGTCGCGTTCGACGGCCGGATCATCGTCGACGAGGTCACCGCCACCAAGGTCGTGGGTGGGCTGCACGGCTCGTTCGATGGCGACAACGAGGTCGATGGCCGGTTCGAGGTGACGATCTGCGCGAACTGATCGCGGGCACGGTGCCGAACACGGTGGCGTGCGATGGCGTCACCGAGCGCTGAGCTGGTCGGTCACGGGCCCGGAGCGATCACCGAGCTACCGTCGACGACGACCGAGGTCTGCGCGAGCAGGCGACCGTGCACCGAGGCTCCCGCCGCGAGCGTGACCGAGGTGAGGGCGAGCACCACACCATGGAGATCGGCGCCGGCGGCCAGCGTGACGGGGCCGCCGCTGACCTGCCAGAACACGTTCTTGGCGAGTGCGCCGCCCGTCAGCACGATCCGGGTGCCGCCGCTCATCGAGAGCTCCTGGGCGATCTGGAAGATCCAGACGTCGGTCGCGTTGCCGGCGAGCGTGACGTCCGAGCTGATCGCGACCGCGGAGGTCCACGCGTAGCTCCCCGGAGCTAGCGTCAGGCCGCCGATCAAGCCGCCAGCGAGCTCGGTCACCTGAGGCGTGCGGCTGACCGCGTCGGTGAACGCGAGCTCCATGTCGGAGACCGCGGTGGTCAAGCGCGCGGGCGTGGGCGCGACATAGCTCGCGGCATACACACGCCCCGTCACCTGCGTCGAGGTCGCGTAGGTGTTCGTCGTATCCGCCGAGAGTGAGAACCCGGTGATGTAGGTGGCGGCCGCCGGACTCACGCCGAGGTCGCCCGTGACGTTGCCGATGATCCCGCTGATCCCGGCCTTGCTGAGGATCGCGTACGTGCCCGCGGTTCCGAGGGCGATGGGCGAAATCGCCCCATGGATCCGCGCATCGCCCAGTGTGTCGATCGACGCATCGGTCTCCGTCGGCGGGGTCTCCTGCGAAGGGTCGCTGGACCCTATCGCGAAGCCGCAGGCGCTCACAGACAGCAAGACCATGGTGCAAACCGTGCGCGTGACAGCTCGAGACGTGGATCGAGTCAAGGTGACCTCCTGACCTCTCACCGTGCACGGTGTGAGCCGCTGCGCCGCAACTCCAAACCCTGCGGTTCCCGCGGTCCCAGCGGATCACGTAGGCTCGGCGCATGAGCATGAACCTCGGAGACGCGTTCAACCGGCGCAAGAAGCTGTCGTCCGATCTCGTGGCGTGGACCAACCGGCTCAAGTCCTCCGGGGTCACGCGGCGGACGTATCGAACCAAGGCGATCGAGGGGAACGGCGCGTTCTCTCCCGAGCCGGGCTCGGAGAAGTCGACGATGCGTCACTACACGGTCGAGGAGTGTCGCGCCCGGATCCGCGAGATCGTGGATGAGGATCTGATCCTCGCGCTCCGCATCTCGCTGACCAACCAGGCGGCGAAGGCCGAGGTCGAGGATCTCGAGGGCCAGCGCCGGACCTACAGCATCCCCGAGATGCTCGTGTTGAAGGACAGCATCATCCCGAAGCTCGAAGAGGCCGCGCGAGCCGTACCGCTGCGCGCTGATGGCGTGAACGTGATGGAGTCCGGCGACAACCACGTCCGCTATCGCACCGTCACCAAGGTCGAGCGCAAGAAGGAGACCTTCAGCGAGAAGGGGCTCAAGGCCGAGGAGATGGAGACGCTCGGCTACGACGTCGTCGAGGTCACCGACTTCGGGCTGCAGTCACGCGAGATGTGGAACGAGATCGATCGGATCCAGGAGTTCCTGCAGCGCGTGAAGCAGGCGATCAACCGGGCGAACAAGACCGAGCTGGTCGAGCTGTCCTGAGGAACAAAGGGGGCGCGGTCCACGCCAGGGTGTCTGGAACCCTGTGATTTTGAATGCCTCTTGCGAACAGCCGCTTGCGACCATGCAGTGACGCGCCATCAGGCGAATCGTTGCCCCATGCCATGTACAACAAACAAACCTGCTTGGGATGTGGTCGGCAGATAGACACAGAGACGTTCTACGCGTGACGGATATGCGGCCAACCTTCGGCAGGACCGCGCCTTGATCCGAGCGTAGCGCGAGCGCGGCGGCGAGCGCATCCAGGACGCAGCCTCAGTTGCACGGATCGCCGGCCACCACGCCACCGCCGGCGAGCGGTTGGCCCCCGATCGCCTTGCCCTTGAGCGCGGCGTTGACGAACGAGGTCCGGCGATTCGCGGCGCGGCCGGCCTCGGTCCCGTTGTCAGCGATCGGCTTGGTCGCGCCGAAGCCCACGGGGATCAGGCGCTTGCAGTCAGCGCCCCGGGCGACCAGCGCCTTCGCCACGGCGAGCGCGCGCTTCTCGGACAGGGTCTGGTTGTACGCGTCGTCGCCTCGCGCATCGGTGTGGACCTCGACGCGCAGCGTGCTGACGTACGGCTTGGCGTCGAGGTAGACGGCGACGAACGCGATCGCGTCGGCCGACTCGGGCTTGAGCGTGTCCTTCGCGGTGGCGTACGTGATCGGGTAGGGGACCTTCAGCTCGTTGCCCACGAGCTCGAACTTCGGTCCATCGGCCAGGGCCACGGTACCGAGCAGCGTCAGGGCGAGCGTGATGCGGAGCATCCCCACACGATACTCCACGATCGCCGAAGATCGCCGAGGATCGCCGAGGATCGCCGAGGACCGCCGAGGATCGGCAACGTGCGGTCAGGACCCGGCACGACCATCACCTGCCGGAGTTTTTCCGTGGCGAGGGCAGGTGGTCGCGCTACCTCCGATCCATGGGCGTGCGCGTGTTCGGCCTCGTCGGCGTCGTGGTGTTCGCGTTCGTGACCGTGGACCCGAGCCCCACACGCGCCGAGCCCCGCGAGCCCAAAGATCCGGTGCGGCTCCGGCTCGGGACCCAGGCGATCGACGGCAGCCGCTACATGAAGGACATCCTCGCGCTCGGCAAGGAGATCGAGAAGCGCACCCGCGGTGCGGTGCAGCTCGACTGGGTGTCCGGAGGTCAGCTCGGCGACGAAGCCGCGATGGCCAAGCTGATCGCGGACGGAAGGCTCGATGGAGGAGGCCTGTCCGAGACCGGGCTCACGGCGCTGGTTCCCGAGATGGCGGCGTGGCGCTCGCCCGGGCTGTTCCGCACGTACGACGAGGTGGATCGCGCGACCACCGCGCTCGACTCGACCGTCCGCGACCAGTTCACGCAGCGTGGCCTGACGTTCGCGATGTGGGCCGACCTCGGGTTCTCGCAGGTGTTCTCGACGCGCCCGATCACCAGCCTCCGCGAGGTGCTCGAGCTGGCCGCGCCGTGGATCACGCGTCCCCTCGACGGTGCGCTCACCGAGGCGATCACCAGCGGCTCGGCCCGGGCCTGGACCATGCCTGCGCTGTACATGCTCGCGATCGGCAGCACGAAGGCCACCGCGATGACGGACCTGCGCTACCGCTACGTCGTGGGCGGTCTCGTGTTCTCTCAGGCGGCGTGGTCTCGCCTGTCGTCGGCCGAGCAGACCACCGTCCTCGAGGTTTGCCACGAGCGAGAGGCGCGGATCCGCGCGAGCTGGCGCAAGGAGACCGAGCGCGGCCTCGCCTCGCTCCAGAGATCCGGCGTGGCGCTCCACACTGCGTCCGCCGCCGAGCTCGTCGCCTTCGCCGAGGCCGCCACCGGGCAGCGCGGGGCGCAGGCGAAGCAGCCGGCGCTCGGCGAGCTGCGCGCGAAGATCGTGGCGGCGGCCACGCCGCGCTGACGCCTACTTCTTGGTCGGCGTGAACCGCCAGCTGCACATGTGCGAGGCGCCGTGTTCCTCCTCGGATTCCCGGCAGGCCTCCGGCCCGGGCTGGGTGGTCTCCGAGGAGCGGGCGTGCTCGCCGGCGACCGTCGCCGGATCGAGCGCGCGGGCATAGCGCGCGTCGCCGAGGAAGTTCTTCATCACCGTTGCATACAGCTCGTCGCGTTCTCGATCGGTGATGCCCTGGTTCGTGATCCGGTGCGGGCGATCGTGGGCCACGGTGATCGCGAAGTAGTCCTCGACGATCGAGGCCTGCTGCTCCATGCCGTAGTCGACCAGGTCCCGCCCGCGCGCGAGCTCGTACGGATACGCCTTCTCGTATTGTCCGCGATATCGCGAGAACTCGACGAAGCCTTGACCGATCAGGTCCATGCCGTTGGCGAACTGCCACACGTGCGTCATCTCGTGGACGAACGTCATGCGCACGCTGGCGGATGCAGAGGAGAAGTCCGTGCGCCACAGCCGGCCGGGGGCGTAGACGTGCCCGCGCGGGGTCATGTAGACGTTCGCGGGCTGCAGCGGGAACGTGTTGTCGATCACCCGCACGTGCGCGTAGTCGATCCCATCGCGGAAGATCGGCCGTAGCAGCGCCACCTCGCCGGCGGTCAGGGCCCGGTTGGGCTCCGCGAGATCCTCGGCGATCGGAGCCGGTGCCGCGGTGGTCGCGGGGCCAGCGACCACAGCCGGAGCCGGAGCCGGAGCAGCGGCCGGAGCAGCGGCCGGAGCAGCGGCCGAAGTGGGAGGCGCAGAGGCGCCGGCACACGCTCCGACGAGCACGGTCAGCGTGAGTGCGAACCGGACGCGCACGCTACACCGAGCGACGCCGGGCCGAGGCCGCGATCCGTCGTGACGCCTCGGGCGGCTTGGCGACCGGTGGCGGCGGGGCGGTGCGCTGGCCCCCGGTGTCCGCGGGCGCGAGCGCGGCAGCGGCGGCGGCGGCGGC
>JAYVRN010000194.1:0-7199 GCA_043776275.1 Myxococcales bacterium | reverse complement strand
GCGAGCTGACGCGCGTGGCGACCCGCACCACCGAGGCTGCGTGGCTCGACGCGGCGGAGGGCAAGATCTCGACGGACATCCAGCAGCTGGTCCGCGGCAAATCCAAGGGCGACCTGCCGACGGATCCGGTAGATCCGAACAAGATCCGGCATCGCATCGTGCTGGAGAACCTCTCCGAGGAAGCGATGATGCTGTTCAAGCAGGCGAGGAACGCCGCGGCGGACGCGCAGGGCGCCAGCTGCACCGACGACCAGCTGGTGCGTGCGTTTGCGGCAGCTGTGCTCGAGCCGGCCGACGGCGTTCCCGGCAAGCCGCGGCATCAGACTGCCACGACGACCTGTCGTGCGTGCAAGCAGGCGCATCGCGTGGGGGCCGGCATGGAGATCTCGATCTCGCCGGCGGAGCTCGAGCGCGCGCGGTGCGACTCGGAAGACATCGGCGATCTGGAGAGCGAGGAACCGGGGCGCAGGCTTCAGAAGTCGATCCCGGCGGCCACGCGCAGAAAGGTCTTCGTGCGCGACAAGCATCGATGCATCGTGCCTGGCTGTCGCTCCACCAGGTTCTTGGAGGCGCATCACATCAAGCCGCGCTCCGAGGGTGGAGGTCACGAGCTCCGAAATCTTGGCCTGCTCTGCGACGCACACCATCTCCAGCTCCACGAGGGCGTGATCGCGATCCGCGGCACGGCGCCCGATCACCTCGTGTTCGAACTCCCCCTCGCGCACCGCGGGGACTGAAGGGAGATCAGTCCCTGCGGGCGCGGTGTTGATCTCTGACAATCGAAGAGTTGAACGAAGTCGGCCGGCGCCTGGCGCGAGGTCGGCACGAGCACACCACTTCGACACGTCCTGCTTCCGCGAGCGCGACCTGCTCAGGTCCGGAGGTGACGCGCGAGCACACACGACACGGATCGCCGCTCAGTTCCCGCGGGGCTTCAACACCATCCGCCCGTAGAAGCCTCCGGCCCTCCGGAGCTGCCGCGAGCGTGACGCGCTCGGGTCCAGAGGCCGCGCGTGAGCACACGACACACCATCGTGATCGCCCGTCAGTCCCCGCGGGGCGTGAACCCATCCACACCTAGAACCCTCCTGCCTCCAGAGCTGCCGTGAGCGCAACGCGCTCGGGTCCGGACGCGACGTTCGACACGATCGGGGGGCCGCTCCTCGGCGCGTACCTCTCGAGGGGCGCGGCTCCTACTCGGGCTCGGGCTTGGGCGCGAGCAGCGCGGCGAGTGCGTGAGCCTCGCGAGACTGCACCGCAGGGTCCTGGTCGACGAGGAGGATCGTCGCGCGCCCTTCGGTCAGCGGACCGTCGATGAGCTGTGCGGATCGAATCGTGCCATCGACGATGGCCACGAGCTTGTGGCCGACGATCCGCGTGGTCAGCGCGCCGAACTGCTTGGCACCCGTGGGCGTCAGCTGGAGGACCACGCGTGCGCCGCTCTCGGCCTGTTCCACGACGTCGACCTTGGCGATCGCCGTCGCGTCGAGCTCCACCTTCGCGAACAGGAAGTAGCTCCGCCAGACGTCGGGCTTCTGGTGTTCGTAGCCGAGCTCGCGCCCGCCGGGCACCACGAACTTGGTGGCCTTGGTGGCCAGCTTCGCGAAGTAGGCGACGAGCCCGTCGCGCGAGCTTGCCGCCAGGTACGGGTCGGTATGCGCCACGCCCTTTTCCGTGCGCCACTTGTCCACCGCGACCGTGATCCCTGCCGCCTCGGGCTCGGCTGCACTGCCGGCAGTGTCGCCGAGGTGCAGATAGATCCCGTTCATGAACGGCGAGCCGTCATCGACGACCTTGAACTGCAGACCGCGCGGGGGCCCGGGTGCCGGCTTCGGTGCTTCCTGACGGGGCTCCGAGCCGCATGCGACCAGCACACCCAAAGCAACCGCCAGCGCTCGCGAGCTCATGCCGCTCGTTCGTACGTTCCGGGCACGGGCGTGTCAACCGTTCAGAACTCCGTCCCCATCCACTCGGCGAGCGAGCGAAACGAATTGTCGCCGATCACGATGTGATCGATGATCGGGATGCCGAGCACGCGCCCCACCTCGCGCAGGCGGCGGGTCAGCTCGAGATCCTCGGAGCTCGGTGTGGGATCTCCGGACGGATGGTTGTGGACGAGCACCCCGCCCGCGGCCGCCATCCGGATCAACGGGCGGAACACCTCGCGCGGATGGACCTCCACACCAAGGACGGTGCCGCGCGCGACCTCGACGATGTCGAGGAGGCCGTTCCGGATGTCCACCCCGATCGAGATGAACACCTCCTGGGTGAGCCCCGCGACGCGCGGCTTGACGCAGCGGAACACGTCCTCGGCACGCCCGAGCGTCTCGCGGTGCTGGACGGCATCGAGGGCGCGGCGCCCGAGCTCGAACGCCGCGGCCACGCGCGCGGCGCGGGCCGAGCCGATGCCCGTGATCTGCGCGAGCTCGCGCACCGAGGAGCGCGACAGTGGGCCGACGCCACCCGCGGAGCGCACGAGCTCGAGCGCGACCTCGCGGGCCGGGTGATCGCGGACGCCGGTGCCAAGGACGAGCGCGATCAGCTCCTCGTCACCGAGCTCCGTCGGGCCGCATCGCAACAGTCGTTCGCGAGGTCGTTCGTGATTCAGCTCCATCCGTGAGGGCTGCAGCAAGTGCCGCGCCAGCGCCGATCGTCGTGACGTCGAGGGGTTGCGTGTCCGGTTTGGCCGCCAGCCGGACGCGCGACCGGCATCCGGACGGACAGGTGTTATCCTCCCGGCATGTTCGTGTGTCCCGAGTGCGGCGCGCAGCAAGGCGCGCAAGGTCATTGCCAGGCCGATGGAGCCCCGCTCGCGGCGGTGGGCGAGGATCTGCTGCTCGGCACCACGGTGGGCGCCTATCGCGTGGCGCGCCTGCTCGGGATCGGTGGGATGGGACGCGTCTACAAGGGCGTTCATCCCACGATCGGGAGCCGGGTCGCCATCAAGGTGCTGTCCCGCGAGTGCAGCGATCGTCGTGACCTCGTGGAGCGGTTCTTCGCCGAGGCGAAGGCCGTCAATCTGATCCGCCACGAGAGCATCGTCAACGTGCTCGACCTCGCGATGCTCCCCGATGGTCGGCCGTACATCATCATGGAGTACCTCGATGGTGCGCCTCTGTCGGCGCTCGTCGATCATGCGGTCACCACGCGCGCACCGATCCCGCTCGGTGGCCTCGCGCGGCTCGCGGCCGAGGTCCTCGATGCGCTCGGCGCGGCGCACGGCAAGGGCATCGTCCACCGCGACCTCAAGCCCGACAACATCTTCGTGACCCCAGGTGGTCGGCCCAAGGTCCTCGATTTCGGCATCGCGAAGCTGAGCGATAGCGCGCCGGGGACCGGGACCGCCACCGGCTCGCTGCTCGGCACGCCGCACAACATGGCGCCCGAACAGGCGTCGGGGAAGCCGGTGGACCACCGCGCCGATCTCTACGCGATGGGCGTGATCTTGTTCGAGTGCGCGACTGGTCACAAACCGTTCCTGGCGGACTCGCTGTTCGATCTGCTGCGCAAGCATGTCGAGGCGCCACCCCCATCGCCGCGTCAGCTACGACCGGACATGCCGCCGGAGCTCGAGCAGCTGATCCTCGTGGCGCTCGCGAAGGCGCCGGAGCAGCGGTTCGCGAGTGCGCAGGCAATGAGCATGGCGCTCCAGCACGCCACGCAACACCTCCCGCCGGAGGCGTGGGCACCGCTCACGCTGCAGAGCCGCCTGACCGGCCAGCCAACGCCCTCGTGGCCATCGCAGCCACCGAGCTGGGTCGGAGCCGGTGGGCCGGGTGGAGCGGGTGGAGCGGGTGGAGCGCGTGGAGCGCGTGAATCGGTGCAGCCGCCGGTGGGGCAGCACACCACGTCGTCGGGACAGGTCACGTCCAAGCAGGTCAAGCCGGTCAAGAGCTCGTCGAAGAAGGGGATGTGGTTCGCCCTGATTGGGATCGTGCTCGTCGGCGGCGGCGTGACCGCGGCGGTGATGGCGGGTGGCGGCGCGGGGGATGGCACGGGGATGAGCGACCCGGGCGCGGCCAACCCGGCGGCCACGGCCACGGGCACCACGGCCACGGCCACCGCGCCCACGGCCACGACGCCCACGGCGACCAGTCCCACGGCCGCGCCCGCCGGACCGACAACCGTCGCTGGTGGCCCCAAGCCCGCGACCCCGGCGCCGACGCCGGCCAAGCCGGCAGCCGTCGACGATCCCGACGACGACAAGGACGACAAGGACGACAAAGCCGACAAGGACGACGAGCCAACGTCGCCGGCCCAGGTGGTCGCCCAGGTGGTCGCCGAGGATCCGGCGCAGCCGAGCAAGCCGACGCCCGCCGGCGCGAACGGGTGGTTCAGCCGCCACTCGGTGACGCCGCCGTCGCGCGACATGAAGAAGGTCGATGTCGATCAGCACATCGCGTGGGCGATCGCGGAGGCCAAGCGCACCGTCCCGGATGCGCAGCTGTTCCGCATCGATCTCGAGAACGTCTATCCCGACGGCCACGCAGATCTGACGCTGCCGGGCTTCGCGTACAAGTATGGCGGGATCGATCTGCGGTTCATCTCGCCGTCGCACAACAAGCGCGATCCGAGCGTGCCGCGCGGCGTGAAGGTCGAGCGCACGTGCGCGCTTCGCGTCGATGGCGGACCAGATGGCTTCGAGATCCGCGACCTGTCGGGTGACTGCGACGAGGTCGCCGTGCCGGCGCCGAAGTGCAAGCTCTCCCAGGTGTGGAAGAAGGCGCTCGCGAAGCACCCGGATGTGGCCGACGCGGTGGCGTCGATCGACTATCGGGTCCAGGGCAAGACGCCGAAGTGGTGGTTCACGATCTACGACGATGGCAAATCGGTGGTCAGCGAGATCTACGCCGACGACTGCAAGTAGCTAGTCCGCTCCGGGTCTGAACGCGTCGACGACCATGCCGACGAGCGCGTCGCGCAGGCACGAAAGGCGTCCGCTCCCAGCGGTTGGTGTGATTCGCCATGTAAGCTCGACGTGTGCGGTGCCTGGACGCCGATGCGATCGACCGATACGCCAGAGGCGCTCTCGACGTGACGGAGCGCGCCGAGGTGATTGCTCACATCGCCGAATGCGCCAGGTGCGGGCCACGCGTGCTCGCCCTCGCTGGCCGCGGGGATGACCCGGCCGTGACCACACTCGCGGCGACGGCGGGAATGGTGCCGAATGCTCCAAGTGCGCCGACGCTGCTGGAGGGAGTCACACTCGGTCGCTACCGGATCGAGGGCGTGATCGGCGCGGGGGGGATGGGTGTGGTCTACCGCGCGTTCGATCCCAAGCTCGGTCGTGCGATCGCGCTCAAGGTCGTGCGACCTGTCGATGATGACTCCGCCGCGGATGCGCGCACACGCTTGATCCGCGAGGCTCGCGCGATGGCGAAGATCGCACACCCCAACGTGATCGCCGTTCACGACGCCGGGGATGTCGACGACGATGTGTTCATCGCGATGGAGCTCGTCGCCGGCCACAGTTTGGCCGACTGGGAGAAGCAGCGGCCACATCCCTGGCGCGAGATCATCGGGTTCTATGTTCAGGCGGCGCAGGGGCTCGCTGCCGCACACCGCGTGGGGCTCGTGCATCGCGACTTCAAGCCGCACAACGTGCTGGTCGGCCACGACGGGCGCGTTCGAGTGCTCGATTTTGGGATCGCGCGATCCTCCGACGAGACCGATGCGCCGCGGACGAACAGAGCCACGAGCTCGAGCGTCTCCCAGGTGGCGCTCACGGAGACCGGCGCCATCTTGGGCTCGCCCATGTACATGTCGCCCGAGCAGCATGAGGGCCAACAAGCCGATGCGCGGAGTGATCAGTTCAGCTTCTGCGTCGCGCTGTACCACGCGTTGTACGGCGCGCTGCCGTACCCGGGCACCTCCTACTTCGAGCTCCGCCACACGGTCACCACCGGTGAGGCCACTCCGCCACCGCGCGGGAGCCCGGTGCCACCCGCGATCGGGCGTGCGCTGTTGCGCGGCCTGGCCCGCGAGCGCGGAGCTCGGTTCTCATCGATAGACGAGCTGATCGCGCTACTCGCCGATGCGGCACGCCCGCGGCGCCGGCGCTGGCTGCTCGCCGCGAGCGCGGCGCTCGTGGCTGCACTCACCGCCACTGCGATCGTGCTCGCGATGCGACCACGGGCGGTTGTCTCGGTCGAGGAGTCCGGGTTCGACGCGCATCAACAGCCGGTAACGTTCGCCGATAGTGACGCGCCGACGCTGTCGCCTGACGGACGTCGCCTCGCCTACTCGAGTGTGGCGGGCATCGTCGTGCGTGATCTCGCGACGGGGTCGAGCAAGGTCGTGCGCGCAGGAGGCGCGAACGATCTGCGGTGGTCGCCGGTCGGGGATCGGCTGTTGATCGCGACGCGCACAGGACCGAAAATCATCACGGCGGACGGTGAGTTGGTGCGCGACGTCCCGCTGTTCGGGACGTTGTGCCGAACCGCATGGTCCCCCGATGCGACGCGCGTGCTGTGGCATTGCCTCACCGACGAAGCGTTCACGGTGATCAACGTAGCGTCGGGGGCGACACGCACCGTCGTGTTGCCGATGCCGGGGATCGAGAAGGTGGTCGATCTTGACTGGTCGTTCCGTGGCGAGATCGCGCTGACGGCGCTCGCGAAGTCGCGACATGGTGAGGTCTGGGTCGCGGACATCGACAAGGTGACCGCCGAGCGGCTTGCCGCTGAAATGAAGGTGGTCTTGGATGTTCGCTGGAATGCCCGCGGCACACGCGTGTACTACAGCCAGCTCAAGCCAGATGGTGGGGGCGAGATCGTGTACCGGGAACGGTCGGCGCCCGGGATCTCCGAGGTCGCACTTCCGTTGCCGTCGCTGTCGTTGTCGTCGCAGGCCTCGTTCGCGATCAGCCCGGACGAACGCGCGCTGTTCTATACGTTGCAGGGCGACCACGCGGATGTCGTGAAGGTCTCGGCTGCGGGTGCTCGATCGTTTGTCACCACAGACGCACAGCTCAAGGTGGCGCTCTCGGTGAGTCCCGATGGCGCAGAGATCGCGTACGCCGCGGGTCCGGTCAGTGCTCAGCGGATGTACCGGCAGCGGTTCGATGGCCAGCCGAGGCCCATCGACATCCCGGTCAGTGCGTATGGACTTTCGTGTTACTCGCCGCGCGGGGATCAGCTGGCGGTCAAGGGTAGTAGCAACATCACGATCGTCACGCTCGCCTCCGGTGAGGTGCGCCA
>JAYVRN010000193.1:0-7209 GCA_043776275.1 Myxococcales bacterium | reverse complement strand
AGGGGCGTCACCGGCGAGGGCGCGGAGCCCGCCGCCAGGTTCGGCTGCGGGACGGCATCCGCCTCGACGCTCTGGAGCGGCTTCTCGCGCCGGGGCGCGCCGACCTCGACGATCCGCAGCTCGAACCGCACCGCGAGCTCGTCCAGGCGCCCGAGGCAGCCGGCCGGCAGGGGTCCATCCTCGACCTTGATGCGGACATCGGAGCCCCGGAAGAAGCCGGGGGCCTCGTCCAGACGCTTGGTCACCGCGCCGACGATCGCGTCGACGCCGGCCGAGCCGACGACGTGGATCTCGAGGCCCTTGGAGGTGCCGCGGAGGACCGCGGGAGGACGAAGATCCTCGTTGTCGTTGGAGACGGCGTTCGCTGCGTCCATGGGGTGCCCATGAAATCCGTAAGCCGGGCGGGCCACAGCGGGCAACTTTTCTTCAGGTGTTGCGCGAGAAATTCCAGAGATCACCTCGCGGAGATCACCGCGAGGGCCCGGCAGGCACGCACCGGCTGCGGGCCGTACTTCGGCAGGGAGGGCTCCTGGCACATCAGGAACGCCGAACCCTTCCCGCTCTCGACCACGCGCAGGTGTGCGCAGCGGTGACACAGACTCTCGGGGAACGGCAGCGGCGCGGCCACAGGAATAACTCGCACGCGTGCCGAAACATTGCACGCGCAGATCGCGCCCCTACACTCGTGGTGATGTGCCGGATGTTCGGAGTCGTTGCCGTGGAACCGATCGCCACGCGCGAGCTCTTGCGCGATGCGCCCCGGAGCCTCCGCGCCCTCAGCCGCGAGCACCCCGATGGCTGGGGGGTGGCGATCCACAGCGCGAACGAATGGATCGTCCACCGCAGCACCGCATGCGCGGCTGACTGCGCGCGCTATGGCGAGCTCGCCGAGGGTGTGGCCGCGCGGCTCCTCGTCGCGCACGTACGGCAGAAGACCGTGGGTGCGACCTCGCTCGCGAACACGCATCCGTTCCGGCGGGGCGCGTTCGTGTTCGCCCACAACGGGACGATCAAGGACGTCCCCGCGCTCGCCGCGCGATGCTCGCCGGCGAGGCTCGCGCAGATCGAGGGTGATACCGACAGCGAGCGCCTGTTCGCGTTCGTCATGACGCACATCGATGATTCAGGCGACGTGGAGCGCGGCGTCTCGGCCGCGGTGCACGCGCTTCACGCCCTCGGTGAGATCGGCTCGGCGAGCTTCCTGTTGTCCTGCGGAGCGCGGCTGTACGCGCATCGCCTCGGCCGCTCGCTGTTCGTCCTCGTGCGCACGGGTGCCGTGGTGATCGCGAGCGAGCAGCTCACCGGTGAGCCGTGGCAGGAACTGCCGGAGGGTGCGCTCGTCGTCGTCGATGACGCGCAGGCCCAACCGCGTCACCTCGCCGCGTAGGCGAACTCTCAGTCGCTGTTCGGTGCGGGCGGCGTGATCGTCGCCTCGGGGTTGTTCTGCGGAGCCTCGACGTGGAGCTTGTACGTGACCTCGACACCATCGCAGTCGAGATCGCCGATCGCCTCGGCATCGAGGGTCTTGCCATCGGAGTGGTAGCGGTACTGGAACAGCGTGGGCTCGTCGATCTGGAAGTCGAGCTTGGTCCACGCCTCGTTCAGCCAGCCGGCACCGGCGGGTGCGCACTTCGCGCCCGGCCCGTCGCAACACTTCGTGGGAGGCGTCAGCGGTGCATCGGCGATCGGGAACGCCGAGGTCTCGATGTAGACCACCTTGGCGGACTTCGCGAGCCGGTTGAGGTGCAGCTGCGCCTCGGACTTCTTGCCCTTCTTCATGTAGTCCATGAACGCGGGGATCGCGACGGCCGCGGCCATGCCGATGACTGCCATCGGCGCCATCAGCCCGCCGGTGCCAGCCTTGAAGTCCGCCGCGAACGGCGAGCTCGGCGCGCCCTCGGCGATCGCCTTCGCGGCCTCGGCGGCGGTGCCCGCGAGGAACGTCTCCGGCTTGATCGCCACGAGCTTCGCGACGACGTCATCGGGATTCGACCACACCGTGCGGAGGACGTAGGTGATCTTCACCTTGTCGCCTTCGATCTTCACCGCGCCCCCGAGCTCGTTGAGCATGCTGAGCCCGCGGATCCCCATGAGCAGCTCCATCGGCACCGCGGGCAGCTTCGGCATCGTGCCGATCGCCTGACCATAGAGCGTGCCGCGCCCCCAGAACGCGAAGGCGGCCTCGGTGGTCGCCAGCTCCTTGCCGATCGTGGTCATCGGTACCGCGATGCCACCGGAGGCCGCGCCCTTCTTGCCGATCCGGAGGTCTTTACCGTCGACCCACAGATCGAGCACGTAGCCGATCGACGGTACGGTGACATGACATGCGCCGTCGCTGAACGTGGCGCCCGCTGCGGCGAGTGGCGGGATCTCGGTGCAATGCTCGACGAGCGTGGTCGCCGGCTTCGGATCGGTGAGCGGGATCCGGATATCGAGCTCCGGTGCACCGGGTGGGATCTGCAGCGTGACCGGACCGCCGAGCGAGTGCGCCATGTCGGCGAGGGTCACGCCACCGACGAGCGGCATCGGCGGCAGCCCCGCCACCAGCGGCGCGAGCGTGATGATGCCGAACCCCGCCGTCTTGTCGAGGTCGCCGCGCGCCTTGGTCTGCGCGCCGCCGAGCTGCGCGGTCATCGCGCCCGGAATCCCGGAGACCACGGCGCGCGCCACCACGGTGCCACGCGACAGCTGGAACACTCCAGCGATCGTCGCCTGACCGCCGGGGATCGGGATCGACGCGACGACCTCGACATCGCCGCGCGTGCCGACCGGATCGAGACCCGCCTTGAGCTTCGTGCCCTTGCCGATCTTGTCGAACACGTCGGCGGCGCTCGCGCACACGTACGTGTCGCTGATCGTCTTGCAGGTCGCCTTGCCCACCTTGTCGCCATCGGCGCCCTTGGTGCCGTGTGTCGCGAGGAGGAACTTGTCGCGATCGCCGACCGGGACGATCGCGATCCCGCCGCCGCCCGGGGTCACGAAGAAGCCGCCACCCTTGGTCGGCGTCAGGCCCACATCGGCGAGCGTGACATCGGGCTTGCCGAGTGCCTGCGAGAGCTCGTTGCCGAGCATCGCGTTGACCGCGGCGAGCTCGGGGGCCGTGGACATCAGCGCTCGCACATCGAGCCATGCATGCTCCGCCATCGCGACCGCGCGCGGGGAGGCGACGATCGCGATCGTCGCTCCTTCTGGCGCCATCGCCCACAGCGCATCGGCCTCGGCCGTGGAAGCCGGCGCTCCGGTGGTTGCCTGCGATGACGAGTCCTTCTTGCATCCGCCGGCGAGTGCGCCGAGGACGACGATCAGGTGAGTTCCGCGCATCCCGGCCTTGTATCGCGGAATCGTGGGAATCGACGTGACGTCGCGAGCCAGATCGCCGTCCGGACGCTACATGACCCCGATGCTGCGCACCGCCCCACGAGAGGGCTGGATCCTCGCTGGCACCCTGGACGGACGAGCCGCCCGTCCCGCCCTGCTCGATGATGTCTGTGGGATCCCTCACCTCCTCCGCCTGGCTGGCGACCTCGCGCTCAGCGGTGCGACCCGGATCTACATCGTCTGGGACGTGGCGCGACCGGTGCCGGATCTCTCGGCGGTGTTCGCGGACCCGCGGATCGCCACCCGCGCGACGCTCGAGATCGTGACTCGCCCGCCTTCCGGGGAGGCCAGCGATGGCGTGCTTCTGGTCCGCGCCGATCGGATCTTCCACCGCGATCTTCCGCGCGCCGCGATCACGGCGTGGTGCGCGAGCTCACCTGAGCTCGGCCGGCCGGGCAAGATCGGCAAGTGCATCGCCAAGATCGAGGGCGCCGAGCACGATGCGGTGTTCGCCACTGATCGCAGCGCCGCCGCGGAGCTCGCGACGTCTGTGCGCGAGGTGGGCGGCGTCGAGGCCCTGTTCGCGCGCCACGAGATGGTCGAAGCGCCACCGCCGTACCTCGCCTTCACCGCCCGTGCCCCGGATCGCCGGTCCCTTCGCCGCGCCAAGGTCCGCCTGGTGTGGTCGCTTCGCAAGTCGGCCGACGGCCTCGCCTCGAAGTGGCTCAACCGCAGGATCTCGCTCCCGATCTCGTGGCTCCTGGCACGCACCCCGATCCTCCCCAACCACATCACGTTGCTCGCCCTCGCCTGTGCGATCGCCGGCGGCTTCGTGATCTCGCGTGGAGGCTATGCAGCCGGCCTCGCGGGCATGTTGCTGGTCAACTGGGGCTCGATCATCGATGGGGTCGATGGCGAGCTCGCGCGGCTTCGCTTCCAGTTCTCACGCCTTGGCCAGTGGCTCGACACGGTCGCGGACGATCTCGGCAACCTCGCGTACGCGGGGGGCGTGACCGTGTCCCTGCACGACGCGGGCGTGACCTGGGCCGCCCCGCTGGGGATCGTGGCGCTGTCCGCGTTCGCTCTCACCCAGATCACCCAGTACATCCTGATCCGGTTCGTCTATGGCTCCGGAGATCTCGCCGCGATCCCGTGGGCGATGCAGAGCACCGACCACCTGTCCTCGCAGGGGCTCTCGGCGTTCGTGTCCAAGCTGTTCAAGCGCGACTTCGTCCTGACCATGATGGTCGGGTTCGCCGCGCTCGGCCGCCTCGACCTGATCCTGATCACGTTCTCGAGCGGCGCGCTGGTGTTCTTCGTCGTGTTCTTCGTCCAGCTCGTGCGCCATCGCGCCGAGCTCCTCCGGCGGTGAGCTATGCGCAGTCTATGCGGCGCCGTGCTGGTCGAGCCAGCCCTGCGTGCACTGCGCCATCATCGGCATCGATTTCTCGAACTCCGCGACGATGCCGCGCTCGATCTTCCCGGACAGCAGCGTGATGTTCACCGTCACGCTTCCGGCGTAGCGCCGGTGGATCTGGTTCTCGCCGATCTTCTTCAGCTGGTAGACCGCGCTGATCTGGACCCGCCCGCTCAGGATGTCGGGCGTGACCGTCAGGTCCACCGCATCGTCCTTGCGTCGCCAGGTCATCGCCTCGAAGTACGAGAGCCGGCCGCCCTTGACGAACGGGCGCACGAACACCGGGAGAGGCTTCAGCGACGTGACGCGCCACGTACAGCGCCGGAGCTCGCCGTCATCCTGCGATTCGGTGACGGTACGCTCGCCGAGCTCGGCCAGCTTGTCCTGCGTGGCCAGGTGATCCGGATCGAAGTAGGCGTTGAGGATCGTCGCCACCGATGGCGCCCGGAACACGTGCTCGTAGCTGAAGTCTGTGGGCATGGGCTCTCGCTGGGTACGCGCGAGTGAACCACACGGATCGTCTCTCGAACCATCCGCTTTCGCGGATTCCCCACGTAGAATGCTCGCGTGACGCTGCTCCTCGATGAGACGTTCCTGTGCGAACCGCCGAAGTCCCTCGTGCTGTCCGAAGGCTTCGCGTTCAAGCACGGCGACCGGGTCGCACCGTTCACCATTGTCTACGAGACCTATGGCGAGCTGAACGCCGACCGCTCGAACGCGGTGCTCGTCTGCCACGCTCTCTCACCGGGCGCGCACTGCGCGGGCAAGTACACCGCCGACGATGCGAAGGCCGGCTGGTGGGATGGTATGGTCGGGTACGGCAAGGGGATCGATCTCGCGACCCAGTTCGTGGTGTGCGTGAACTTCCCCGGCTCGCCGTGGGGCACCACGGCGCCGCGGACCCTCGATCCCGCGACGGGCACGCCCTACGGGTCGCGATATCCCTGGGTCACCGTCGAGGACATGGTGGAGTCGCAGCGGCTCGTGGCCGACCACCTCGGGATCTCGGTGTGGAGGGCGGTCGTCGGCAACTCGCTCGGAGGGATGGAGGCCCTGATGTGGGCCGCGCTGCATCCCGAGCGGATCGGAGGCGTGATCAGCATCGCCGCCTCCGCGAGCGTACCGGTCGCGAGCGTCGCGTGGCACCTGATCGGCCGCAAGCTGATCCAGAGTGATCCCGCCTTCCGTGGCGGCGACTACTACGCCAGCACCGAGCCCCTCCGCGGCCTGCAGCTCGCACGCATGGTGGGCCACATGACCTATCTCTCCAACGAGGCCCTCGAATCCAAGTTCGGTCGCCGCCGGCGCGGGAACACCCGCCAGTTCGAGGTCGATTCGTACCTCGAGTATCAAGGCGGCAAGTTCGCGACCTCGTACGACGCGAACTCGTACATCCGCGTCCAGGCCGCGATGGACGAGATGGATCTCGACGAGCAGTTCGGCACGCTGGCCGCCGCGTTCGCGCGCGTACGGTGCAAGGCGCTCCTGATCTCGTTCGACACCGACTGGCTGTTTCCCACCAGCGAAGTCGCTCGCGTCCACACGGCGCTACGCGCGGCCCATGTCGACGCCACGCACATCGTGGTCTCCACGCCGAACGGCCACGATGCGTTCCTGATCGACTATCACCTGATCACGCCGCCCGTGCGTTCGTTCCTCGCGGCGCTCTGACCGCCGTCACAGCAGATCGACCCACACCTCGGCGCCCACGAGCGTCACCTTGTAGCGCCGGAGCTGGAGCGCCGGCATGTGGACGCAGCGACCGGTGTCGAGATCGAACGTATAGCCGTGCACCCGGCAGCGAACCGCGCGGCCCTCCAGTACGCCGTAGTCGACGAACGAGACATCGTCGTGCGGGCACACTCCCGGGAACGCGATGATCGCATCGCCCTGGCGCGTGACCATCACCGGCCAGGTCACACCCTCGACCTCGTAGCCGCGCAGCTCCCCGTCGACCACGTCGGTGACCTCGCAGACGCGTACCCGCAGGGCCACCCACAAATGGTACGCCAAACGCGGGGTTGAGGCTCGGTAGGCCATCCCGGCGCGCGGTGCGTCGTTACCTGGGATGTCGCTCCGCCACTGTGCCGCCGCCCTCGCGCTTGGTTCCCTGCTTGCCCCGGTCGCTTTCGCCCAGCCCAAGGCGAAGGCCCCGCCCGACCCGGCGCGGGTCTACGACCGCATGGTCGCGAAGGTTGCCGGGATGATCGGCGATGAGCGCGCGTCCTCGATCGCGAGGGGCTTCAACCTGCAGCTCCTGAACGTGCTGTGGGAAGACACCGGCCGCTGGGAGGGCAGCTCCGTGGGCCCGAACATCAGTGACGTCACGATCGAGGTCGAGGGCTTCTCGCAGGGCAAGACGCACCACTCGTACCTGATGCCGGTGATGCGGCACGACAACTACGTCGACAAGACGGCCGACGTGAAGATGGACAACATCCTGATCCCGGTCGGCAACCAGACCAAGAACGGCC
>JAYVRN010000192.1:0-2222 GCA_043776275.1 Myxococcales bacterium | reverse complement strand
TGACCGTCAGCTTCTTCTTGTTGTTGTTCTGGTATGCGATGGCCACGGGATAGACGGTCACGGTCGTGGCGTCCTTCTTGACCACGAGGCTGAGCGTGCTCGTCGTCCAGTCGTACCAGTAGCCGCCCTCGGCCGAGGCGTTGGTCTTCCAGCTGCGGTCACGAACCCAGTCGGTGTCGACCACGATCTTGAGGATCGGACGCTTCGGAGACTGGGCCTTCCAGGCGGCGGTCGCCTTCGCCTTCAGCATGGCCTTGTCGGATCCTTTTGTAGGTGTCCTTGGGCACCCGCGCCGCGGCCACCAGCCGGTGGCCGTCACCCGGACGAGCTCGTCGACACGCCCCTGTCGCGTCCGCGAGAAGGGAATGTCTATCGCTTGCGTGAGCCGCGGGGCTACGCTCGCGGGGAATGAAGTACGGGCCATGGCTACTCCTGATCGGGTGCGGAGACCCGGCGGCGGTCCCCGACGCCGGTCCGCGGGACGCACCGGTCGACGTGTCGTGGGTGCACGTCGACGACGGCACTCCGACGCGCCAGCAGTGCACGAACAACCTGGGCACCGGGCTCGGCTCTCAGTTCGGGCGCATGGACGGCTTCCTCGTGGCGATCGTTCCACCCGGCAACGGCGGATGTAACGCCGATCCCGATCACGTTCACCTGCAGGTCAGGATGAGCGGCGCGATCTATGACGTCGCGGTCGACATCGGCGGTATGGGCGGCGTCCAGGACGTCCACACCACCACGCGCGAGCTGGTGATGCCCGGGCCGGCGTGGAGCGAGGGCTTTCACGCGAGCGTTCCGACGGACTACGTCGCGCTCGGCGTCCATGCCGCGAGCCTCACGCTCGAGACCAGACAGATGCTCGCGTCGGAGATCATGACCGACCTCGCGTCGGCGAATCACGTCTCGATCTATGCGATCCCCTACGGGCCGACGGGCGCGCACCTCGTACACCGGAATGGATCGGGCCGCGACGGGATGATCGTCACGCAACCGCTGTCGACCCCATCTCACCTCCGGATGTTCTCGTTCACCAGCCAGAACTTCTGAGCGCCCCGTCGCTTCAGCGATGCGACTGCGCGGCGGGCAACGACCCGTTCGACGGCTGCTGGTTCAGTTCGGGCGCGTGCAGCAGCGGGACTGCTTGCCTTCGATCCGCTTGATGATCTCGGCCCAATCGTCGGCTTGCGGGTCATCCCGGAGCCGCTGGCGCGCGATCGCGAGCGCGCGTGCGTACGCCTCGCTCGCCGCTGTCAGATCGTGACCGTCGGCGAGCTCGTCGCCGACCATCTCGTGCGCGAGCTCGAGCACCGAGAAGTCGTTCGCGTGCACGTCTTTCCCGGCCTTCGCGATCACGAGCTCGGCCGAGGCCAGGCTCGCCCGTTGCCAGCGCAACGCCGCGGCCCGATCTCCACGTGCGCTCTCCACGCGCCCAAGGGCGCCGTACAGAAACACCAGATCTCGCTGAGCGGTGGCAGGGGCTCCGCTCCTGGCGGCGATCGCCTCGGCGATGGCCAGCGCGCGCTGGTAGGCGCTCAGGGCGTCGGGCAGGTGCTCGAGCCCTTCGTGGATGGTGCCGACCTTGGCGTGTGCGACGGCGAGGTCGCGCTGCCAATCGAGGTTCGAGGCGTCGCGAGCCGCCAGGCGGATCCGGATCACGAGCGACTCTTCGTACAAGACGAGCGCCTCCTGCGGGTGAATCGGACCGGCCAGGACATCGCCGATCCGGGTCAGGCTCACCGAGAGCTGGCGCTGCCAGCGTGCGTTCGCGGGATCTCGCGTGGCCAGCGCGCGCGCGAGCTCGAGTGCTGATCGGTACATCACCAGGGCCTGGGTCTCAGCGTGCTGCTTGTAGAGCGCATCGCCGACCTTCGTGCGCGCGAGGATCAGCCGGGTCGCCACACGCGCGTCATCCGGTGAAGCCTTGAACGCCACCTCATCGATCTCGACCGCGGCTCGGTACTCGGCAAGTGCGCTCGCCGTGTCGCCCTGGGTGATGATCAGATCGCCGAGGCCATCATGCGCCCGGCTCGTGAGGTCATCCACCCCGGCATTGGGGATCCGCGCCGCGACCTGAGTCGAGAGCGCGAGCGCTGCACGATTGCGTTCCAACGCTCGATTGATCTGGGTGCAGATCCCAGATTGCATGATCAAGCGGCCCTCTTCGCGGCGTCGTGCGCCCGCGTCGGCACTGGCGTAGCGGCGAGTTGAAGTGAACCGCG
>JAYVRN010000191.1:0-2223 GCA_043776275.1 Myxococcales bacterium | reverse complement strand
TCGGCTCGTGCGCGACGATGGGCCCGATGGCCAAGAAGGTCGGCGGTGACTTCCTGCCGCCGAACGATGAGGCCCAGTTCGAGATCTATCTCCAGGCGCCCGAGGGCACCACCCTCGAGGCCACCACGCTGATCGCGGAGCGGCTCGCGCGCAAGGCCCGGGTCTACTCCGAGGTCGAGAGCACGCTGGTGACGATCGCCGATGGTGATCAGCGCCAGTCGAACGTCGGCAAGGTCTACGTGCACCTCACGGATCCCGAGACCCGGGTGCGCAACCAGAACGAGGTGATGGAGCAGGTCCGCAAGGAGGTCCTGGGCGATGTGCCCAAGGGGACCCGCGTGGCGGCCCAGCAGGTCAATGACTTCTCGCTCGGTGGGCAGAACGCCGTGGTGTCGTACGTCATCAATGGCCCCGACCTCGACAAGCTCGAGCGGATGGGCAAGCAAGTGCTCTCCACCATGAGCAAGGTGCCCGGGGTCGTGGATCTGGACTCGAGCTTGCTTGATCCGGTCAACGAGACCACCGTGGTTCCGGATCTCGATCGCGCCGCGCTGCTCGGCGTGGACGCGAGCGACATCACGATGACGCTCGCCGTGCTGATCGGCGGCAGCGAGACCTCGACGTTCGAGGACCGCGGCGACCAGTACCCGGTGTTCCTGCGCGCCGCGGAGCGGTTTCGCGATGATCCGAGCGCGCTCAATCTGATCGCCGTGCCGTCGCGAACGCTGGGGCAAGTGCCGCTGTCCGACGTGATCACGGTGGGCAAGGGGCTGGCGACCTCGAAGATCACCCGCCAGGGTCGCGAGCGCGCCGTCACGATCACGATGAACGTCTCGCCCGGGTTCTCCGAGTCCGAGATCGTTGCGGAGATGGAGAAGGCCATCAAGGCCGTCGATCTCCCGCCCGGCTACCAGGCGGAGCCGTTCGGCCGGTCCAAGGAGATGGCGAAGATGCAGGGCGCGTTCATGTTCGCCATCATCCTCGCGATCGTCTTCATGTACCTGGTGCTCGCCGCGCAGTTCGAATCCTGGCTGTACCCGCTGATCATCATGTTCTCGCTACCGCTGGTGGTGCCGTTCGCGATCATGTCCCTCGCGATCACGGGCGGCTCGCTGAACATCTTCTCGATGCTCGGCGTGATCGTGTTGTTCGCGATGGTCAAGAAGAATGCGATCCTCCAGGTTGATCACGCGAACGGGCTGCGACGCCAGGGGCTGCCGCGGACCGAGGCCGTGCTCGCGGCCAGCCGCGACCGACTTCGCCCGATCTTGATGACCACGCTGGCGTTCGTGGCGGGCATGTTGCCGCTGGTCACCAGCAAGGGCGTCGGCTCCGGGTTCTCCAAGGCGATGGCGAGTGTCGTCGTCGGCGGTCAGACGTTGTCGCTGCTCCTGACCCTGGTCGCCATCCCGGTCATCTACACGGTGTTCGACGACCTGTCGTATCTGCCAGGGTGGATCAAGCGAAAGGTGTTCCGCATGTCGCCCAAGGTGGTCGATCGCGGGGCGGAGGAAATCGGGCTCGTGGATATCCACGCGCCGATCGCGTCTGCAGAGCCCGCCACGAAGCATGCGTGAGCTCGGCGCTCCGGAGCGCGACTTTGCACAAGATCAGGGTTTACGTTCGTGTGAACGCTTTGGTATGACGCGTCTCCCTCGCTTTCGTCGCGTTCGTGACCATGCCAAAACCGACACGATCCTCTGCTGGTCTCAGGACTTCGGGCACATCTCGCGACCTTCGCGCGCTGCTCCACGTTCCTCAGCACGACCTGCAGTCCCAGCTCTCTAGCCGGCTCGAGCGACTCGGCTTTCCCGCTCTCCGTCCCGCGCAGGTCCAGCTCCTGTCGGCGATCGGGGGGCTCGGCCGCGATCCAGGTGCGGATCCTAACGATAGCCGCGGCGTGCGGCTCTCGGACCTGGTGTCGCTGGTCTCGATCCCGAAGCAGACCGTCGGAGACCTCCTGGACGAGCTTCAGGGCCTCCGGATGGTCGAGCGGTTCCCTGACCCGGACCACGGCGTGATCAAGCGCGTCCGGCTTGGCCCCAAGGGCAAGGCGTGGGCGGCCGAGGTCAAGAAGGTGTCCGCGGCCACCGAGGCGCGCTGGGCCACCCGCCTGGGTACGAAGAAGATGAAGTCGCTGCGCGCGCTCCTCGAGGAGCTGGCGGCGACGGTCGAGAGCCGCGGCGAGCCGCGGACCAACGGTCGCGTCAAGCGCGGCTGAGC
>JAYVRN010000190.1:0-27831 GCA_043776275.1 Myxococcales bacterium | reverse complement strand
GCGCGTGTGCGACCTCGAGCGGTCGCTCCACCAGCTGCTCGGCGATCGCGCGCAGCTCGTCGAACAGCGCCGGGAGCTCCAGCGCGCGGGTGTGTTCGTAGCGCCCGCGATCGGGCTGGTCATAGGGCGCGAACGGGGCCGCGTCCACCTGAGTGCGCAGGGCCGCGGCGCCCTCGTCGTCGAGGAATCCGCCGACCACGACGTGGTGGCACCTGCCCTCGGCGAACTGCGCGCGGAACTCCTCGAAGCTCATCCGAGGAACCAGCCCGTGAGCGAGACCCGATTGCCGGCCGTCACCTCGCGCACCTGATGCAGCGAAGCATTGGTGACATCGAACAGGACCATCCGATTCGCGCGAGGCGTCACCACGTGCGCAGCGCGGGCGGAGATCAGCTCGTCGCCGTCCATCTCGCATGCGTAGAGCTCGAGCTCGCCGCCTTCACAGCCTTCGGTGAACAGGTAGTACGCGAACGCGACCATGCGCCCGATCGAGGCGCGCGAGTCGGCGTGGGGCAACAGGTACGAACCGGGGACGTAGACGTAGCTCCGGAGATCGGCGCTGGTCACGGGCCGGCCGCTGATCGCGCGGATCGCTTCGAGCACCGGCGGCGAGCCGAGCTCGGCGTGCAGCGCCTGCAACGTGGGGTGGGCCACGGTGGGGCCCGAGGCCATGAAGTCGTAGATCTCGCCGCGATTGGGCCAGTGCGGCTCCTCGCTCACCGCCTGGAGCAAGGTGGCCAGCGTGTCGGGCGCGACCACGTCGTCGAGCACCACATGGGGAAACGGGCTCGCCGTCGTCCACGCGCGTGACAGCTCGGCCACGTCCCAGCGCGCGACGGGGAGCATCACGTATCAGCTGATCAGGTGACCGGGCGCCGAGATGATATCGCCGCCGACGACGGGACCGACGGGCACGTAGGGCGGTGCGAACGAGGGGATCGGGCCCTTGCCCATCACCAGCATGACCTGCTGCGCGGGGAGCCAGATCGCGAACGCCGCGCACAGCACGGTGGCGATCGCGTCGTGGAGCGCCTCGTACTGCTTGTCGTGGTCCTTGCTCTTGAGGTCACCATCGAGCGCGTTGCCCATCGCCGACTTCATGTCCGAGGGGACGGTGATCGAGAGCAAGTCTTTGGAGATGCACGCGGCCAGCGGCGTCGGAACGTTGGGAACAGGCGGCGCCATCGGGCCGGGGAACGCCGCGAACGCCGGATACCAGGGCAGGCCGGGGACCGTGACGCCGTCCTGCCACTTCTTGAAGCACTCGGCGACACCCTTCGCGACCGCATCGCGATGCTTCCCCATGTTCCCCGAGAACGAGGCGCAGCTCGGCGCGGTCTTGATCGGCGTCTCGAGGTCGGGGCCCGTGAGGCAGCCCGGGGCTCCAATCGCGGACACCGCCATGACCTGGATGTTCTGGAACTTGGCCTGCAGCTTCCACTGGTTGTGCGCGAACATGACCGCATCGAGCATTGCGTCGTGAAAGCTCTTGAAGTCGTTGCCGATCTTGTCGCAGCTGTCCTGGTAGTGCTTGTTGTTCTGCTCGGCGGGCATGAACCACGGTGGGATCAGCTGGGGGATCGCGACCTTGTTCTCGGGACCCCACGCCTGCTTGTAGTGCTCCTGCGCAGTGTTGCCCGAGGGGGGCTTGAACTGGCTCGGGAGCTTGAGCTGGTGCGTGAGGAAGATCGCGGCACCGGCGGGCTTGATGAGCGTCAGGGGCGGCATCTTCGAAGTTCTCCCTAGCTTGATACGGTGCGTGAGGCTGCGAGGTTCCCCGGCGCGTCCGAGGTTCCGACAGGTCGATTCTATCCCGTATGATAGCCTCGAAACATGTCGGGATCCCCCAAGGAGAAGCTCCAGACGGAGGCAGTCGCTGAGGAGGCCAACGAGGAGGCCAACGAGGAGGCCGCGGGTGGTCGCGAGGTCTACCTCCGGGATGGCCGCAAGCTGGTCCTCAGCGAGCAAGGTACGGAGCAGCTGGTCGAGATCCGCAACGAGTCCGGAATGCTCGAGGTCCGCATCCGGCTGACCGAGGCCGGCCCGGTGCTGCAGATGGATGCGGCACGGCTGCAGCTCAAGGCGAGCGAGCAGGTGTCGATCGAATCCGCGCGCGTCGAGATCAAGGGCACCGAGCAGGTCGAGATGTCCGGCGGCAAGGTCAACATCAGCGGCGAGGAAGACGTCAATGTCGACGCGAAGGGCGAGGTCCGTGTGGTCGGCAAGATGATCTACCTGAACTAGACGCACGTGGGCGTCTTCGCGATCGTCGCGCTGTTTCAGGACGCAGCGATCGCCGCGGCGGACGAGCTCGGATGGTTCGAGCTCCTCGCGGTGCGTGGGCACACGCAGGAGGAGCTCGCCGCGGGATCCGGCATCACGCGTGGTCCCCATCGGGTCGACGCCCTGATCCGGGCGCTGATCTCGATCGGTGCGCTCGTCCGTGACGACGACGTGCTCTCCCTCGGTGAGGTACCGCCGCGCACAGCGGTGGTCCGCGAGGGTTGGGGGCTGCTCGCCGACGTGATGCGGTCCGATCTGCCGGTGCCGCTGCCCGCGGATCCGTCCCAGTATCACCACCACCTGGTGCGCGCGGGTGCGGACGCCGCCCGCGAGGTGGCACCACGCATCGCGGCGTCCACGGTGCTCGATCTCGGGGGCGGCGCCGGGGCCTACGCGGCCGCGGTGCTCGACGCGCAGCCCGCGACCACGGTGACGCTGGTGGACCTTCCGGACATCCTCGTGCTCGCGCGCGATCACCTCGCGCGGTTCGGAGATCGCGTGCGCTTCGTCGGCGGTGACGCACGCCACGCGCCGCTCGGCGAAGGCCACGGGGTGGCGCTGCTCGCGAACGTCCTGCACCTGCACGGCCCGAGCGCGTGCGTCGAGCTGTGCGCGGCGGCGGCCCGGGCTGTGGCGCCCGGCGGGCGGGTCGTGATCGTGGAGATCGACGCGGACTCGCCGGAGGGCGTGTGGTTCGCGCTCGACATGGCGCTCTACACGGAGTGTGGAGACGTGCATGGAACGCGTGCGCTGTGCGGCTGGCTCGCGGCCGCAGGGCTCGTCGAGATCACCGTGGAGCGGCTCGCGGCCGCGCCCGAGACCATCGTCGTCGTCGGTCGGCGTCCGTGTGGCTCGGGGCAGCGGTTCGCGGAGTACACCGGGCTCGCGGAGCCCGCCGACGAGGTCGGCCGGGAGCTCGAGACCTCGCTCGCGCACACCAGGGCAGGGCTCGTGTTGCCGGCGCCCATGAAGCTCGTGCTCTCACATGCGCTGGTGCAGGAGCGCCGCGACCAGCGGCTGACGCACGCGGAAGACCTGCGCCGCCACTACACGGAGACCATGCCGCAGCAGCGTGAGGCGCAGCGCGCGCACCCCGATCCGCTCCTGCACGCGGAGCTCGCGTGGTCCCGGCTGCCGCGACTGTCCGCGGCGATCGATCGCTTGTTCGACGTGCTGGCTCAGGCCGACGTCGATGCAACGCCCGGCCTCGGCGCACCGACGGCAGAGGCGTTTCGCGGTCGTACGCCGACGCTCGCGGCGCTCTACGAACGTACGCACTACGGCAGCACGATGCCGCTCCTCTACGGCAACCTCGCCGACCTCGCGTACTTCCGGACGCACGGAGGCGACGATCCGCAGCGTGCGATCGATCGCTACCTCACCACGCCGATCGTCCACGAGCTGTGTCACCTCTCTCGTGCGCGTGACGCGCTTCAGCCGCTGCACCTCGATGAGTGCGTGGCCGGCTGGCTCGGCGTGCACGTCCATCGCGAGTTCGCGTATCCCGCGGTCGGCCACGACGACGGGATCTTCGCGGCGCCGTGGCTGTCACAGATCGGGGAGGCGCTCGTGCGCGCGTTCGGGCTTCGCGCTGTGGTCCGTGCGCATGCAGGTGCCGAGCTGTGGGATGTGGCGCTGCCGCCGCGGTTCGTGGAGGCCGCTGCCCGCCTGGGCTGGGACGATTGGCGCGCACGGCGAACGCTCCACTTCCTGTCCGACACGCTCGATCCGCGCCCCTGGGTCGCCCTCGCGCTGGTCACGGCCGCGGGCGGCGATCCGACGGGCATGACGCTCGCCGAGCTCGCGGCCACGCCGCTGTCGAGCCTCGCACTGCCAGCGGATCCCGTTCACGATCGTGCGATCGTCGAGGACGGCCTGCGCTCGATGTGCCTCGAGAACCTGCGGATCGAGGGCTCGTTCCGGGTACGGACGGCGCTGCCGGCCGGGTTGGTCGCGATCGACGCGGCGGGCGGCAGCATCAGCTCGGCGCGTCGGGGCGAGGTCGATGTCGTCGATCCGCGGTACTGGATCCCGCCCGCGGTGGGCGCGCGGATCCTCGCTGCGGGGCACGCCGGCTATCGGGTGAAGCTCGCGGCGCTCGACGCCTTGCCCGCCGCGGCGACGGCGATCGCGGCGGCGGTGGCGCCGGGTGAGTATCCGGGCTTCGCGCTCTTGCCGTGGGCGTGAACGAGAGGGAACGCGACGGAGAACGAGGCGGGATCTACGCGGAGCATCGCCGCGCCCAGCTCGGGGTACCCTGGCCGCGCCATGAGCAACGACGCGAAGACACCACCCTCCGGCCCCGCCAAGCCGGCGAAGCCGGGCCCCGAAGCTGCCAAGCCGCCCGAGCCGAGGTCGATCGCGCTCGATGAACGGAAGCTCAAGTATGCCGAGCTCGCGGCGATCCGCGAGGCGCTCGTCCCGGCCGAGCTGATCGCCGCGCTGCGCGATGGACGCGGGACGGTGCGCGCGAATGCCGCCCTCGGCCTCGCGGCGCTGGGCCAGGCTCCGGCCGACCTCGCCACCCTGTTGCGCGATAGCGAGGTCAGCGTCGCCACGGCCGCGGCGGAGGCGATCGGTCGGCTCGGAGTCGCGGTGAAGCCGCTGATCGCGCAGATCGCCCCTGCGCTCGAGAGCACGCACACGGACGTGACCGAATCGGTGGTCGGCACGCTGTGCGAGCTGATCGGGCTCGCCGACGAGGAGCTGACGCTCGCGCTCGATCTGCCGTTCGATCTCGCGATGAAGGGCGTGGGCGCCGCCGCCGGAAGAGCGGAGAAGAAGGGCATCGCATTCCTGGTCAAGGCCGCCGCCCACGAGCGCGGCCGGATCCGGATCAACGCGATCGGTGGCCTCGGGAAGTTCGGCAAGATCGATGCGAGCGCGGCTATGGCCTGCTTGACGCCGCTCGAGGCCACCGATCCCGTGCCCGACGTTCGCACCGCCGCCAAGCAGGCGATGCTCGCCGTGGTCGCGCGCGAGAAGGTCGAGCTCGTCGACGGTCTGCCGAAGAACGTCCCCGACTTCGAGGACCGCAAGCTCTCGGCCTCGGAGTGCGCGGAGTACGCCGACGTGATCGACGTCGATCAGATGATCTTCGCGCTTCGCGATGGTCGGACCCACGTGAAGATCAACGGTGCGCGCTGCCTGGGCGTGAAGGGCGAAGCGGGCGGGCGTGCAGCGGCCGAGATCGGGCTGCTGCTCCGCGATAGCGCCGAGCAGGTGCGCCGCGAGGCGGCGAAAGCGCTCGGTAAGCTCGGGAAGGGCGGCCTCGGTGCCGCCGCTGATCTCGTCGGGGCGCTCGGCGATGCCGACAGCGACACAGCCGAGACTGCAGCGGAGACCCTGGCTCGGCTCGGCGCGCAGGCCGCGGAGGCCCTGGTCAAGGGGCTCGAGACCGGGAGCGAGGACGGAGGACGACGCGTCGGAGAGCTGATCGCGAAGCTCCCCAACGCAGCCGCGCTCCTGACCGAAGCGTTCAAGAGCCCCGCCGTGAACGTGCAGGTCAACGCGGCCCTCGGCCTCGGCGTGCTCGGCAAGGACCAGGTGAGAGGTGCTGGCCTCGCGGCGCTTCATGGCGCGCGCACGGGTGGCGATGCACGGACGCGCGAGGCGGTGCGCCGTGCGCTCGATCTGATCGAACCACGCGGCGACACCGGCCCCAAGGCGGTGACGATCGAGGGCTTCGAGGAGCGGTTCCTCGGCGCCGCAGATCTCGAGAAGGCGAAGGCCGCCGTGACCGCGGCCGGGACCGCCGACCTGACGGCCTACCTCACCGATGGGCGAGACGTGGTCCGCGCCAACGCGGCGACGGCGCTCGGGACATTCGGCGCTGCGGCCGCGGGTTCGGCGCGCAGCCTCGGCGTCCTGCTCCGCGACGATTCGGCGCGCGCGCGCCTCGCGGCGGCGCAAGCGCTCGACAAGCTCGGTGACGCGGCCGTGATCGAGGTCGCCGACGATCTGGTCGGCGGGCTCGGGGATGCCGACGACAAGGTGGCGGAGACCTGCGCCGGCGTGATCAAGGCGCGCAAGGCGCGGATGATCGCGGCGCTGGTTCGCGGCCTCGAGTCCGATCGTCCAAATCATGGACGGCGGATCTGCGAGCTCGTCAACGTGTTCGAGGATGCTCCGGAGATCCTGTGCGACGCGTTCGCGAGCCCGGCGGTCAACGTCCAGGTCAACGCGGCGCTCGGGCTCGGCATGCTCGGCAAGGCTCGCGTGGGCAAGGGACGCGCAGCGCTTGAAGGCGCCCGCACCGGCGGCTGGGAGCAGACCCGCAACGCCGTGCGCAAGGCGCTCGAGGTGCTCGACGGGCCGAAGAAGACGGGGCCCAGCGTCCCGGAGATCGACGGGTTCGAGGCCAAGCTGCTCGGGCCGGACGCGTTCAAGGACGCGACCAAGCTCGTACTCGAGGACCTGGTGAGTTACCTGACCGATGGTCGCGCCGTCGTGCGTGCGAACGCCGCGACCGCGCTCGGCAGCCTCGGTGTGGCCGCCAAGGACACGGCGCGCGCGATCGGCGTGCTGCTCCGCGATGACGACATGGCCGTGCGCGCACGGGCCGCCGCCGCGATCGACAAGCTCGGCGACGAGGCCGTGCGCGAGATCGCGCCGTTCCTGGTGGGGGCGCTGCGTGGCGATGCTGACGTGGCCAAGGCCGTGGCGCCGGTGCTGGCGGCACGCAAGGCGCGCATGCTCGGGGCCTTGATCAAAGGGCTCGAGACTGACGACGAGACGCATGCCCGCCGCATCCTCGAGCTCGTCAATGTGCTCCCCGACGCGGGTGAGATCCTGATCGATGCGTTCGCGAGCCCGGCAGAGAATGTTCAGGTCAACGCCGCGATCGGGATCGGCATGCTCGGGGAGGCGAAGGCCGGGAGCGCAGGCAAGAAAGCGCTCGAGGGGGCGCGCACGGGTGGGTTCGCGCGGACTCGAGAGGCCGTGTTCAAGGCGCTCGCGATGCTGAAGGGCTGAGGCGGCAGCGCGCGGGAAGCACGCTGGCCGTGAACCCGCGGCCCGCGTCGTCGAGTGTATAACCGCGCCATGAACAGCTACGAGAAGCGGACCTGGTGGTCGCGTCACGGCCTCACCGAGCGGCTCAAGTCCGACGGGTTCCTCGAGGCGGCGATCACCAGCGCATTCCTGATCGCGGCCGCCGACGGTCAGGCCAGCGAGGAGGAGTACGACGCGCTCCTCGACCGGCTCGAGATCCTTGGTGGCGTCGATCGCGACAAGATCGACGAGAAGCTGACCGCCTCCTCGAGCCAGCTCGAGGCGAACGGGTTCGAGCCCCAGATCGCGCGGGTCTCCGAGCTGGTCTCCGATCGCGATGCCGCCGCCGCCGTGCTGATGCTCTCGCTGGCCGTGGCCCTCGCGGACAACGATGTCTCGATGCAGGAGCGCGAGATCGCCGTGCAGCTCGCGACCGGCCTCGGCCTCGATTCGCTGGATCTCGACGCGCTGCTGTCCGAGATCCGCGGCTAGCTAGCGCGCAGGTGCGAGCGGCGCGAGGCCGAGACAGCGCCGGATCGCGGCATCGGTGACGAACGTCGAATCGTAGAAGTCGAGATCGACGGTCTGGACCTCGCCCGACAGCGTCAGCACGGCGCCGCAGTCCTCCGTGCGAGCCGCGGCCTGGGCCTTCTTGGTCAGCTCCCACGCCTGGCGGCGCGCTTCGAGCTGAGCCTGCGCCGGCGTCAGGATCACGGGCTTCACGTCTGGCGTGGACTGCTCCGGGGTGACCTGGACCTCCGTCCGCGTCCGCGCTCCGACGGGCTGGTGCGGGCGCTGAGGCCGACGCCCCCGTGGCCACGTGAGATCGTGCTCGTCGAGGCCCGGCGGCATCCCCTGAGGGAACCGCGCCCAGTCCGAGATCTCCGACCAGCTGCTCTCGGGGAACTCCATCACGACGTGACGAGTCTCCGCGCCGGCCGCGAGGCTGCCGGTGAGGATCCACACCGGTGCGCTGAGGAACAGGAAGAAGCCGTGGGTGAGCGTGGACAGGGTGCCGAGCAGCGCCCACGGGCCGATGCCACCTTCGCTCTCGTAGCGAAACAGCTGCGCAGCTTTCACATCGGTCGTTGCGACCCAGGTCAGCGCACCCCGCACGGGGCCGAAGCGCAGCACCCGGATGACGTTGCTCTCGACGGAGATCAGCTCACCCGAGACCTCCTGACCACCTTCCGTGGTGATCACGATGAAGGCGCCGAAGCCCTCGCGCTCCATCTTCTGGATCGTGGGGTGCCGCGGATCGGGGTTGTCGACGCAACCGGCCGCGCCGACCAGGGCGACCCACAACACGAGCTCACGGGCGTGCATAGCGGCTCCTCCAGAACACGGCCTCGGCGGTGGGCTCGAGCTGCTTGTATGCGGGGGCGAGGTCCTTGAGCATCTGCTCGGGCGCCGTGAGCAGCTTGAGTGCGGAGAGCGGACGCTCGTCCTTGAGCCACTGCTGCCGCATCCACTCGAGGTAGTAGCCGCGGCTGTCGAGGAACAGCTCGTAGTCGTGGCCGGGTGGGAGCTGGTACGAGAGCTCGTAGGCGTCCCCCGGCATCGTCACGATCGGGAAGGCGGTCGCCGGCTGACGGCCCGCGCTGTACTCGTGGCCGATCGTGCCTTGGATCCGCGTGGGGGCGAGACGGATCGGCTGGGCCGTGCCGGTCACGGTTGCGAGCGCCACCGAATCGATCCGCCAGCCGCCCTTCGGCAGCTGGAGACGGACCCGCTCGCCGGTGACACCTTCCGGAAGCACGAGAAGGTGCACGTCGGTGGCGAGTGGTCCGGTCTCGTACGCCTCACCGACGGTCAGCCACGCTCCATTGCGCTCGATCTGAACCTCGATGCCACCGATCAGGTGCTGGAGCTGACGGCCGCCGAGGCGGGTGCCGAGATCGCCGCGCTCCAGCGCAGCGAGCCAGCTCCCGGCGGTGGTCCCGAGGTACGCGAGGCCCTGATAGAGCAGGAACGTGGTGACCAGGCTCTGGCGCGCGCCGATCACGATCGCGGCGCGGCCGGTGCTCGGGGGGAACGCGAGCTCGATGGACTCGCGGGCGGCGAGATCGTGCTCGTCGGTGAGGCTCGTGCGTTCGAGCGAATCGACGGCCGCGACCTGGTGCAGGCAATCGCCCTCGGCGCTGTGGCAGCGGGTGGGGCCTGTGACCCGCGAGGCGAGCCACAGCGTGTCCGCGGTGGCGAGCACGCGGCCACCTGGCGGGCGCGGCACCGCGAGCAGGTCGGCCTGCTTGACCACGTGGGTCTCGTAGGCCTCGTTGGTCATCGTCAGCGTAAACGTGCCCGGATGGCCGGTGGTCCGCCACAGCGCGTCGATGTCGTGCGTTTCGAGCGCTGGCGAGATCGCATCGGAGAAGCCCTCGGCCTGCAGCACCGAGCGTCCGCCGTCGTCGGCCGGTGCATAGAACGTGGGGCACGATCCGAAGCAGGCCTTGGGGTTGGTGAGGCACGCCGCCGTGACGGCGAGCGAGAGGCCGGTGACCACCGCCATCGCCGCCACCCCCGGTGACGTCACCACGGTGTTGGTCTCGTACAGCGCGACGTCCGCGAACTTCACCTGGAAGGTGCTGCGTGCTTCCACCGATCGGTCCGTCCCGAAGTACTCGCCGGTCCCGGTGATCGACGCGGCGGTCTCATCGATCCGCCACTTGGTGAGGACGAACAGCCCGCCGTCCTTCATGTGGCACTTGAGGTAGGGCGCCGTCATGTCGACGGTCTGGAGCGTGGGGCTGACGTGTCGTTCGATCCGCTGAGGGCATCCGGCGACGAGCGCCAGCGCCACCGCGATCGCGACGTGCTTGGCCATACCCCGTTGTCTCACGGGAACGCGGCGGTGACCTCGCGCGGCCCGCGGTTGCCGCTTTTTTCGCGGAACGGACACCGCGAGCAGATCCTTCCTTGGCCGCGTGCGTTGGTTGTCATGGAGGTCACCATGGGAACCCGCTTGGGATTGATCTGCGTCGGAGCCGCTGGGCTCGCGCTCGCACCGTCTGGCTATGCACAGAGCCTCGCCGCCGAGCGGCTCGAGGCGACGATGATGATCGCGGGGGTGCGCGATCAGCGTGGCATCCCACTGTCCGAGGAGCGCCTCCAGATCACGATCGATGGTCAGAACGCCACGACCACGCTGCTCCAGGTCTACGAGAACCCCACCGAGGGCCAGATCGAGGGTCGCTATCGACTACGGCCCGGCTCCGGGAGCCACGTCGATGGGTTCGCATACTGGAACGGCGAACAGAAGATCGTGGGTGAGGTGTTCGAGCGCCAGGCGGCGCGTCGCGTCTACGACAACGTCACCGCGCGGCGGCGCGATCCGGGTCTGCTCGAGGAGGATGGCGAGGGCGCCTTCGCGTTCAAGATCTTCCCGATCAATCCGCACGAGAAGAAGCGTGTCGAGATCCGCTGGAGCCGATGGCTCGAGCGCCGCGATCACTCGGTGCGCTATCGTGCGCCTGCGACCCGCCGCGATGCCGACATCGTCATCGACATCGCCGGCAACGTGAAGAACCTCCGTTCGTCCACGCACAAGCTGCACATCGACAAGTTCGCCAACGGCCTGCGGGTGCGCTCCGATGGTGCGATCTCGCCGGGCGAGCTGATGCTCGAGTGGGACGTCGAGGACGCGAACTGGACGCCCTCGGCCTACGTGCACGCCGGTGCCACGCAGGCCGAGGAGGGCTGGTTCGCGCTGTCTCTGGCGGCGCCAAGCCTCGAGGCCAAGTCCGTCACCGCGAAGGACGTCACGATCGTGATCGATCGCTCCGGCAGCATGGCCGCCGACGATGCGATCGGACACGCCAAGACCGCGGCCGCCGACATGATCCGCCTGCTGTCCGACAAGGATCGCGTCAACGTCGTCGCGTTCTCCGACGAGGTCGATCCGCTATTCGCGATGCCCAAGCTGTTGACGCCGGATACCCGGCAGCGCGCGATCGCCTTCGTTGAAGGCCTGCACGATGGCGGTGGAACCGACATCGCACTGGCTCTGTCGACGGCGATCAAGCTGCAAGCCCAGACCTTCGAGGGGCCGCGCGTCGTGGTGTTCATGACCGACGGCCAGTCCGATACCGAGAAGGCGGTGGAGGCAGCGAAGCTCGACACCAAGGACGTTCGGCTGTTCACGATCGGGCTCGGCAAGGAGGTCAACAAGCCGTTGTTGTCGCGGCTCGCGGCGGTCAAGCGCGGGCGGTTCGCGTACATCGAGACCGCCGCGTCGATCGAACCCGAGGTGGCGCGCCTCGCGGCGCACATCGCGAAGCCGTTGCTCGTCGATGTCTCGGTCGACGTCGAGGGACCGGTGGCTTCGCGGCTGTATCCGCGCACGTTGCCGGATCTGTTCGCGGAGGACGAGCTGTTGGTGACCGGCCGGCTCCGCGGCGCGGGCATCGCGAAGTTCACGATCCACGGCAAGCTCGAGGGCAAGCCGGTCTCGTACACGAAGTCCGTCGATCTCGGGAAGGCGCCTGGACGGCCGTGGGTGGGCGGGTTGTGGGCGCAGTCCCGGATCGCGCACTTGCTCGAGGAGATCTCGCTCGGTGCCAGTGCACCCGAGATGGTGGAAGAGGTGACGAACCTCGCCCTCGCATACAACTTCGTCACGCCGTACACCGCGTTCCTCGCCATCCCCGACAGCGAGCTCGGTCAGATGCGCGGGACCGTCGACGCGATGCGCGATCGTAAGCGCACGATCATGGCGGACAACCCGGAGGTCACCGCCCTCAACGGGAGCAAGCAGAAGAGCGCGTCGTCGCCTGGGCAGCCCACCACGGCGACGGAGTCGATCAACTCCGACATCGACGGCAAGGACGATGACGACAATGCGCGCGGCGGGCGGATGGCGATGAACGACAGCCTGGGTGCGGATAGCGATGAGGAGAGCGAGATGGCCTCTCCGACGAAGAAGCGCTACGCCACGGCTTCGGGGCTGGACTCGCGGCGACACGGCTGCGCGAGCTGCGCGACCGGTGGCGGCGGAGACAGCCTGGCGCTCGTGCTGGTCGTCGCCGGTGTGCTCGCACGACGCCGGCGACGGCGGCGCGCCTGATCGTCAGAGCGTGCCGGTGAACATCGCGCCGACCATGTGATCGGTGACCACCGGGACGAAGGCCGTGGTCCGAGCCTGCTGCCAGGCCTTGTGCTTCTTCTCCGCGCGGAACCATAGATACACCGATGCGCCGATGCCCGCGGCACCGACGACCATGATGCCGGCCGCGAGTCCCGCCGACGGCACGTCTGCCACGACGACGTACGTCAGGCCGCCGAGCAGGACCGCGGCGCCGACGCCACCGGAGATGTACGAGAACCGACGTAGCCCGATGCTCTCGTCGACCGGCGGCTTGGGCGCAGGAGGCGGCGGGGGCGGGGCTTGTGGCTCGGGCGGCACGTCGACGCTCGAGATCGTGCCCGCGGGGACGTTGACCTCGAAGTCGAGCGTCTTCCCGCTCGGATAGCGAAACACGAGGATGTCGCTGTTCGGGTTGACGAGCAGGGTCGTGGCATCGGAGCCGTGCAGATCCGAGCCGTCCTTGCGGCTGACCGTGACGCCAGCGGGGAGCTGCTTGTCGACGACCTTTAGCTGCACCTTGCCGATCTGCGGGACCAGCTTGGTGATCTCTTCCTTCACGAACTCGAGCCGGTGGATCACCTGGAACAGCGTGTTGGCGTCGGCGTTCGAGTGCTCGAGCTGGATGCGGACCTTGTCGTACTCCTCGACCGCCTTCTCGAGGACCTCGGCCGCCGCGACGTACTGCTTGTCGAGCGCGAGCGCGAAGCCGTACCCCGCGAGCGGATCGATCTTCGGATCGAGGCGATAGCTCTTCAGGTAGAGCTTGGCGGCTTCGCCGGGCTTGCTCTCCTTGAGGCTCTGCGCGGCGGCCAGGTAGCACTTCGCGGGCGCGGCATCGGTGGCGCACGCATCAGCGTCGGCGAGGGCAGGGGCGGGGGCGTGGACGAGGACAGCGGTCGCCGCGAGTGCGGTCAGAAGTTTCCATCGAGAATGCATGATTTGCCCTGACATTTCTTCGCGCCGCTTCCCTGCCCGGGGTCGGGCTTCGTCGTCGTCGTTGGCTTGGTGGTGGTCGTTGGCTTGGTCGTGGTCGTCGTGGTCGTCGGCTTCGTGGTCGGAGTCGGTGTGGGCTTGGTCGTTGGGATCGGCGTCGGCTTGGTTGTCGGCACCGGGGTCGGGGTCGGAGTCGGCTTGGTCGTCGGGACCGGGGTCGGGGTCGGCTTGGTCGTCGGGACCGGCGTCGGGGTCGGGGTCGGCTTGGTCGTCGGCGTAACGGCCGGCGTAGGCGTAACGGCCGGCGTCGGGGTAACGGCCGGCGTCGGAGTCGGCGTCGGCGTCGGCGTCGGCGTCGGCGTAACGGCCGGCGTCGGAGTCGGAGTCGGAGTCGGAGTCGGCGTCGGCGTCGGAGTCGGCGTCGGCGTCGGCGTCGCGGCCGGCGTCGGAGTCGGTGTCGGCGTCGGCGTCGGCGTCGGCGTCGGCGTCGGCTTCGTCGTCGTGACCGCGGTGGTCGCGGGCTTGGTCGTCGTCGGGGGCTCGGTGGTCTTTGGCGGTGATGCAGGCGTGGCCTCGGCCCCGTCGCCGCCACCACCGCCAACCACCGCCACCACGCCGATCGCGGCGCCGATCACCACGACACCGGCGAGCCACAGGAACTTCGACGACCGCTTCTTGTGGGTCCGCGCGTCGATCTCTGCGGCAACACCGGCGGCCGAGTTCAGCGTGGTCGGCTTCGGCATGACCGGTCCGGGGGCTGCAAGCTCCGGCGGCGGCGTGGGGACCGCCATCGCGACGGTCGCGGCGTGCGGCGTGGCCGAGGCGACCGGTGACGGTGGTGCACCAAGCGCGGGCGCCGCGATCGTCTTGGCGGAGGCCGGCAGCGGCGTGGCCATCGGGGACGCCAGTGGCGGGCCGGGCGGTGGTGCGCTCGGAGGTGATCCTTGAGGACCTGCTGCAGCGGCGACCGCGGCGGCGAGCGCCGCAGGCGAGGCCGGCTCTCCACCGGCCGGGGGCGGCTTGGTGATCAGCTTCGCGCCGCCGAGCGTGCGACGGCGCGCGGGCATCCCGCCGAGTCGCTTCTCGTCGAGGATCGCCTCGATGACCTTCATGCTCGCCGGGCGATCCTCGGGCCGCTTCGCGAGCATCGCCGCGATCACCTGATCGAGGTGCGGTGGGATCCCCGGCTGGACGATGCTGGGGATCGGAGCGGGAGTCAGAAGGTGGTGCGCGATCAGCTCCGCCATCGCGCCAGAGAACGGCGGCCGGCCCGTGAGCAGCTCGAACAAGATGCAGCCGAGCGAGTAGATGTCGCTCGAGTGGTTGGCATCCGCTGCGGAGCGGCACTGCTCCGGCGCCATGTAGTTCGGCGTGCCGAACACCATCCCGGCTTGCGTGTGCGTCCCCGCGCTCGAGTTCGCCGCGGTCGCCTGCTTGGCGATGCCGAAATCGAGGACCTTCGCGCGCTCGCCGATCGTCAGGGCGAGATCCTGGACGAGCATGATGTTGTCGGACTTCAGGTCGCGGTGAACGATGCCCTGCTCGTGCGCCGTCTGCAGCGCGTTCGCGACCTGCCTGCAGATCTCCATCGCGACCGCGGGCGGGAACCGCTGGATCCGCGCGAGGCGCTGCGACAGCGTCTCGCCGACCAGCAACTCCATGATGATGAACGCGGCCCCGTCGGCCACCGTCCCCGTGCTCGTGACCGTGCCGCTCTCGTACACGGTGACGATGCCCGGGTGGTCGAGCTTGCCGAGCGACCGCGCCTCCTGCAGGAACCTGCGCGCGACGTCGGGGTTCGAGCTGTGGTGAGGGTGGAGGAACTTGATCGCCAGTTCGCGGTCGAGGTTGATGTCCCTCGCCACCCAGAGCACCCCGAAGCCGCCTTCAGCGAGCTTCCGGACCAGCTGGTACTTGCCAACCCTCAACCCTACCTGAAAGGCGTCCGGCCCAGACACCCTACTTCTATAGCGCGGAACCCCGCATCACCACTAGTGGTTTCGTAAGCCAGCGCCCTGATCCAGGCGGCTGAGTAACTCCTCCTCGGTGAAGGGTTTCTGACCGAACCGTGCCCGGGTACCCCCGGGGGAGATCGACGCGTTCAAACCCTCTCATGAGGGCGGATCGATCCGGAGGGACACAGCTCGGCATGCAGCGCTCGTGGCAGCCGGAGGGGCGGGAGCACGCTACATTGGACGCATGCGCAAGGCCCTGCTCCTCGTCGCCGTCGCCGCAGGCTGTGCGCGCACCCCGGCGCCGGCGTACCTCTCGATCGATGCGGATGCACTCGCGACGGTGGGGGCGCTGACCGCGGAGCACCAGGCCACGCTCGAGGTGCTCGAGATCGAGCACGGCGTTGCGCTGGTCGCGATCGATCCGAGCCAGCTCGAGGAGCTGTCGGAGCGGATGCACGCCGAGCATGGGCGGTGCGGCGGCTTCATGGTCCACGACTCGATCGCGGATGCACACGCCGCGCTGGTGACGCCGGTCCCGGTCGCCGCGCCGCTCGAGTACACGCTCGATCGCGCGGCCTCGGTCGGCACGGTGCTGCCGATGATCTCCGCCGAGGCCATCCACAAGACGATCGGCGAGCTCTCGGCGATGCGGAACCGCTACTTCCGGTCCGAGAGCGGCGCGGCCGCATCGCTGTGGCTGCGCGATCGCTGGCGTGCGCTGTCCCCGCGCACCGACGTGACGATCGAGCTGGTGGATCACGGCTACCCGCAGAAGTCCGTGATCATGACCATCCCCGGGACCACGCTCGCGAGCGAGGTCGTGGTGATCGGCGGTCACCTCGATTCGATCTCTCCCGGCGGCACGAGCGGCCACGCGCCCGGCGCCGATGACGATGCCTCGGGTATCGCCACGCTCACCGAGGTCGCGCGCACGTTGCTCGCCAGTGGTTTCCGCCCGGCGCGGACCGTGATGTTCATGGCGTACGCTGCCGAGGAGGTCGGCCTCCGTGGCTCGCTCTCGATCGTGAAGGACTTCCAGCAACGCCGGATCAACGTGGTCGGCGCGCTGCAGCTCGACATGACGAACCACCAGGGCTCGAATCGCGACATCTGGTTGATCGACGACCACACGAGCCATGCGCAGAACGCGTTCCTCGTGAAGCTGATCGAGAGCTACGTCGGCGCGACGTGGGGCGTCGACCGCTGTGGCTATGCCTGCTCCGATCATGCCTCGTGGCACCGCGCGGGCATCCCGGCGTCGATGCCGTTCGAGTCCCGATTCCGCGAATCGAACCGCGAGATTCACACCGCGAAGGACACGCTCGAGATGAGCGGGAACAACGCTCAGCACGCGGCGAAGTTCGCGCGCCTCGGTGCCGCCTATGCGCTCGAGCTCGCGAAGGGCACGCTCGAGCCCGCGGTGAAGACCGTCGCGTCGCCGACGCCAACGCCCACGCCGTCGGCTCCCGCGCCGTCGCGCTGGCCGCTGATCGCCAGCCTGTTGGGCCTCCTTGGACTCGCCGGCGTCACGCGCCGGGTCGCCCGGTAGCTTCGATCCGGGTCCGCGCGCGGCGACGCCTGCGCCGGTCGGCGATCCGCGCCGCGCGTGACGTGTATGATGGGAAGGGTGCGGGGGCCAGCGTTGACGCTGATGCTGGTGCTCGGGTGCGGAGGCACCGAGCCACCGGTGCCCCTTGCGATGCCCGTGGCCGTCCCGCGCACGGCGGCCAATCCGGCGGTTCCGTCGTCGGGCCGCTGCGGCGCTGAGGTGCCGGGCGCGGCGTGCACGAGCCCCGCCGTCCATGCGTGCGCCGCGGGCGAGGCTGCGCGATCGGGTGAGTGGCGCTACGCCCTGATCGCGGCGTCGTTCGATCCCACCGATGACGTCTCGCTCGATCACTTGAAGGAGACCTGGCGAGCGGGCGCGATCGCTGCCACCACCGAGACCGAGGCGGCGCTCGCGAACACGCTCGGCGCGCGAGGGCAGGGTGCACGCCTGCACGCCGGTGAGGCCCCGGTGCTCGATGGCTCGCACTGGGCGATCGTCCCGGTGCACGAGCTCGTTCCGAGCTGGTCCGTGGTCACCGTCGACGGCAAGCATCCTCTCGTCGGTGCCGATGGTCCACTCTCCGTCGCGCTGTGCGGAGCGGCAACGCCAATCCACAACCTCGATCCCGCACACCTCACCACGCTGGTGATGAGCGGCACGACCGCGCTGACCGGACGCACCGCCGAGCGGATCGATGCGAGCGGCATCGCCGACACCGTGCGCTACATCCAGCCGTTCTTCGCGAGCGCCGACCTCGTGCACGTGAGCAACGAGGTCTCGTTCGTCAAGAACTGCAAGCCGCGCACGGGGCAGAAGGAGCTGATCTTCTGCGCGCGCGATCGCTACGTCGAGCTCCTCGAGGCGCTCCACGTGAAGCTCGTCGAGTTGACCGGAAGTCACCTTCGGGACTACGGCCATGCAGCGCTCGAGCGCACGATCGACATGTACGAGCAGCGCGGGTGGCGATGGTTCGGTGGCGGCCGCACGCAGCTCGAGGCAAGCGAGCCGCGGATCGTCGAGGATCACGGGAACAAGCTCGCGTTCGTCGGCTGCAACGCGGTCAACTGGTGGATCAAGGCGATCTACACCGACGCGGGCACCGCGAACTGCGACTGGCCGCGGATGGTCTGGCAGATCCAGGATCTCCGCCGGCGCGGGTTCCTGCCGATCGCCACGGTCCAGCATCGCGAGCTCCGCACGCACGCCCCGCCGCCGGATCTCGTGCACGACCTCAGGAAGCTCGCCGAGGCGGGCGCGATGTTCGTCGAGGGAAGCCAGGCCCACGTCGCACACCCGTGGGACGTCCACTACGGCGCGTATGTCCACTACGGCCCGGGTAACATCCTGTTCGCGCAGTATCGGGATCTCCAGCGCGATGCGACGGTGGACAAGCTGTTCATCCACGAGGGGCGCCTGCTGACCGTCGCCCACCTGTTCACGCGCACCGAGCACGGCCAGCCGCGGCTGCTCTCCCCACGTGAGCGCGCGCACTTCCTCGGCGAGCTGGCCACCGCCGCCAGCATGATCGCCTCGCCCGAGCCGGGCGCGGTCGCGCCGCTCGTTCCCGAGGGCCGCGTACGACCGGACTCGGTGGTCGTCGCAGGGCGCGCGCAGCACCTGAGCGTGACCACCCCTGCCCACGTCGATCCGCGCACGCGCTATCCGCTCGTGATCGATCTCGATCTCACCGCGATCGCGAGCCCCGACGCCTTCGTCGTGATGCGCACCGGCAAGGCCCTCGCCACCGGCGCCGAGATCGCAGCGTACATGCAGGCCAAGTATCCAATCGATCGCGCGCGGCTGACGATCACCCCGGCACCCGAACGCTTCGTCCCCGCGCACCGCCCCCAGCGGAAACGCTCGCGGCTCGCGCGCCGCTGAGCTGGGTGTGTGAGACCTGCACGCGTGCTGAGGCTCGATCCTCGCGAGCGCGTGAGGGCCGGATAGCCACAGAAAACCAGTGACTTCGGGATCATCGGTGCGCGGATTTTGGAGGTCCCACCCGCGTACGTTCGCGTAGTTGCTCGGGGGCGTTGCAGGCTCCTGGTGGCCGCGCCCTTGCAGTCGCGAAGCGCATGGATACGTCCGTCGGTCTCAAGGGTGATCGTGGTGGAGCGGGGCTCTGGCTGGCCCTCGCGGCCGTGCTCGGAACGCTGGTCGGCGAGCCGCGGGTGGCGGACGCCTGTGGGTGCCTGTCTCCCCCGGCCGTGACGACCGGCGACTACGCCGTCAACCAGCGCGCCGAGCAGATCATCTTCGAGGTCGAGCCCGGCTGGGTCACCGCCCACGTGCTGATCAAGTACGCCGGCTCACCCGAATCGTTCGCGTGGCTGATCCCGGTGCCCGAGGTGCCCGAGCTCTCGCTCTCGCCGACGTCGGCGTTCGGCCTCCTCGACAAGGCCACCGCACCCGACGTCACGGTGAGCGTCGACAACGTCTGCCCGACCTCCGCGTGGTCGTGCGCGTACCACGACACGCCGAGCTGCAACAACTACGACTACGGTGCTGACAGCCCGGGCGGCAGCCTCTCCGATGCTGGCGCCGGTGGCGGCGGCGGCAACGAGCCACCGCCGGTCACCGTGATCAACGAGCAGGTGGTGGGCGACTACCAGACCGTGACGTTCCGCGCGAACGAAGCGGCCGCTGCCACCCAGTGGCTGCGCGACAACGGCTTCATCGTCAACCCGACGACGTCGATCTACATGGAGCCGTACGTCCAGGCGAACATGGTGTTCGTTGCGGCGAAGCTGGTCGCCGGCGCGGGCATCGATGGCATCAAGCCGCTGCGCATGCGCTACCGCGCGGCGTTCCCGATGGTGCCGCTGCTCCTCACCGCCGTGGCCGCCGAGCCGCATCTCACGGTCACGACGTACATCTACGGGGACGAGGCGTTCCGTCCGATGGGGCATCCGATCGTGACGATCGATCCGGCCCGGATCGCGCGTGATCCTTCCGGGCGGCTGAACTACCCGATGGTGCTCGCGCGCGCGGTCGACGACGTGGGCGGCGATGGCTTTGCGGTCGAGTACCGCGGCTCGGCGATTCCTCCGACGTTCGGCGCCGGCATGTGCTGCAGCAACAACGACAACGGCTACGACTTCTGCGGCATCGGCGGCAACAACAAGTGCGAGTGTCCGCGCGACGGCTTCGATCAGGCGGACTGCGCGGCGCAGGGCGATCTGATCGCCGGCATCACGCTCCTCGACGACCTCGCACAGCGCCACTCGCACCTCACCCGGATCACCACCCGCGTGTCGCCCGAGGAGATGCGCTTCGATCCCACATTCGAGCGCGACTATGGGGCACCGCAGACCGGACGGATGACGGTCCGCGGCGACCAGGCGAGCCTCGCGTCCTGCGAGGGCTCCGTGATCGACAAGGACAAGTTCGCGGAGGTCGAAGCGACCGAGGGCTGCGCCGCGATGTACTGCGGTGCGGGCGGCGAGTGCGTGACCACGGCGAATGGCGCGGCGTGCCTGTGCAGCGGCGATACCGTGGCCCAGCGCTTCATCGATCTCGACGGTGCACCGTCCGTGACCTGCGTGCCGCGCACGCCGACGTGCGACCTGCGTGCCGGCGGTCAGGTGCTGCCGGATGCGTGCGCGGGTAAGAGCTGCGGCGACGGTCAGTGCATCGATCGCAATGGCGTCGCGGTGTGTGACTGCAATGACGGCGCGGCCGCAACGGCGGGCACCGCTGCCACGCCGCGGTGTGCGGCGGTCCAGCTCCTGACCCAGACGCCGGGCGCCGGTGACTACTCGGAGCCGCTGCGCGCGCTCGATGTGTGCGCGCCGCCGCCGCCGAGCTGTGGCACGAACGGCTGGCTGGTCAAGACCGGTACGTCCAACCCCGGCGTCAGCTGTGGCAACACCGAGCCGCCGGCGTGGAAGACCCACCCAGGCCCGAAGCCGACCTGCGATGACTTCTTCGGCTTCGGTTGCGGCTGCCAGCAGGGCGCCGATCCGCTGCCGACGCTCGGCCTCGCGTGGGTGGTCGCCGCGATCATCGCGCGCCGTCGCCGGCGGAACCGGTAACCATGCGCGCGCGCCTCCTCGTGCTCGTCCTGTGCGCCGCGTGCGGCGCGAAGGAGCCGTCTGCCCCGGCACCGGAGCCCGCGCCAGTCGCGGCGTCGCCGGTCGAGCGCGCGGTCGCTCCGCATCGCGAGGCGAGGATCCCGCGCGCGCCGGGCGAGCTGGCGCCGAGCTTGGTCGCGGTCTCCCACGGTGCTCCCGCGACCGACCTGAGTCAGGGCGCGCAGCTATCTGACGTCGACAGCTGTGCCACGTGCCACCCCGATGCGGCGGCGCAGTGGTCCTCGAGTGCGCACTCGTTCGCATCGTTCGGCAATCCGATGTATCGCGCGAACATCGAGCGCCTGCGCGCCGACCTCGGCAAGGTCCCGAGCCGTCACTGCGCTGGCTGTCACGATCTGCCGCTGCTCGTCGACGGCATGATGACCGCCGACGCACCGATCCCCGCAGATGATCTGCGCGCGCACTCGGGCGTGTCGTGTCGGCTGTGCCACGGCGTCACCTCGGCGACCTCGGACGGCAACGCCAGCTACGTCTGGGATCCCACACCGCGCGATGCGCCACGGCTCGGGGACCCGGCCTCGATCGCACGTCACAAGCAACAGGTGACGACCAAGCTCGACGTCGGGCTGTGCGTCTCGTGTCACCGCGGCTTTCTGTCCCCCGATATGGAGCTGCCGGTGCACCTGACCGGCGTCGACGAGCCGGGGATGTGGCGCAGCTCCGCGTGGACCGGGAACGGCCTCGCACGCATGGACAAGGTCGAGCAGCAGACCTGCATCAGCTGCCACATGGAGCGGACGCCAGCCTCGAAGGCCGAGCTCGGCGCCAAGCGAGGGACGATCGCCTCGCATCGGTTCGTCGGCGGGCACACCTGGATGGCGTCGATGCGCGGCGACGCAGAACAGCTGCGCCTGACCCGCGCGAAGATCACGGGAGCCGCCTCGATCGACGTCGCCGGCGCACGCGTGGTCACCGCCGGTGTCGCGAGCGGATGGCACCTGCCGGCGGATGGCGCGCCGGTGGTGGCGGGGACCCAGCTCGAGCTCGACGTGGTGATCCGGAACTTGCTTGCGGGGCATCGGTTCCCGGGCGGGATCCTCGATGCGCAGGACACCTGGGTCGAGGTCGAGATCGCCGACCGCACCGGCCGCCGGCTCGGGACCTCGGGACTCGCACACGCCACCGATCGCACCGATCAGGAGACCCACGTGCTGCGCACGCTCGTCGTCGGCGCGGACGGCAAGGTCCTCGAGGAGCACGAGATCTCGAAGTTCCGCGGGCAGGTCTTGACGCACACGATCGCGCCGCGCGAGGCCCAGGCGGTGCGCTACGTGTTCGCGGTGCCACCGGCGCTGTCGGCCTCGCAGCTGCCGCTCGCGGTGACCGCGCGGCTCCGGCATCGCAGCCGCACGCTCGGGATGCAGGCCCTGGCGTGCACCGAGGCCCGGACCGACGCTGGCCGTGCGTTCGTCGCCGGAGCGCGGCGCACGCGTGATGTGGAGCTCGATCCCTGCAAGGCTCAGCCGATCACGCTGGTCGCCGAGACGCGGATCGAGGTCGGGCAGGGCGCGAGGATCTCGAAGCAGCGCCCGGCGTGGGAGCGGAGCTACGAGCACGGCATGGCGCTGGTCTCGACGATCGTGACGCGCCTCGGCGAGGCGCGCGCGGTACTCGAGGTCGCGCAGTTGAGCGCGCCCGATCCCCGCGCACGCGCGATGGTCGCCGTGCAGCTCGGCTGGGTGGCGGCGAAGCAAGGACGCGTGGCGGATGCGCTCGCCCTGGTCCGCGACGCGCGCCAACTCGTGACCTCGGTCGGGCTGCCCGAGCCCCCGGTGCTCGATGCGATCGTCGCGGATGCCTACGTGCGCCAGAATCGCTGGGCCGAGGCCGTGGCACCGGCCAGGACCTGCACCGAACGGACCCCGAGCAACACTTCGGCGTGGGCGGTCTATGCGCGCGTCCTCGGCGCGGTCGGCGACTACGCGGCGGCGCTGGTCGCCGCGACCCACGGGCTGGATCTGAATCCGCGCGATCCGGATCTGCTCCGGACCCAGGCGACCGCGCTCCTCGCGCTCCGCGACCCGCGTGCCAAAGACGCGCAGACGGCATACACCCGGTTCCGGATCCCTGACGATCTGGCGGCGCTCCGGATCCAGTGTTCCAAGGGCTCGACGAAGTGCGCGCGGGATCGCAACCCCGTCGAGTCCTTGACGCTGCGCCCGCCCACGTAGCCACGGCGCCGCGACGCTCGACCTTGCGCGCCGTTTCGCGCTAAGACTGCGTCGTCGTATGAGCTCCAGCGCCCCAGCGTCCGTCCGCGCATCCGTGGTCGCGTCTCGCGATCACCTCGGTGGCCCTCTCGCCGCCGAGACGTGCCTCAAGATCTACGACCTGATGCTCCGAGCCCGCGTGCTCGAGGAGCGCCTGATCACCATGTACAAGATGGGTGACGGGTACTTCTGGATCGGCGGGCCCGGCGAGGAGGCATTCAACGTCCCGCTCGGCCTGCTCGCCCACAAGGGGCAGGGCCTCGATCACGACTTCCTGCACCTCCACTACCGGTCGAGCGGGACGTTGCTCGCCATGGGCGCCGATCCGGTGGACTCGCTCCGGCAGATGAAGAACGTCGCCAGCGATCCGTACTCGAAGGGCCGCAACTTCGCGGGGCACTTCTCGGTGCGCAAGTGGAACGTGGTGCCCGTCAGCTCGCCGATCGAGGTCCAGTACTCGATCGCGATCGGTACGGCGCGTGCGCAGCGCGCCGCCAAGGGCATCAGCATCGTGCAGGGCGGGGACGCGGGGACCGCCGAGGGCGACTTCGCGACGGCGCTCGTGTGGAGCTCGCGCAAGGGTCAGGAGCTGCCGCTCCTCATGATCGTCACCAACAACCGGTACGGGATCTCCACCCCGTTCGCCGGGCAGCACGGCTACGAGCAGGTCGCGGATCGCGGCAAGGCGTTCGGCATGCCCACGGCCATCGTCGATGGCAACGATCCCGAGGCGAGCTACGCCGCGATCGCGAAGGCGATGGACTACGTCCGCACCGAGCGGAAGCCGTACCTCCTCGAGGCGATGGTCTCGCGCCTGCGCGGGCACTCGTCGGCGAGCGGCGCGAACGTCGCCAAGGACGAGCTCGATTGCCTCGATCGCTTCGAGCGCACGCTCGAGGACCGGCAGCTGTTGACGCGCGCCCAGATGGAGGAGCGCCGAGCCACCTATACCCAGGAGCTGCTGGACGCGAGCAAGCGGGTCCGCACGGAGGAGCCGCCGTCGCCGGACTCGATCTGGGACTTCGTGTTCGCTGACAAGAACTACGTCGCCGGGGAGTCCTGAGATGTCGACGATGATCCAGGCGATCCGCATGGCGCTCCATGTCGGCGAGTCGCGGCTCGGCGTGACTGACATCTTTGGCGAGGACGTCGGGCCGCCGCTCGGTGGCGTGTTCACCGGGACCCAGGGCCTCGAGACCGCTTGGAATACCCCGCTCGACGAGCGCGGCATCGTCGGCACCGCGATCGGCCTCGCCCTCGCGGGCCGCAAGCCCGTGGCCGAGATCCAGTTCTGCGACTACGCGTTCAACACGATCGACCTCCTGAAGATCGCGGGCAACACGTACTGGTCCTCCGGCGGAGACTGGAACGTGCCGCTCGTGATGATGACGCCCGTCGGCGCCGGCATCCGCGGCAGCATCTACCACTCGCACTCGTTCGATGCGATGGCGACCCGGATTCCGGGCTGGAAGATCGTGATGCCGTCGACGCCGCGCGACGCCTACGGTCTCCTGCTCTCGGCGATCCAGGATCCCAATCCCGTCATGTTCCTGATGCCCAAGGCGCTGCTCCGGGTGAAGAGCAAGCCCGGCGAGGAGGTCCCCGGCGAGCCCGGCGACGACAAGCGGCTGTCCGCGATGATCGATGCACCGCTCGGCGATCGCTCGGCGTGGAAGCCGGAGTGGCCTGACCTCGAGGAGCTCTACATCCCGATCGGCAAGGCGAACATCGCGCGCGAAGGCACGCATGTCACCGTGCTCACCTACGGCCGAAACGTCCCGATGGCGCTCGCCGCGGCCGACGAGCTCGCCGTCGATGGGATCGAGACCGAGGTCGTCGATCTCCGATCGCTCCACCCCTATGACTGGGATGCGATCACCGCGAGCGTCCGCAAGACCAACCGCGTCCTGTGCGTCAACGAGGACACGGAGATCACGAACTTCGGCGAGCACCTGATCCGGCGGCTCGCCGAGGAGTTGTTCTACGAGCTCCACGCGCCGCCGAAGCTCCTCGCGGGCGCGCACATCCCGGGGATCGGCCTCGCCGACAACCTCGAGATGGCCAGCGTCCCGCAGAAAGATGGCATCAAGGCCGCGATCGCCGAGCTCGCGGCACACGAGCCCTGACTAGCGGCGCGTCACGACCACGGCTTGGCGAACTGTCGCTTGAGCGCGTCGTACAGGAAGTAGTCGGTGACCAGGCCGAAGATGCCGCCGAGCAGGAGCGGCCCGGCGTAGCTCCACTGATCCTCCTCGGTGGCCGAGGAGTTGTGGAGGCCTGCGGTCGCCGCCCCAGCGCCCAGGCCGATCTTCGCGATGCGGCACTTGTCCCGCGGCTACCCCGCGCGCAACGGCGATGGCAGCGTGAACACGGTGGTCGAGATCCCGACGGGGACCACCGGCAAGTTTGAGGTCAACGAGGAGGATGGCGCCCTGCGCTGGGCGCTCGATCGCGATGATGGTTCGCGGCGCGAGATCGACTACCTGGCCTATCCGGTCAACTACGGCATGGTCCCGCGCACGCTGGCCGCTGATGGCGATCCGCTGGACGTGCTCGTACTCGGCCGCGGCATCGAGCGCGCCACGATCGCGAGAGCTCGGATCATCGGGGTGCTCGAGATGGCCCACGATGGGGTGCGAGACGACAAGCTGATCGCGGTGCCTCTCGACGACGAGCTACGCAACGGGTTCTCGCGGCTTCACGACCTTCACGAGCTCGATACCGGGTATCCGGCCAGCCGCGCGATCCTGGTCCTGTGGTTCTCGAACTACTGGGGTGCGGGCGCGACGGAGGTGGTGGGGTGGGGCGATCGCGAGCAAGCGAACGCGATCCTCGACGACGCGATCATCGATCTCCCCTTGGCTCCGGGGACTCGGGCGGATCGAGCGGTGCGGACCACGCGACGCGATTGAGGAGATCTTCATCCTCGAGCAGTGTCGCCATCCGGCGCGCACGCTGATGCACGGCGTTCGCTGCCTCGCCGGTGAGCACACGGGTCAGCATGTTGAGTGCCATCACGCGCATCCGGACCAGGCCGCCATCTCCCGCGTGTTCGACCGCGAGGTGGGCCAGGCGGATCGCCTCGTCGCGGTCTCCGAGCTTCCACGCGCAGTACGCGAGTCCCGTCGCCTTGCGGAACGAGACGAACGGGAGATACGGCTCCTCGTCGATCGATGCGTACAGCGCGCGGGCGGCGGCGATGTCGGGGCGTTCGTTGGTGATCGACAGCGTGACGTGGAAGGCGCGCTGCTCGGCGAGCCGCGCGCGATACACCCGATCATCCGCAGCTGGTAGCTGAGCCGTGGCGAGCCGCGCCTCGATGGCAAGGTACCGCGTGTGCGCGGCGTCGCGCTGGCCGGCGTCGCTCTCGAGACGTCCGCGCAGGAGGCTGGCCTCGATCTCGGCCACCGGACCGGCCTTGGGCGCGAGCCGCTCTGCGTGGACCAAGGCGGCGTGGCACGCGGCGAGGTCACCCTTGCCGAGCTGCGCGTACGCGACCCCGAGGTGAATCCAGCCCGCGAGCCGAGACTCGGCGACCGGCGGCCGGTTCCACAGATTCAGGTGTTCGAGCCGGAACCCCGACGGGAGATCCGCGAACCGCGTATGGTACTGGCCCATCCACTTGACCAGCTCCTCGATCGGCGACGCGAAGCCGAAGAACCGGAGCATCCAGCGGCCATACTGCCCACCGGGCTTGTGTCCGCGCGTGGCGAGCCGGCGGAGGCCGCGCTCGACGGTCTGTGGATCAAGAGCGATCTCGACGCTCTCACCCGCGCGATGAATCAACGCATCCGCGAGCTGCATCCAGCCGCCGACGTCGTTCGCCCACCGCCCGATGTACTCGGCCCACGTCAACGCGACGGGGAGCACCTCGTCGCCTGGTTCCTGATCCGGTCCGTCGGCCGACACGGCGACTCAGTCCAGCTCGAGGAGGGAGGCGCGTGTCGGCTCGGCCACCGGGTCTGGTTCGTCGAGTTGCTCGGGCCAGCTCGCGAGGCGCGGGGCGAACGGCGCCTCGGCGAGGCGCTCCGGGCGAGCCGCGGTCGCCTCGAGCTCGCGACGGATCTGGCTCCAGGCGCGCCGTGCGGGCTCCGCTTCCTGACGGTCACGTGCTCGCTGGTCGGCATGGGGGATCGAGGCCGCGGCGAGCGCCGCACCGAGGGCGAGGACGTGATCGCGGATCGCCGCGCGCAGGTCCAGCGTGGCGGCGGCCGCCTGAACCACGAGCTCCGCGATCCGGTGGGCATCGCGAGCACCAGTCTTGCTCGCGACGTCGTGCACGCGGGTCTCCAGCAGCTCGAGCCGCCCCGCATAGCTGGCGACCGTCGCGGCGAACACCTTGCGCGTGGGCGGACCGATCGAGGTGTCGGCCGCGAGCACGTGATCGAGGCGGATCCTCATCACGCGGCTCACCAGCGCCTCGATCCGGCCGAGCGCGTCGCGCAGCACCTCGTCCCGCGCCGCCAGCTCGTCACGGCTTCCCGCGGGTGCGATCTCCTGGGCGAGCCGGTCGGCGTACGCCCGCGCCTCGAACCCCTCGACCTGGCCGATCGTCTGCACCTGATCGAGGAGCTGCGCGGCGCTCATGCCCGCTGGAGTAGCACGGAGCCTGGCTCGAGGTCAGGCAGGTCCTCGTGGGGCTCACTTCTTCTTGCAGGTCTCGTCGGTGCCGGTCACCCACTTGCCGGCTTCCATGCGCTCGCCGAGGACGCGGTACTCGGTGTCGCCCTTC
>JAYVRN010000189.1:0-7242 GCA_043776275.1 Myxococcales bacterium | reverse complement strand
GTCGCACGTCGCGACTCGGCCCCCGCGGGAGCTTCCGCGAGCGCAACGCGTTCGGGGCCGGAGGCCCGTGCATGGTCGGCAGAGGACACGTCGCCCGTCGCGACTCGGTCCCCGCGGGAGCTTCCGCGAGCGCTACGCGTTCGGGTCCGGAGGCCCGTGCGTGGTCGGCATGAGGACACGTCGCACGTCGCGACTCGGTCCCCGCGGGAGCTTCCGCGAGCGCAACGCGTTCGGGGCCGGAGGCCACGCCGGTGCGTGGTCGGCACGAGAGCGCGTCACACATCTCGACTCGGTGCCCGCGGGGCTCGAACACGAGCGACCTGGTCGCAGACCTTCGTGCCTTCGGGAGCTTCCGCGAGCGCAACGCACTCGGGTCCGGAGGCTACGCCCATGCGTTGTGGCCAGCACCAGGACATGGGCCGCGAATCGATCCCCACCTCGGTCTGCGGCGCCTGCGCCGTCGCCACCGGACCCGAGCGCGCGGTGTTCCGGACGCACCGCACGTCCCGCGGCTCACCTCGCACCCGCGGCACCTCGAGCGCGATCAGCGATCACGCGAATCGGTCACGCACGCTCAGGCGGCGACGGCCGCGGCCTTCTGGATCGCCTCGATCTCGAGGCTGATCTCGATCTTGTCACCGACCACCACGCCGCCGGCCTCGAGCAGGGCGTTCCAGTGGAGGCCGAACTCCTTGCGGCTGATCGACGCCTTCGCGGAGAACCCGGCGCGGGTGCCGCCCCACGGGTCCTTGACCTGGCCATTGCTCTCGACCTTGAGGGTGATCGCGCGGGTCTCGCCCCGGATGGTCAGGTCACCGAGGACCTCGAGCTCGTCGTCGCTGATCTTCTTGACGCTGGTGCTCTTGAACGTGAGCTTGGGGAAGTTCTCGGTATCGAAGAAGTCCGCCGAGCGCAGGTGCGCATCGCGCTTCTCCTCCTTGGTGTCGACGCTGGCGGTGTCGATGGTGACATCGACGCGCGAGCGGGTGATGTCGTCGTTGTCGAGCTCCAGGCTGCCGCCCCAGGTCGCGAAGCGGCCGTGGACCTTCGACACCATCAGGTGCCGGACGTGGAAGTTGACGGAAGAGTGAGAGAGGTCGAAGTCCCAGGTAGTGGCAGTCATGATTCGCTCCTATGGTTCCCGCTGTTGCCTTGGTTTCTTTTCGTAACCAGGGTGATAATGGGAACTGACCCGCCACCTGACAAGGAGGCAACGCCATGGCGCCGAGGAACAAAGTTTTGCAACTGCCCACCAAGTGCCTCGCGATCCGCGAGGTGCTCAACCGCGTGGGGGACAAGTGGAGCGTTCAGATCGTCGGGCTCCTCGGCAACGGGACCATGCGATTCAGCGAGTTACGTCGCGCGATCGAGGGAATCTCGCAGCGGATGTTGACGCTCACGTTGCGCGGTCTCGAGCGCGATGGGCTCATCGAGCGAACGGTGTTTCCCGAGATCCCACCTCGCGTCGAGTACGCCCTCACGCGGCTGGGGAACACCTTGCTCGAGCCGATCCAGCAGCTCGCGGAGTGGGCCGCGGACAACCGCACCACGATCCAGGCCGCTCGGGACAAGTTCGATGTGGCGGCGACGAAGCGAAAGCCCTGAGCCCCGGCGCTGATCGTGAGCGCACCGCGCTGATCGTGAGGCCACCGCGCTGATCGTGAGCTCGCGCCGTGGACGAGCGATCGATGGCTCAGCCGGCGGGTGGCCCGCCGAGGTCGCGCAGCTTCGTGGGCGGGATGGGCGTGCCACCGCCCTTGCCGCGCGCCAGCCGCTGCGAGGGATAGATGCTGCGGTGCCCGGTGAACAGGTACGCCAGCACGCAGACGATCACCACGTGCGGGAGCACGTTGGCGCCGAGAAGCTCCACGGCCATGATCGAGAGGGCGATCGGGGTGTTCGAGGCGGCTGCGAACACCGCGGCCATCCCCACGCCCGCGCCGAGCTCGCGCGGGATCCCGAGCGCCGGAGCGAGCACCCCACCGAGCGCCGCGCCGATCAGGAACAGCGGCGTGACCTCGCCGCCGAGGAAGCCCGCGCCGAGCGTGATGGCGGTGAACACGAGCTTCGCCGCGAAGGCCCAGTCGGCGACGCCGCCATCGGCGAACGAGCGCAGGATCACCGGGACGCCGAGGCCGAGGTAGTCGCTGGTGCCGACGAGCTGCCACAGGCCGACGACCACGGCGCCGCCGAGCGCCATCCGCAACCCGAGGATCTTGATGTGACGTTCGCCCCGCCGCCGCAGGAAGTGCGTGAGCTCGATGAACGCGACGCTGACCAGCGCCACGGCGACGGCGAACACGACCCACTTCGCGAGCACGAGGGGCGTCAGGTCGAGGTGGGGCGCCACGGGGTAGGCTGCGTGGACGATGCCGAGGGCGCGCGTGGTGAGATCGCCGACGAGCGAGGCGACGAGCGCGGGGACCAGGGCCTCGTACTCGATGCGACCGAGGACCACGAACTCGAGTCCGAAGATCGCGCCCGCGATCGGCGTGCCGAACACCGAGCCGAAGCCACCCGCGACGCCCGCGGCGAGGAGCACGCGGCGCAGCGGCCGATCGAGCTTCGCGCGGTGCGAGATCCAGTCCGCCAGGCTGGCTCCCATCTGCACCGCCGTGCCCTCGCGGCCCGCGCTGCCGCCGAACAGGTGGGTGAGGACGGTGCCCGCGAGGACCATCGGCATCATGCGGAACGGGATCTCCGGACCGTCGTCGTGGATGGTGTCGATCACGAGGTTGTTGCCGCCCTTGATGCGCTCGCCGAACCGGGCGTAGAGCAGGCCGAGTAGCAGGCCGGCCACGGGCAGCAGGAACACGATCGATTCGTGCCCGATCCGGAACGCCGTGGCCTCCTCGAGGAGGTAGAGGAACAGTGCCGAGGCCGCGCCGCAGCACACCCCGACCAAGGTGCCGAGGCCGATCCACTGCGCGAACGCTCCGAGTCGTGCGCGCCACGTCATCCGAATTGGGTCCTCATGGTGGGTCTCTTCTGGGAGAGCACCGAGGTCACGCACGTCCTACGGTGCCCCGTTGGGGCTCGTAGGAGTCATTGGCGCCGTCCGAATGGCGGCGCGGGTATCGGCGGACTCCACCGCCATCGTCTGCGTGTGATTCCAGCGTCGTTCGACCCGCCATCAATGTCAAGGGACAGGTGGCGAGGCGGCCGGCGTCAGGCCGCCCGTCTTCGCGGGGATGAAGGTCATCGCCCGCTCGGCGAGGGCGGTGATGGTCAAGCTGGGGTTGACCCCCAGGTTCGCGCCGACGGCGGCGCCGTCGATGACGTAGAGCCCCTGGTAGCCGAACACCCGGTGCTGCGCATCGATCACGCCGTGCGCGGCATCGGCTCCCATGACGCAGCCGCCGATACAGTGCGCGGTCATCGGCAGATCGAACAAGATCTCGGTGTTCGAGGTGATGGCGATGCCGCCGAACTTCGCGGCCGCCTTCTCGGCGAATGCGTTCGCCGACGGGATGTTGGTCGGGATGCGCTCGCCCGCGGAGCACAGCAGGCGGGTGAATGGCCAGAACCAGCGCCGGCGGAGCCGGAACTTCAGGGTGGCGTCGATCGTCTGCATCACGAGGAAGATCAGGGTCTGGCGCGCGAAGCCGAACGGCCAGCCGGCGCGGAGGAACTTGATCGGGTGACGGAGGGCATTCCAGATCCACGCGAAGATCCGGCGCCAGCCTTTGCCGCTCACGAGCATGGTCGCCAGCAGGCCGAGGACATCGGAGCCGCGCGAATAGCGGGTGGCCTCGATGTGCGTGAACTGATCGATGTGGATGCCCGAGCCGATCGCGATGCCCTGGGACATGTCGTACTGCTTGCCCGGAAACCGCACGCCGATCAGGGACTCGGAGTTGGTGCGGACATCGTCACCGAGGCGGTCCGAGATCGCGGGGAGCGAGCCGGCGAGCTTGAGGCGCATCAGGAGATCCATCGAGCCCAGTGCGGAGGCCGCGACCACCACATGGCGCGCGGTGATCGTCTTGCGCTGCTTGAACAGCCAGGCGGTGGAGCGCTCGGTGGTGATCCGATAGCCGTCCGAGCCGTCGGCGGCGCCGATCGGAACGATGTCGACGACGCGCGTCTCGGCGAGGATCTTCGCGCCGGCTTGCTCGGCGAAGTGGAGGTAGTTCTTGTCGAGCGTGTTCTTGGCGTTGAAGCGGCAGCCCACCATGCATCCGCCGCAGCCCGTGCAGCTGGCGCGCGGCGGGCCCTTGCCATCGAAGTACGGATCCGGGTGCGGCGTTCCGGGAGCCTCGCCGTCCTTGCCGAAGTACACGGCGACGTCGGTTGGATAGAACGTGTGGCCCACGCCCTGATCGTCGGCCATCCGCTTGAGCATGTGGTCGGCGTCGCGGAGGATCGGGTTGCGGGTCACCCCGAGCATGCGCTGCGCGGTCGCATAGTGGGCCGGCATCTCGGCCTGCCAGCTCGCGAGCCCCTTCCACGAGCCCTCGGCCCACACCGACGGAGGCGGGACCAGCATCGTGTTCGCGTACGTGATCGAGCCGCCGCCGACGGCGTTGCCGCACAGGATCACGACGTGCTTGAACGGGCGCATGTCATAGAAGCCGAACAGCTTGAGGCCCGGCCGCCAGATCCATCGCCACAGGTTCCAGGTGGTCTTCGGGAAGTCCTTCGCGGTCCACCGCTTCCCCATCTCGAGCACGCCGACCGAGTACCCCTTCTCCGCGAGCCGGCAGGCAGAGACGCTGCCTCCGAAGCCCGAGCCGACGACCACGTAGTCGAAGTCCACGTGGGGAGTATGTCAGGAGAGCGCCGTGAGGACCCGTTCGACGAACCAGTAGATGCCCGCGAGCCCGATCGCCGCCGCGAGGCCCTTGATGATGTAGGGCTCGATGCGCTTGTTGCGATGCGCGAGGAACACGAGCGGGACGAGGACCACCATCAGGATCATCTGGCCGAGCTCGACCCCGAGGTTGAACCCGAACAGCGCCTTCACCATCTGGCCGGTCGAGAGATCGAGCCCGGCGAGCGCGTTCGCGAAGCCGAAGCCGTGCACGAGGCCGAAGAACGTCGCGATCTTCCAGCGGTGTTGCTTCCACAGCCCTGTCATCGCCTCGGCCGCGACGAAGGCGATCGAGAGCGCGATCAAGGGCTCGATCACCTGCGGGGGAGGCCGGACCACGCCGATCGCCGCGAGGGCGAGCGTGATCGAATGGCCGAGCGTGAACCCGCTGGCGATGCCGATCAGCTGGAGCAGGGTGCCTCCACCCAGGATCAGCGCCATGAGGAACAGGATGTGATCGATGCCATCGGGGAGCTTCCAGCCGTCGTCGCCGTGCCATTCGCTCGGCGCCGCGCCGATGTGCTGGATGCCGGACCATACGAAGCCGCCGAAGCCGTAGGACGAGGAGCTCGCGGAGGTCGCGTCGCCGAGCTCGAGCTCGGGCTTGTAGCGATCGACGAGCGTCAGGCGCTCGGTGTCGTCGAGGACTTCTTTCACCAGGAGCTCGAAGGTCGGGGAGATCCGGGCCTCTCGGATCATCGGAAAGCTCCAGCGGCGCACTCCGCCGCCGGCGCAGGTGGCCGTGTCCGTGACGCGCACCACGCGATCGTTCAAGGCGGTCACGGCGCCGGCCCACGTGCACGCGCCCGCGTCCGTGGTGATCGGTGCGCGGGCGTAGGTCGCGTCGGCCAGCGCACGTGCGTGCGTGGCGAGGCCGGCGGCGTCGAGCGCCTTCGCGTCGACCTTGAGGGCCGTGGCGGCGGCCGTGACGTCGACATCGAGCGTGATCGCGACCGCATCGCCGCGCGCCTCGACCCGCAGGTAGCCGACATCGAGCGGATGCGCCGCGGCGGGACGCACCATCCCTGCGACGACGATCCCGAGGAGCAACACGCGGCGCGCGAGCACGGTGCCCGAGTCTGTCACGGAATTCGGAGACCGAGGCTGCGCCAGCCGGCGTTCCCCGGATCGAGGCGGGCGGCCTCGGCGGCGTAGAGGTCGGCCCGCGACGCATTGGCGGAGGCGCGCTCGAGCCGCGACGCGAGCTCGTACAGGCGGGCGTCGCGCGCGCCAGTCGCGAGCGCGGCACGGACGGCGTCGAGAGCCTCGCGCCGGTTGCCGCCGGCAGCGAGGGCTCGGGCCAGTTGAAACCGGGTGTCCGCGCTGGGCCGCGCGGTGACCTCGTCGCGCGCGAGGGCGATCGCCTCGACCACGTCTGGAGCTGCTCCGCGATCGACCAGGATCTCCACGAGCTCGAGGCGATGGCCCGTGCCGTTGTCGCGGAGCTCCGCGCGCACCAGCTTCTCGACGAGGGCGCGCGTGCTCGTGGCACCGGAGAGATCGCCGGCGAGCTCCTGCGCGCGCGCCTCGTCGATCAGGTAGCGAACCTGGTGGGAGGTGACGAACGCGTCCTCGAACCGCTGCTTGGCCTGCTTGGCCTGCCCGGTGCGCAGCGCGAGCTCGCCCTGGTGTGCCACCGCGAGCGCATAGCCCGGCGCGATCCGCACAGCCTCGGCGAGGAGCGTGTCGGCATCGGCCCACTGTCCACGGCGCAGGAGAAAGCGGGCCCACAGCGTGCGCAGGCGCGCGGCCTCTTCGGCATCGCCGGCCTCCTCGAGAGCGGCGGCGTGCGCGAAGTCATAGGCGGCCTCGGCGTCGCGACCCTGCGCCTGGAAGACGAGCGCGCGCATCAGGTAGCCGGCGCTGTCGGGCTTCACACCCACGGCCCACTCCGCGGCCTCGCTCGCGCGGTCGAGCTCACCGAGTGCGAGGTGCGAGGCGGCGAGCACTCCGAGGGCGCCCGGCGAGCGCGAGTGCGTGAGGAACTCGCGGGCGAGCGAGATCGCGGTGCGGAACTCGTGGTGGGCCGTCGCGAGCTTCGCAAGCGTGAGCGGCGCCGAGCTCGGATACGGCAAGATCGCGAGCGAGCGCTTCGCGATCTCGCCACTCTTCTTGTAGTCCTCGGGATCGACGGCGAGCTGCGCACGCCGGAGATAGAGATCCGCGAGATCGGCCATCTCCATCGGCGAGGCGACCGGAGCGCTGGTCCGAGCCTCGAGTGCGGTGATCGTCTCGTTCAGATCATCGATCGGCGAGACCCGCGCCACGATCGGATAGCGATAGTGAACGAGCGAAGGATCGGGAGAGAGCGCACCGCGCGGTGGCGTCACCGCGCGCGCGCCGTGAGAACCGATCAGGCCGACGAGGGCGACCACGCCGCCCAGCGCCAGCACCGAAACGACACGCGTGTAGCGAGACCCCATGCGCAG
>JAYVRN010000188.1:0-7251 GCA_043776275.1 Myxococcales bacterium | reverse complement strand
GATGGATCAGGGTTTCATCGAGGCGTCACGCGTGCGCGGTCAGCGCGGCTTCACGATCATCGAGCTGATGATCGTGGTGGTCGTGCTCGCGGTCCTCGCGGTGGTCGTGATCCCGCAGTTCTTCACGCAGGCCTCAAAGGTCAAGTCGAAGTCCGAGGTCGCGGCGGTGTTCGCCGAGATCTCGATCAAGGAAGAGCAGTACAAGGTCGATAACGGCGTGTACTCGAACATCGCCGAGTGCCCGACGACGACGACGACCGCAGGCGTCTCGATGTCGACGTGCATGAGCGACGCGGACTGGATCGCCGTGCGGATGAACCCGGCGATGGAGATCCTCCGCTGCAAGTACCAGGTGTGGGCCGACAGCGGCACGGCGCCGACGGGCTTCGTGTTCACCGCACCGGGTACCACGAGCTACTACTTCGCGGTCGCCACGTGCGATGGAGATGGCGATGGCACGAACTACGCCACGTACTTCATGAGCAGCATCAACTCCCAGATCCAGGCGCAGAACGAGGGATCATGAAGCGCGGGGTGTTCACGCGCAGGCAGCGAGGCTTCACCATCATCGAGTTGATGGTGGTCGTGGTGATCATCGCCATCCTCTCGGGGCTGATGATCTCGGCGTCGTCTCGTCCCTATGGTGCGAACGCCAAGGTCGTCTCCGAGCAGCTCACCACGATGATGAACTTCGCCCGCCTCCGGGCGAGCGCCACGCGCAAGACCCAGCGAGTCAGGATCACCCCGACCGCGGCGTATGTCGAATCCGGCGTGACGACGGGCCTGACCTTGCCGGCGACATGGGATCCGGTGCCGATCCAGCAGATCACCTGGCCGAACACGGTGGTGGTGTGGGACGTCACCGCAGGCGCCGCACCGACCGCAGCCAGCGGCACCGAGCCCACCGCGGCGAACAGTGGTCTCAATGTCGTGATCAACTTCCGTCCCGACGGTCAGGCCTCTCCGAGCTCGACCATCTGGGTGACCGACACCGCCGAGTCCTGGAAGTACCGCGTCATCGTCTATCACGTGACGGGTGGCGTCTATTCCCGTCAGTACTGGTGAACCACATGAGAGGCAAAACCATGCGATTTCTCCCTCGCCCCTTCATCGTGCTCCTGTTGGTTGGCATGCTCGGCTCGTCCGCACGCGCGGACAAGCAGTTCCTGTCGGGGTCCTTGATCATCCCGCCGGGCGCCGCCTACCAGTCGGATTGCGGTGCCGTGTCGATGTACGGCCTCGTCTACGACATCCTCCGTGCGAACGCCTACATCGCGGCGCGTCCGTTGCTGTTTCCCAAGGGGCCGATCGAGCTCTACTACACGTTCAGCTCGACCAAGGCCTCGCCCAATCGCTGCACCCCGACGGACAAGAGCACCGATCCGATGCTCCCCGGAGACCCACGCTGGCTGGACGGCTGTGACTTCGAGGTCGTCGCCCCCGCCGCGACGCCGGTGATGCTGGTCAACAACCTGTCCCCTGCCGCGATCAACGACACGTTTATCATCACGGAGGACCACTCCTCCGATGCCGACGTCTATCCGGGCTACGCCACCGAGACGATCAACCACGGCCTCTATGGTCACACCAAGGTCCGCTATCTCGGCGCGCCATTCATCGTCGACAGCAGTGACGCGTCGACCTTCCTCAACATTCTCCAGGGCATCACCCCTGTCTATGACGATGCCGCGGGCCCCCCGGTCGGCAAGCTGATCAGCTTCACGCCGTTCCGCACGGGCCTGGGGTCCTGCAACTTCGGCACCTCCGTGGGTGGGTACGTCAAGATCCACCGCGCGAAGACGACGTTCATGGCGCCTGCACAGAAGACCTTCACGGCGGCCCCGCCGCGCGTCGCCCTGCTCGCCACCACCGCCCCGGGCGTGTCCGCGATCGATATCGCGTACGGCACGCGGAACATCGAGAAGAAGAGCAACAACGGCGCGACCGAGTCTGGCTCGACGGTCACGATCATCACGAAGTCGAACCATGGCCTCGTGGTTGGCAGCCAGGTCGCGCTCACGGGTGTGAGTGTCGGCGGCTACAACACGGGTGGAGCCGCGGTGACCGTGACCACGGTGCCCAATTCGAAGACCTTCACGTTCACCTGGGGAACCACCGGGCTCGCAAATGCGGGCAACGGCCAGGTCGTCCTCCCCGGCATCCAGAAGGTCGGCACGAACATCCTCCTGACGACCGTGGCGAACCACAACTTGCTCGCCGGTCAGCAGGTGAGCATCTCGAACGTGAGCGTTCCCGCCTACAACGCGGTCTGGACGATCACCTCGGTGACCGCGAAGACGATCACGATCAATACGGGAAGCGCGGCCGTGATCCCCCCCTCGTTCTCCGGCGGCGATGTCACCAAGTTTGGCGCCCTCATCCCGACCAAGAGCGTGTCCGACGGTATTCTCCAGAAGTACCTGAGGAATGCCGGTCTGTCGTTCGCGACCGCAGGTGGGTGTCCGCCCGGAGGTGCCAACGCGGCCGATCCCGTCAAGTGTCCGCTTGGACCCGGAGTCCGCGGCGAGATCTACGACACGTTTGACTTCTCGGACTTCGCCGCGGGTCTGCTCGACCCTACCCAGTACAAGATGGTGTGGTTGCCACACTGGGAGACCAAGGCCACGGCGGGCTCCGCACCCACCGTGGGTGAGGCCGTGGCGATGAACAAGATCGTCACGTTCCTCGATGGCCAGACCGGCCTGATGGCGGAGTGTCACTCGATCCAGTCGCTCGAGGGTGGCCCCACCCAGGGGATCGCCACCACGCAGTTTCAGAGCTGCAAGGACACCGCCGGGGCGTGCTCCGGGTTCAATCCGCTCGGCTTCGTGAAGAACAACGCCGCGCCGAGTGGCCCGACCCAGAACTGCAGCGATCCGAACATGTCGAACGGCAACGCGTGCATCTACTTCTCGCAACCGAGCGAGCCGCTCGCCCAGACCGCCGACTTCAAGTGGACCCCGGTCGGCGGCTCGGTGGCCAGCTTCATCAACAACAAGCCCAGCACGATGTACCGGCCCGGCGCCACGCCGCTGATCGGCGGCGTCAACAACCTGAACTCCGGGTTCGTGAACTTCCCGGCGACCGCGCGGTCGTCCGGCATGATCGTCACCGACTTCGTCAGCCGCATGAACAAGGACAACGACCCGGCGAAGGCGAACATCATCTACGTCGGCGGTCACGATGTCAGCGGCGTCGTCGCCGGCACCAAGCTCATTCTCCAGACGCTCCTCCTGCTCGGCGAGCCCCCGATCGTCACGACCACGTCGGAGGTCAGCCGCGCATCCCCGATCGTCGCGAGCATCGACGGAACCATGTCGATCGTGCAGGGTACGTTCGAGTCGGTGACGCCGGCGCCGGTGCCGAGCTTCGTCCCGAATGCCGCCGCCTCGATCCCGTCATCCTTTCAGTTCCCGAACATCCTGGGCCACATGCGTGCGATCCCGGTCGTCAACGTCACCACGTCCGCGGACAACTTCGGCGTCCCGACCCGGGTGTTCGACGCCGCGACGTTGATCCCTGCGTCGAACGACACCTGCACCGACTTCAGTTCGGGTTGCAGGACGGTGTTCACGAACTCCACCGCTGGCTTCAGCCCGACTCGCACCGTCGTCAAGTCGGCCAACCAGCCAACCGTGGGTCCGCTGATGGCGCCCGATCTCGCGGCCTCGGAACAGACGACCCTGATCCAGCGCACGCTCGCTGGCACGGGCACGGGGCCGTACGTGTCCAAGCTCGGCGGCGTGGATCGCTCCACGGTCGCCGTGATCCCCACGAGCCTCGTCGCCGGCACCACCCGGCCCACCGTCGTCTACTTCGGTGCCACGGACGGCATGATCCACGCGGTGTGCGGCAGCGTCTCCGGGCCGATCTGCACCGCGACCGGAATCGAGATGTGGGCGTTCCTTCCGCGCACCCAGCTCAAGCGAGTTCGCTCGAACACCACACGAATCGATGGGTCGCCCCACGTGCTCGACATGTTCGGTGACTTCACCGGCTCCGGGACGCGCACGTTCAAGACCGTCCTGACCTTCCAGACCGGCTCGGGGGACCCGGCGACGTCCGGCCAGACCCCGTCCGTGTATGCCCTCGATGTCACCGATCCGGCAAACCCGACCGTCCTCTGGGAGTACACCACCCCGGCGGTTCGTGGTGCCGTCGAGCTCGGCGTCGGGCTCACGGTCTCGATGGGCAAGGTGAACGTCGGCGGCGCGATGAAGCTGACGGCGTTCATCGAGACCAACAACGGTGGTACCGGCGCTGCGGGTGCCGTGGTCGCCGCGATCAACATCGAGAATGGCTCGGACCTGTGGCCGGCCAAGTTCTCCAACCTCTACAACACCAACGCATCGCGCGGGGCTGGTGGGCTGCCCCCAGCCTCGGGGATCCCGGGTGGTGCGGTTGCCGTCGATCGGCAGGGCAACGGCTTCTTGACGGATGTGGTGTTCGGGACGTTGTGGGGCGATCTGTGGCAGCTCGACGCCAGCACTGGCAACAACCGGTTCTCCGGCAACCCGCTGTTCCGGTTCACGACGAACCTCCACCCGTTCGGGGCCGTCCCCGCGATCTACGACAGTGGCGGCACGCTGTACGCGCTGGCGATCCCTGGTGGCTATGCCGACACGGGAGCCACCAATCCGCAGTGGACGACGGCAGCGCAGAAGGCTGTCGCTGTGTCGTTGAACACGACGACCGGCAACTTCAACGAGTCCTCCGGATCTCCCGGCGTACCCTGGACCTACGACCTGACCTCCGGCGAGAAGGCGTACGAGCAGGCGTTGGTCGTGGGTAACGAGCTGTTCTTCACCACCGACACCACCGACGTCAACGACGTGCTCTACGGCACGGCGGGTGCCCAGACCGGCCACGTGTACAAGGTCGCGATCGGTGGTGGTGCAGGGACCGCGACGATCGTGGCGATCCAGGGTGGTGCGTCGTCGCTCGCGAACAACGGCACCGACCTGTACTCGGGAACCTCCGACAAGGTCGAGCAGGTCTCGACCAGCGCCGCCTCCACCGCCGGAACGACGACCAGCTCTGCGGCCAACCAGGCGACTCGCCGCCTCTGGCTCCAGACCCTCTGAGATCACCAGCCATGACACGCCACGCACGCAAGCCGCCAGACCATGGCTTCACGCTGATCGAAGTCATGATCGCCGTGCTGATCACGGCGATCGCGATGGCCGGGATCATCGGGCTCTACACCTCGGAGACCCGTGCGTCTGGAACGGCACGTCATAGCACCGAGGCCGCGGTGCTTGCACAGGACCAGCTCGAGCGGCTGCGGACCACCGCCGCCGTCAGCAATTCGGAGACGGGTCTCACCCCCGCTGGTGCGCCCGGCGGGATCTTCGATCGGGCGTGGACCGTGACGCCGATCGTCGGCAGTTATACCGATCTCTCGGTCACCGTGACGTGGAACGAGGACGCCGTGCCGCGCACTGTCACGCTCTACGGGAGGCGGAACTAGTGCTTCGACAGCGCAGGCGACGCACGCAGGGTGGCTTCACGCTCGTCGAGTTGATGATCTCGCTCGTCTTGTTCTCGTTCGCGATCGCGGGCGTGCTCGCCGTCGCGGTCTCGCTCGTCAACGGCATGCGCGAGCAGAAGGCGGCGGTGGCCACCGAGAGCTCCGCGCGTTCCGCGATGACGTTCCTCTCCGAGGCCCTGCGTGGCGCGAGCCCGGCGGTCCCCTCCGGGCTGATCTACACCACCGAGCAGGAGGGCGATGCGAGCTGTGCCCTTCCGGCCGCACTCACGGTGACCAACAACACCACAGCGACCGACGCGATCGCCGGCACCGACGAGGTGACCGCGGTGTTCGCGTACGGCTCGGTCGTCACCTCGTCGACGACCGCGCTCAGTACCGGCAACACGGTGACCGTGAATGACGCCACCGGGCTCGAGATCGACGACTGGTTCGTGATCACGGATTTCGGGACCGGGCACCTCTACCGGATCACCAACAAGGCGGGAAACGTCCTGACCATGGCCACCCCGACCTGCGCCTCGGCGATCACCTACAATCCGGGTGCCCTCGTGGTTCGGGCGGTGCGGGCGCGCTTCTACATCGGGAACCTCGACGGGATCCCGACCCTGTTCATGGACCCGGATGGCACGAGCACGTTCGCGAGCGCGGAGCCGCTCGCCGAGGGCGTGGAGGATCTCCAGCTCGCCGTGGGGTTCGATACCGACAACAACGGCACCGCGGACGAGACGGCCAATGGCGCGGGTGACGAATGGGAATACAACAATGCTGGCGATGGCCCGCTCGCGGGCCTCGTCCGTGGCATCCGGATCGAGCTCCTCGCGCGGGCGACCACGCCGGTCAACGGCACCGCGTCCTTCGTGCGCCCCGCGATCCTCGATCACGCGGCCTCCGGGACGCTGGATGGCTACCGCCGTCGCTTGCTGTCGTCGAATATCGAGATCCGTAACCTCACGGGGTCACCATGAAGCACACCCGACGTACCCGCGAACGCGGTAGCGCAATGCTGGTGACCCTGGTCATCGTGGCCGCCCTGATCGCAGGCGGAGCGGCGCTGGTCAGCACGCAGCTCGCCGCGACCCGCGCCACGGGCCTCACGCGAAGCGGCATGTCCTCGCTGTACTGTGCCGAGGCGGGGCTCGCGGCGGCGCGGCCGATCGTCGCCAACAACCACCCGCTTTGGGATGCCGCCCTCGCCCAGAGCGCGGGTCCGGACGGCATCGCCAACACCGCCGATGACGACACCACCGAGCCCCTGTGGCTCAACAGCCCTGGCGGCATCCCGACCCACGAGATCGATACCGTTGCAGGAGACGACTTCTCGGTCTACCTGGTCGACAACGACGACGAGCCGGTTCCGGTCGCGTCGGTCGACTATGACTTTCAGGTGTTCATCGTTTCGAAGTGCATCAAGTATCCCGATACGCCGAAAGAGGTCCGCGAGCTGGTGCAGTTCAACGGCGCCACGCAGTGCGGCGGCAAGATGAAGGGCGGCTGTACGTCCACGAACAACGCCGCCGACTTCGGGCCCTGACCTCCACGCGAGTCGCTCCCTCTCGGCGGTCTCACGCGCGAATCCTTCGCTGACCCAGGCCAACGCCACGGGTCTTCTGCCAGACTGCCCGCATGCGTGCGGTCATGGTCCTGTTCGTCCTCTTCGCTGCCTGCGGCAGCAACCTCCCGAACTACAACTATGCAGGGGAGCCCGATCCCCGGAGCAAGGAGGTCGTGCTGGGCGTCGGTGACATCGTCGCGATCAACGT
>JAYVRN010000187.1:0-27896 GCA_043776275.1 Myxococcales bacterium | reverse complement strand
CGAAGTGCCCGGACCTCCCGTTGCCGTGGAGCCGGTGGACGTTCTGGCAGAACACCGACAAGGGCACGGTCGACGGCATCCGCGGCAAGGTCGATCTCGACAAGTTCAACGGCACGCTCACCCAGCTCCAGTCGTTCGCGCAGGCCGGAGAGACCGCGATCACGCCGCGCTCCGCTGCGCTGCCGTTCTACTGGCTGCCCAACGCGGACGGCTCGGTCAGCTTCCACGCATCCCCGCCCACCGGCGCCGTCCGGGTGGAGATCCGTGTCGAGGACTACCTGGTCGGCGCCGCCGACACCGCGGGTGGCACGGCGGAGCTCGACTATACGTTCAACGCCCAGAAGCTCGGTCGCCCCGTCGAGATCCGCGGTCTCGATGCGGCGGGCGCCGTGGTCGCCGTCGGCAACGGCCTGATCGATTCGACCGCGACGCCCGAGGTGTTCGTCAACCAGACCGGCGAGCTCGAGTACGAGATCGGCCTCGAGGTCGTGGGCAGCGCCGCCACCGTCGAGGTGACCTCGGATGGCTTCCCGCTCACCGATACGGTCTCGGGCCGCGTGAAGTCCACCCGCGGCATGATCAAGTTCGCGTTCCAGCAGACCGGGGAGCGCACCCTCAAGATCACCAGCCGGACCGCGAGCGGATCGATCCTCAAGCAGTCGACGCGAACGCTGCACGTGCACTGAGCGCGTGCTAGAGAGCCGCGTGGCCAAGCAGCAGCACGACCCGACGACGGATCCCGATGTCCCGAAGGGCATGTCGATCGCGCTGCTGAAGGATCTCCACCTCCTGACCCGGGACGGCCAGCTCAACGCGGACGCCCGCCGCAAGCTCAAGCAGATCCGCCACCTCGTCGGCCTGCTCCGCCCGGCGATCGATGACGCGCTCGCGCGCACACCTGATCCGATCGTCGTCGATTGCGGCGCCGGTAAGAGTTACCTCGGTGCGGTGCTCTACGAGCTCGTGCTCGGGCCTGCCGGCAAGGGCACGCTGGTCGCGATCGAGGCCCGCCCGGAGCTCTCCGAGCAGGCGGCCGCCCGCGCCGCGCGGTTCGGCCAGGCGCGGTTCACCGTCGCCACCGGCGCGATCGCCGCCACCAGCCTGCCCCGCCGCCCGAGCGTGGTCACCGCGCTGCACGCCTGTGACACCGCCACCGACGACGCCCTCGCCCTCGCGATCGCACAAGGCGCGGATCACGTCGCCGTGGTCCCGTGCTGCCAGGCCGAGGTCGCGCGTCAGCTCGAGAAGGCACGCCCCGCGGGCCCCATCGATCCGGCGACCGCCGCGCTGTTCGCCCATCCGCTGCACCGCCGCGAGCTCGGCTCGCACCTCACCAACGTGGTCCGCGGCCTCGTGCTCGAGGCCCACGGGTACAAGGTGACCGTCACCGAGCTCGTCGGTTGGGAGCACTCGGCGAAGAACGAGCTGATCCTCGGCAAGCGGGTGGGCCGCTACGATGCCGCCGCGCGCGCCCAGCTCCGCGCCGTGCTCGACCGGTACGGCATCGAACCCGCGCTGGTCCGGGACCTCCGCGCGCGCGGCCTCGATCCCACGGCCGAGCCGACCGCTGCGTAGCGGCTGCGGCGGCGGGGCACGGACTACGGCCAGCTGAGCGGAGCCGGCAACAGCTCGATCCATGCGAGTGCATGCCCCAGAGCACGCTTGGCTTCGGGGATCCGGTGTGCGGCGAGCTTGCCGATCCGCCGATGCAGCCACGAGACGGAGACCGAGTGCAGACTGTCAAACCGTGCGGCCGAGCGGCGAGCGAGCCCCTCGGACCGGCCCAGCCGGAGCTCCTGCGGGATGGCACGGATCACCGTCGTGATCTCCACCGCGATCACGGTCGTCAGGTACTGGAAGGCCTGATCGCGGGACAGGAGCAGAACAGGCCGCCTACCACTCGGCGTAGGGAGGTCAGCCCACCACAGCTCGTATTGCCTCATCGCTTCACGCGTCGGGCGGACGGAGGCTTCACGCTCCGGGAACCGCGCTTCACGGCGGTGAAGCGAAGCGCGCTCGGCACCGGGTACGCCTCGTCGGGATGAGCCCATCCGTTGGCGTCGTAGCGTGGCGGGTGCCTGGCGTATGCGGCGGAGGTGGTGACCTCGACCACGTCGAGCAGCGCACGCGCGATCGCCTTGCGGATGAAGTCCGATCGTTTCCGGGAGGAACCGGGGACGAAGCGCTCCAACTCCTCGGCCAGCGCGTCATCGAGCTGCACGAGGATCTGCTTCATATGGTCCAGCATATCATCCTCACGGAGGCGTGATCACCTGCCAGTGGATCACGGGCGCATCGATGGCGATCGTCACGTTGCGCACGGAGCGGATCGGCTCGTCGAGCACCCACGTGTAGATCCGGCCCGTGTACCAGCCCCAGCGCGGCAGATCGATCGCGAGGCCGCCGAGCCAGCACGGCGTGGAGGACGTCACCGGATTGCCCGCCTCGTCCTCAAGCTCGACCACCACCCGATGCGGCTCACCACACGCGAGAGGGTCCCAGCTCGCGAGCAAGCGCGACACGGGCTCGGGTTCGTCCGGAACCTCGGCGACGCACGCACCGAACACCGACCAGAACATCACGGCACACAACCAGGGACACAGGACATAGGTAGCGGTTCGCATGACGCGTCACTCAGGCATGCGGCGTGCCGACGCGATCTGTTCGAAACCATTGAGACCGGTTGTCCGTGTCCGGCCGGCTCTCGGACACGCGTCCGCCGTGCGGACGGGTATGCTCCGCGCATGGATCGCAGGCTGTGGCTCACGCTCGTCGTCTCGATCACGGTCGGCTGCTCATCGAAGCTGCCGACGACCTCGACCGTGACCTCCGATGATGTCCCCGAGCGCTTCGAGGACCTCGCGTACTTCGTGGCGAATCACCTGTACCGCACCTCGCCCGCCGACGCGGTCTCCCTCGGCCTCCACAAGTACGATGGCGAGCTCCCCGATCGCACGCCTGCCGCGCTCGAAGACGTGCAACGGCAACTCGAGCACGATCGCGATGTCCTGCTCCGCTTCGACACCAAGGCGATGACACCGCTCCAGCACGACGAGCGCGACGTGCTGGTGTCCGAGCTCAGAAACCGGCTGTTCAAGCTCGTCGATCTCGACGCCTACCGGACCAACCCGATGAGCTACTCGGGCGCGATCAACCTCGACGCGTACATCATCCGCGACTACGCCCCGGCGTTCACGCGCGCCGCCGCCGTGATCAAGCTGTGCGCTGCCCTGCCCGCGTACCTCGCTCAGGCGCGGACCAACCTCGCGCTCCCGATGCCGCGCCCGTGGATCGACACGGCGCTGCTCCAGACCCGCGGCCTGCTCGAGTTCGCCGACAAGGACGTCCGGCAGACCTTCGACACGATCACGATCCCGCTCGCGAACCAGGCAGAGATCGATCCGGCGCTGGATACGTGCAAGGCCGCGCTCACCGAGCACGCCGCCTGGCTCTCGGTGCAGCAGCCGCACGGCACCCAGAACTTCCGGCTCGGCACGGCGAAGTTCGAGAAGATGCTCGTCGAGACGCAGGGCATCGCACTCGATCTTGGGCGGCTCCAGGCGATCGCTCTCGCGGATCTTCGCCGGAACACGGCGGCCCTCGACGAAGCTGCCCGCGCGATCGATCCGAGCAAGACCACCGCCGAGGTGGTGGCGCTGATGGCGAACGACCGCCCCGCGCCGGCCGACGTGCTCGCCCTCGCGACCGCGCAGAGCGCCTCGCTCCGCCAGTTCCTCGTCGACAACAAGCTGGCCTCGATCCCCGGCACCGAGAGTGCGATCGTCAAGGAATCGCCGCCGTTCCAGCGCTGGAACTCCGCGTTCCTCGACGCCCCGGGCGTGTTCGAGACCCAGCCGCTGCCGAGCTTCTACTACATCTCACCGCCCGATCCGAAATGGCCCGCGGCCGAGCAGGCCTCGTACCTGCCTCCGCGTGCGGACCTCCTGTTCACCACGATCCACGAGGTCTACCCGGGGCACTACCTCCAGCGCCTCCACCTCAAGGCCAACCCATCGAAGATCCTGCAGGCGTTCTGCACCTACTCCACCAGCGAGGGCTGGGCGCACTACACCGAGGAGATGATGTTCGACGCGGGCATCGGCGGGCAGACCCCGCAGCTCCGGATCGGGATGCTGAAGGAGGCGCTGCTGCGCGACGTGCGGTTCGTGGCGACCCTCGGCCTTCACACGGGGACCCTGTCGGTCGAGGACGCGACCCAGCTGTTCGCGGACAAGGGCTTCGTCGATGCCGGCAACGCGCGCCAGCAGGCCGTGCGCGGCACGTTCGATCCGATGTACCTCGCCTACACGCTCGGCAAGCTCGTGATCAAGAACCTCGTGGCGGACTGGAAGAAGCTGCATCCGGGCGCGAGCCTCGGCGAGTTCCACGATGCGTTCCTGTCTCACGGGTGCGCACCACTCCCGGTGATCCGGCGCGCGATGCTCGGGCCCGCCGCGACCGGCTCACCGCTGTAGCCGAGCGGTGCGGTAGCATCGCGGGATGCTCCCGGGGAATGTCGAGGCGATCACGGCGTGGAACACGGTCCTGTTCGACAAGTTCGTCCGCTACCGCGAGGTGCTGACCAAGGGCCTCGGCCATCACGGTGCGCGGGCGATGCAGCTCCACCCGCCACAGCCGGGATGGCGCGTGGTCGACATCGGGTGTGGCTTCGGTGACACCACGATCGAGCTCGGCCGCCGCGTCGGACCGGGCGGTGCGGCGGTGGGCATCGATGCCGCGGCGAACTTCATCGAGGCCGCGCGCGGTGAGGCCAAGGGCCACGCCAACGTCTCGTTCGAGGTCGCGGATATCGAGGAGCAGGTCCCCGGCGGGCCGTATGACATGGCGTTCTCGCGGATGGGCACGATGTTCTTCAACCAGCCCGTGTTCGCGCTGCGCCACACGCGCAAGGCGCTGGTGCCCGGCGGTCGGCTGACGATGACGGTGTGGCGCAAGAAGGACGCGAACGAGTGGGCCAGTCACGCCGAGCACGCGGTGCGCGAGCTGCTCGGCGATCCACCGAAGGGTGACAACGTGACGTGTGGCCCCGGGCCGTTCTCGATGGCGAGCTGCGATGTGGTCGGCGACCAGCTGCTCGCCGCCGGCTTTCGCGATCCGATGTTCGAGCGGTTCGATGCACCGATCCAGCTCGGCAAGACCCTCGACGAGGCGATCGGCTTCGCGCTCACGCTCGGCCCCGCCGGTGAGGTGGTGCGCCTCGCCGGTGAGCTCGGCGTCACCAAGCGCCCGATGATCGAGGCTTCGCTCCGCGAGGTGCTCACGCCCTGGCGCCGCGAGGATGGCTCCGTGTGGGGCCCGTCCTCGACCTGGATCGTCAGCGCGACCGCACCGTGAACGCGGGGCGGGTCACCCGGGCCGCGAGCTTTCTGCTCACGGAGATCGGCTGACGCTGTCCTCGCGCGCTCGTCTGGTTCTCATCTATTTCTCATCTGTTTCTCATCTGGGCGCAGTGTGTGCGAGCGCTGCACGGCAGTTTTCCGGGACACAACTGCGGCGAACTCGTCACCGGCCGTTCTACGCTGGCGACGATGACCAAGCTCGGCCTGTTCGCGCTCCTCGTGTGTGTCCCCGCGACGGCGTTCGCCCAGGCTGCGGGGGATCAGCCAGCTCCGCCGGCTCCGCCCTCGCAGACGCCGAGCGAACCGCCTGTGCCCCCGACGACACCCTCGACGACGACACCCCCGACGATGACCGTGACGACGCCCCCGACGATGACCGTGACGACGCCCCCTCTACCGTCGGTCACCGACCCCTTGGACGGCGAGGACGCCGACGCGGCCGACCCAGCCGACACGCGCGACGGTAAGAAGCCCAAGAGCAAGAAGGGCAACCTCAGGGTCACGTACACGCCGGGGCACTGGGTGAAGCTGCACCTCGGTCACCACACGGCGCTTCGCATGCGCCTGTTGCTCGAGCCGATGCTCCGGTTCAGCCAGGCGTTCCTCCCCGATGGTGCCGTGGCCCCCGACGCCACCGTCGATCTGATCGTCCGGCGCGCGCGCCTCGGCTTCCACGCTGACCTCAAGAAGCACGTCGCGTTCCGCTTCGAGATCTCCGTGAAGAACATGCACTTCGAGATTCACAACATGTTCGCCACCTGGGAGCCGAACAAGCACCTCGAGCTGCAGTTCGGCTTCATCAAGGCCCCCGGCGGTCTCGAGCGCGACACGTTCTCGTTCGACCAGCCGTTCATCGAGCGCAGCGTGATGACGTTCTACAACTACGACCACGAGGTCGGCGTGATGGCCTCGGGCACCTCCACCGACGACCGCGTGTTCTGGGCTGCGGCCGTGGTGCGCGATCCACCGCCACTGCCGGGCGGCGATCCGGAGGACTCGCCCCAGATCCCGTCGGGCGTCGAGAAAGAGGACCTCGCGCGCGCGGGCAGCAAGTGGAATGCCTCGGGTCGTCTCGGCTACACGCCGGGACACGCGTTCGAGGCGAGCATCGGCGCCGGAACCCGGCTCCGTCTCGACGAGCCCGACTATGGCGAGATCGCGGTGGAGCCGTACGACTCGACCTACCTGACCAACCGCCCGTATCGCGGCGTGATGTGGCGCGTGAGCGGTGACGTCGCGGTCAGCCAGCCGCACTGGAAGATGACGGCGGAGGCGGGCTTTCGCCGCGATGGCAAGCAGCTCGCGTATCCCGACGGGACCGTGGCCTCCGAGGTCACGCTCGACGGCCACCTGAGCTCCGAGTCGGCCTCCGTGGTGTTCGGGTTCACCCCCGACGGCGAGTACGGACCGGCGACCGACGCGGCGCCCCTGCTGAAGGGATGGGAGCTGGTGACGCGGCTCCAGGGCGCGCGGATCAAGCCCGTCGATCAGGGCGCCGCGACACTCGTGATGGGCGAGCTCGGGGCCCACTGGCAGGTCACGCCGCAGGTGCGCTTGCAGACCGACTTCGCCGTCGAGAAGTTCGGCAAGAACGACAACACGTTCCTCAACGAGAACAAGGGCGGGACCCGGCTGTACGCCCAGACGTGGGCAGTGTTCCGGCTCTAAGCTACGGCTGAGGCGCGCGGCTGCCGCCGACAACCTGGGCGAGCGCCTCCGCGAGCTGCTCGACCGAGTGCGGCTTGGCGACGAAGCCCTTCACGCCGAGATCGAGGATCTGCTGGACCTCCTCGTTGACCGCGTAGCCACTCATCAACAGGACCGGCACGGCGGGATCGATCTCGCGCAGCGCGAGATACGTCGCGCGGCCGCTCATCACCGGCATCACCATGTCGAGAACCACGCCGCGGATCTCGTCGCGATGCGCGCGATAGATCTCGACGGCATCGGCGCCGCTCGCCGCCTCGACCGCTGCGTACCCGAGGCTGTCGAGCGCGTTCGCCACCGCGCGACGCACGATCGGATCGTCATCGACCACCATCACCATGCCCGAGCCCGCGACGGCGACCGTGGCGGGACGGGCCGATCCGGGAGCGAGCGCTTGCCCCTGGGTGCGCGCCGCCGCAGGCAAGAACACGCGCATCGTGGTCCCGCGGCCGTCGAGCCCGCGATCGATCTCGATCGAGCCGCCGTGCAGCTCCACGATGCCGAGCACCGTGGCGAGGCCGAGGCCGGTGCCGCGATCGGGGCCCTTGGTCTTGGTCGTGAAGTACGGCTCGAACACGCGATCGCGCAGCGCGTCGGGGACGCCCGCACCGTTGTCGCTGACCTCGAGGACCACGTGGGGGCCGCGCGTGGCCGCGCCGATCGCGGTCACGCGCGGGGTCTCGAGCTCCACGTCACGCGTACGGATCACCACGCGACCACCCTCCCCCACGGCATCGCGCGCGTTGCCGACGAGGTTCATCACGAGCTGCTCGAGCTGGCTCTGATCACCTACCACTGCGCCACGGTCGGCCGCGGCGAGGTCGAGCTCGAGCCCGACGCCCGTTGAGGTTCGCCGGAGCAGCTCGCTCATCGACGACACCACGTCGGAGAGGCACAGCGTGGTCGCGCGATGCTTGCCGCGCCGCGCGAACCCGAGCAGCGAGCGGGTCAGCGCCGCGGAGCGCTCCGTGATGTCATCGATCAACGCGAGCGCTTCACGCCGCTTGGGATCCGTCTCGGACGAGGCGAGATCCGAGGCGATCAGCTTGACCCCGAAGATCAGGTTGTTGAAGTCGTGGGCGATGCCGCCCGCGAGCGTACCGATCGCCTCCAGACGCTGTGCCCGGTGCAAGCGCTGCTCGCTCTCGGCGCGGGCGCGCTCCGCGAGGACCTCGCGGGTGACGTCGAAGAAGGCGACGATCACGTGGGTGATCACGCCATCAAGATCCGCGATCGGGCGCCCCGTCGCGCGGACATCCACGCAGCTGCCATCCGGACGGCGGATCGTGATGTCGTCGTTGATGACGACCTTCTTCTCGATCAGGGCGCGAACGAACGGCAGGCGATCCTCGGGATACGGCTTGCCGTCGCGCGTGCAGATGCCGTACGGCTCGGCGTAGTGGCCGGCCTGGGCGTCGCGCGTCCCGGTGCCCATGATCGTCGCGAACGTGCGGTTGGCGTAGACCTCTTCCCCGCTGGGCGCGCGTGCCACCCAGATCCCGACGGGCAGGTCCTCGCCGAGCGAGAGGATGATGTCGTGGTCGGTAGGAACTGCCATCGACCTTCCGCGCCACGCTACCACCGCTCGTGGCACATGTACCGCCGCACGCATCACGACTGTGGCACCATCACTGCGCAGTGCTGCGCTGGCCCGGGAACTTCCTTCACTTCATCTGGCTCCTGCTGGTCGTGGTGATGAGCGGGCTCTCGTACGGCATCGCGCGGCTCGGCATCTTCCTGTTCGTGTGGGGTCCTCGCCGGCGGCGAGCGCTCGCCCATCTCCGCGGCTGGATGCTCCGCACCACGATGACGTCCCTCGGCGCGACGTTCATCAAGCTCGGGCAAGTGATGTCGACGCGGCCGGATCTGTTCGCGCCGGAGATCATCAATCAGCTCCGCCGGCTTCAGGACAAGCTGCCTCCGTTCGGGTTCTCGCGCGTCAAGGCGACGATCGAGGCCGAGCTCGGCAAGCCGTTGACCGAGCTGTTCGCGGACTTCGAGGAGAAGGCGCTCGCCGCGGCGAGTGTGGCGCAGGTTCACCGCGCGCACCTGAAGGACGGTCGCGAGGTCGCGGTCAAGGTGCTGCGCCCCGGCGTGCGCCGTCAGGTCGAGCGCGACAAGGCGCTCCTGATCGGCGGAGCCAAGCTGCTGGCCTTGCGGCCGAAGTGGCGCCAGAACGATCCGGTGGGCCACACCCGGCACTTCGTCGAGGCGATCTACGAACAGACCGATCTCCGGATCGAAGCGGACAACTACACCCGGTTCCGCGCGAACTTCAAAGGCCGGCCGCGCGTGTCGTTCCCCGAGGTCTACCCCGAGTTCTCCGGCGAGAAGATCCTCACCATGGAGTTCGTGCGCGGGGTCAAGGTCGACGCCCTGCCCACCGACCGACCGCCGGCGTGGAAGGCGCAGCTCGCGGAGACCGTGCGGATGGCGATGTTCCGGATGTGCTTCGAGGACGGGTTCGTCCACGCCGACATGCACCCCGGCAACATGGTGGTCCAGGACGACGGCACGCTGATCATCTTCGACGCCGGCCTCGCGAAGCTGCTGCACGAGGATGTGCTGATCCAGTTCATCGACATGACCAAGTGCCTCGCGATGGGCACTCCGGACGACCTGGTCAACCACCTCAAGCGATTCCACACGTACCTGGGGACGATCGACTGGGAGTCGTTGCGCGCCGAGGTCGCGGCGTTCGCCACCAAGTTCCGCGCCAAGGACGTGGCCAAGCTCGAGTATGGCGAGCTGATCGGCGAGATGTTCGAGATCGGGCGCAAGTACCGGGTCCACCCAGTGACCGACATGATGCTGGTGTTCGTCGCCCTGATCACCGCCCAGGGCATCGGCAAGATGCTCGAGCCCGAGCACAACGTGTTCGGCGCGGTCGCCCAGTTCCTGATGCCGATCCTGATGAAGCGCAACGAGCACATCCCGCAGACCGCCGAGGCCAAGGCGGCGGCAGCGGCGTCGTAGCACCCTCCAAGCCCCCTGCCGAACATCCCAGGGATCCCCTGGGGTTGGCCCATGCCGGCAAACCTTGCGCGGTCAGCGGGTTTGGCTTGTGTGGCGCTCGCGCACGTGGGAAAGAGGCAGCCTCATGCAACACCACTCGTCCGGCGAGCGGACCCACCAGCTGCCGCCGTCTGCTCCGACCTCCTCACTCCGCGGCTTGTTCGAGCGCGTCCTCCCGGCGATCGTTCCGACCCGCTCCAGTGAGGCGGAGTCGATCATCCGGGAGCTGTTCGCGCTCGCGGACATCGAGATCGGTGGCACGCGGCCGGGCGACATCATCGTCACGGACCCGAAGTTCTACGAGCGCACCCTCCGCGGTGCCTCGCTCGGCTTCGGCGAGGCGTACATGGACGAGCAGTGGGAGAGCAGCGCGCTCGACGTCACCGTCGAGAAGATCATGCGCGCGAACCTCAAGCAGAAGATCCAGGGCAGCTGGAAGCTGAAGGCGCTCACCGCCAAGGCCCTGCTGATGAACCTGCAGAGCAAGACCCGCTCGGGTCCCTCGGTCGAGGCGCACTACGACATCGGTAACGATCTCTACACGCGCATGCTCGACAACCGCATGGTCTACACCTGCGGGTACTGGAGTGGCCCTGGTTCCCGGGCAAAGACCTTGCAGGAAGCGCAGGACGCAAAGCTGGACCTCGTCGCGCGCAAGGTCGGCCTCAAGCCCGGCATGCGCGTCCTCGACCTCGGCTGCGGCTGGGGCGGCATGGCGAGCTGGGCCGCCGAGAAGTACGGCTGCTCGGTCGTCGGCGTCAGCCTCTCGAAGGATCAGGTCAGCCTCGGTAACGAGATGTGGGGCCCCAACGGCAAGAAGCTCGATGTCGAGCTCAAGCTGATGGACTACCGCGACGTGAAGGGCACGTTCGACCGCGTGATCTCGATCGGCATGATGGAGCACGTCGGCCCGAAGAATCACCGCGACATGATGTCGGTCATCCACCGCACGCTCAAGGACGACGGCGTGGCACTGGTCCACACGATCGCGAATAACAAGAGCCTCCGCCACGGCACCGCGTGGATCGAGAAGTACATCTTCCCGAACGCCGTCGCGCCGTCGCTGTCGCAGATGGGCCGCGCGATGGAGGGGCTGTTCGTCCCCGAGGATCTCCACAACATTGGACCGGACTACGATCCGACGCTGATGGCGTGGTGGGACAACTTCGATCGCACGTACTCGGAGATCAGCGACCGGTACGACCGCAAGTTCTACCTGATGTGGAAGTTCTACCTGCTCGCCGCGGCCGGCGCGGCGCGCGCTCGGGATGGCCAACTGTATCAGGTCGTGATGACCAAGATCGGCCGGGCCCAGCCCGACTGCCGCATGGTCTGAGAGTTCACGCCGGTACGGGCGGCGCTCGTCTGCCCGTGCCCTGCATCGAGGGTCGCGTTCGGCGGTCACGCGCCAAGCGCGCCCCGATGCGGCGAGGAGCGGCGAGGAGCGGCTCCCACGGCGGCCCAGGTCGCGCCGCCTACGCCAGTGACACTCAGTCAGCGACGGTCAAGCAGCGACGCTCGAGCAGCGACGCTCAGGCAGCGAGCTGTGCGTCGCTGTCGTGGCCCACGAGGCCAGCGCGGACGTGCAGCGGGTCGGAGGCGTCGCGGTCCCAGGCGTTCGCCATGAAGCGCGCAGCGTCGGCGAGAGCGTGATGGTACGGCTCGCTGAGGTACGGGATACCGTGGCGCTCGCACCAGCTGCGGGTGATCGCCGCGGCCTTGCGCATGTTCTGGTGCGGGATCTTCGGGAACAGGTGGTGCTCGACCTGATAGTCGAGGCCGATGAAGAAGTACGAGACGAACCGCGGCATCTCGAGGTTGCGCGTGGTCTCGAGCTGGTGGACCCAGTCCTTGTTCTGCTCGCGAACGATCGGCAGCCCCGCGTGCGCCGGGAGGAACACGAGCGCGAGGAACACGCCGACGCCGGCCCAGATGCTCGAGTAGACGAGGAACGCGACCAGCGGTCCCCAGATCAGCGACGGGATCAGCAGCCAGATCGAGTAGTGCGCGACCAGCGCGGCGACGTCCATCCACCACTCGCGGCTGACGCCGTGCCGCTTGCGCCAGTTGTGAAGGTGAACGAGCGACGAGCGACGCATGCCCAGCGCCATCAGCGTGGACATCGGCCAGAACGCCCACTTCTGGAAGTACCGCTGGAACCAGCGCTCCTTCGGACCGCACTGCAGGTGGGTCTTCTTGGTCGACGCGAACGGGAACGGCCGGATATCCGGATCGACGCCCTCGACGTTCGGGTGACCGTGGTGGAGGCGGTCATGCTTCTCGCGCCAGTACAGGAGCGAGAGACCCGAGAGCACCGGGAACGCGAGGTACGCCATGAAGGCGTTGCGAGTGGGAGACTTGGAGGTGCTGCGGTGGCTGCCCTCGTGGCCCATCATCGCGGCGGCCGTACACAGCACGGCACACACCGGGACCAGCGCGAGCGCGGCGACCCAGCCGAACATCGAGATCGCGACGAGGCACGCCGCAGTCATTCCGACGAGCAGCGCGAACTTGAACCAGCTGCGGACCTCGCGGTGATCGAACACACCCGCAAGGCGCAGCTCCTGACGGAGACTTCCGAGCTCGGGGACGGCCTGCATTGCCCTGTGGATACGATGGGTTCGGTCAGGAAGGCGAGTCTTCTTTGTCATGAAATGACCAGGATTCGGCCCGACCACCGGCGATCTGGCCGAGATGACTCAGCTACTTCTTGATCGGCTGTTTCCCGACCCGGGCGATCACCTGATCGAGGTACGCAAACCGGTGCGGGTAGATCGCCCGGATCGCCGCCTCGCGCGGCGTGCCGAGCACCTGCGTGTACAGGCTGTACGACTCCGCGAAGTCCTCCTGATGGTTCGTGCTGCCGTAGTCCGAGATCGGACGATGGTCCGCATCGATCGCCTTCGCATAGCCTGCGTGGTCGCCTTCGCCCTCCGTGCCCCAGTAGCTGTCGAACGCGCTCTTGCCGCGGTGATCGGCCGCGTGACCGACCTCGTGGGTCAGGTTCTCGCTCCACTCCTCGATCGCGGAGACCCGCGTGCGTCCCTCGAGCCGCACCGGGCGAAGCTCGATCACGCGCTGACCGTGCTGCTCCGCAGCCGAGACCGGCTTCCCCGGCCCGACGGCAGTCGACCCGCCACCGCCCGGCTGGGCATGGAACAAGCCCGCGAAATCGCGATTCGGCGTCACGTCCTTCGCGAGCAGGAAGATCTTTCGGACCCCTTCGAGGGTCCCCGGGAGCTGAGCACCGAGCGCGGCCTGGACCTCACCCGGCGTGGGGTGACGGAAGCCCTTCGGGGGCGCCTCCGGCGACAGCGTGACGACCTCGATCACGTGCCCCGAGGGCAGCGTGACCTCGTAGCGATCATGACCCGCACGTGGCTTGTCGGGAACGCCGTCACCGTTCTTGTCGGCGGGTGCGAGCTTCACGTGCTCCGGCTCGCTGATCGCCACATGTTGCCGCTCCCGCATCGGACCGCCGATCACGAGCTGGTCTGTGGCCCGCGAATCGGCGTGGATCCAGTCGCGCAGCACCTGCTCCGGCGGGTGCTTCGAGCTGGCGAGCTCACTGTAGAGGCGGTCGGCGTTCGCGCCCGGCCCCGCCGCCGAGTCACTGGTCAGGTTCTTCACCAGGGCCGCCTGCTCGTTCGGGGAGAGCGCGCCGAAGCTCTCGCTGATCATGATCTCGCCCAGGGTCTCGACCAGGTGCGGTGGCATCGCCTCGATCGCCTGTGTCAGCTGCTCGTGCCCCGCGAGCTTCACGACCCGCTCCTGCACCTGGGCCCCGAGGCCCGCACCGTCGTCCCCCTTGCCACGAACCCGGTCCCACATCTTCCCGAGCTTGCCCTTCGACGCGGCCTCGCTCGCCGGGGCCTCGTGCTCCGCGGGCTGGCTCGCCTTGGTCTGGGCCGCGCTCTCCGTGGGGTGAGCCTTGCCCGTCGCAGGCTCGGCGGTGTGTGGCTTTGCGCTCGCAGGCTCGGCGGTCTCGACCTTGGTCCCCGCGGTGGCTTCGTGCGCGACCTTCGCCGGCTCGATCGCATTTGCCAGCGTGTCCTCGGCATGCTTCGCGCCGTAGATCGACGACTCCTCGGCACCTTTGGCCGCGGACTTCTGGATCCCCCAGAACCCGAGCTGGAGCGCGATGTTCGCGCGCTCGCCCGCGCTGAGCTTGCTCCAGTCCCGTCGCAGATCGTTGGCCGAGTTGATCTGCGATCCGACGTCCGCCACCTTGCCGGCCTTGGTGACGATCTCGGATGCGGTGGCCGCGCGCGCGGCGGCCGAGGTCTCGGTCACGGCCGTGGCCTCGCTCGCGAGCTTCCCCGCCACGGCGGTGGTGCCGAGTGAGGCCACCGCGAGCGCGTTCGCGCCAAAGCTCAGCCACTCCGAGCGTGCCTCGCTGTTGGTGAACGGATTGACGGACTGTTCGTGATCGTGGCGATCGTCGAGCCGCTCGGCGCTCCGAGCCGCACCGTAGGCCGCCGTCACGCCGCCCGCGACCAGGAGCGCGGTGCCACCGGTTCCGATGATCGCCGCGCCGCCGAGGATGATGCCGCCGACCAGCGCGGCCTTGTCGAGCACGCTCTCGGCCTTCTCGAGGTTCGACGGATGCTTCGCGTGCGTGTCCTCGGTGGTGGTGTCGACCTGGCCCGGTGCGGTCTCGTGGAGCGTGAGGCCCTTCGGATAGCTGATCCGGCCCGGCGGGAGACCATTGCTCTTGCGCCAATCGTTGAACGATTTGTACACGCGCCCCGTGTGATCGATCAGGCTGTCGCCGACGCGGAACAGCGGGAACTGCACGAGGCCGGTGTCGCTCGAGGTCTTCGAATCGAACAGGATCGGCACCACGAGCACCTCGGGCTGATCGCCGCCCTTCTCGCGGATCTTCTTCGCGATCCCCGAGACCCGCTTGTTGCCCTCGAACGTGTTCCAGTGGCGCTTCTCGAGCTTCTCGAGATCCTTGTCGGACTCGGGCATGTGGTCCGGCTGCTCGCCCATCGCGAGGCCGATCTCGTTCTCGAGATCGGTGCCGATCAGCGTCCGCGGCTCGGTACCGCGCAGCGTGTGTTGCGCGAGCTGAGCGCCCACCACCGCCTTGTAGTTCTTGTCGACGAAGTTCCAGTTGCGGTGCGGCTCGGTCGCGCCGTCGAGGCTGAGCGTGACCGCGGACTCCTTCGGAGGCGGCTCGCCGTTCGCCAGGTGGTCCGCGGGCGCCGCAGCCACGAACTTCGACGGTGGGCTCGCCTTCACGAGCAGGCCGCCGATCATCGCCATCGCGTTGGGGCCAAAGCCCGCGGCGCGATCGAACGCGGCGAGGAACTTTCCCTGATCTGCCGGCGCCATCCGGAGGATCGCCGCGACCACCGCGCCGCCGTTGACGCCGATCGAGAAGTCGTGGGCCTTGCGGAGCGACTTCTCGGCAGTGCCGCTGTCGAAGTCCGCGTACTCGTCGGTCTTCATCGTCTTGAGCGCCGCGTACCACTCGTCAGCGAGCCCCGCCTTCTGGAGGATCCCGACCAGATCCTGCCCCTGCCCGAACACGCCCTCCTCGAGCTTGAACACCTGCAGGCCCTGCTTGCCCGTGGCGGTGATCAGCGGCCCTTGTGACGGCTGCAGGCCGGGCCCTCCACCACCGTGCTTCTGCTCCGCCAGCACGAGCTGGAACGTGGCGTCCGGCATGTGCGCCTTGAGCCCGACCATCGCGAGCCGATAGAAGTCGGCGCTCGACGGATGCTCCGCGCCGGTCCCGCCCCCGAGCGCCTGCGCGAACGTGTGGAGCCCGATCTGATTGTTGCCGACGAACTTCTTGAAGCCCTTCTCGTCGCCCCCGCCGAGCTGGGCGTGGAGTCCCTGCTCGAGGGCCGCCTCGCGCTTCGTCTCGCTGTCTCCGGCGGCGACCTTGACCTTGGCATCGCCCGGCAGCTGCTTGGCCGCGAGCTCCTGGACGTGGTCGGCCTGGCCCTTGAAGGTAGCCTGCCGCTCGGCGGGCGTGATCACCCGGTTCGAAGGTGCGGCCTTGGTCGCGAGCGCTTCGTCGACGAACCGATTGCCGTAGATCCGATGCGCCTCATCGACCACGGCCTCGTGCAGATCGTGAGGCAGGTTGGCGAGCGCGGCGTGGAGCTTCGCGGGATCGCCGTGGCACTCGATCGCGATCTGCTTGGCCTGCGCGTGCAGGGCGTCGTCGTTGGCCTTCCGTGCAAGCGCAGCCTGTGCGAGGTCAGGACGTCCCGGTACCGCGGCAAACCCCATTCCACCATTAGACCACGGGGGTAGCCCCCAGATCGAGCGCCCGTTCCCCCCCGCTCACTGCACGGCGGCGGGCTTGCGGATCACGAGGATGCCCTCGATCTGCTCCGCGCGGACCGCACCGAACGCCGAGATCTCGTGCTCGTTCGCGTACTGGTTGTTCGAGAGGCTCGCGATGTCGAGCCAGGCGCGCGTCATGTCGAGGTGATTGGCGCCGGTGTACAGGCTCTGGATCGACGTGGTCTTCGGGCCGGGCATCAGCGTCGAGACGCTGGTGTCGTTGCCGGTGAGGATGTCCTTGAACGGGATGCGCATCAGGAAGATGAAGCCCGCGGTGCCACCCGAGGGCGTCCCCGCCGTGTCCCACTGGTGCGAGGCGCCGAGCGTGATCGAGCACGCGACGAGCGGCGACGGCTGGCTCGAGATGCCGTAGTAGTCGGCCGAGAGCGCCGAGTACGTCCGGTAGAAGTTCTCGTGGCGATCGATCATCGAGTAGAACCGCTGCATCAGCGGGCACTGCGCCGGGTTCAGCATCGCGCCCGTGCAGTTCGCGGGGTTCGAGAACACGCTCAGGAGCCCCATGTCGGCGTCGTCGAGCAGCGCCGGATCCCACGTCGGGTCCGCCGCGTCCTCGGCCACCAGCTTGTCGGGCGTGACCGTGCGGGCAGTGCCGCTCGCGGGAACGAACTTGAGGTTGCCCGTGAACTCGCCCGTGGAGTTGACCTGGAGCGTACCGGCCTCGCCGGTCTTGAGCTTGATCGGGCCGGGACGGAAGAACTCGCCGATCCCATCGCCGTTGCGGTCCTCGACCAGCACGGTCGAGTTGTTGGGATCGGTCAGGTAGCTGCCTTGCTCGGGCGCATAGAACATCGTGCGCGCCGCGAGCTGGCGGTTCTTGTTCTGGCGGTAGCCGAACCGATCGGCCTTCCACGTGGTGCAATCACCCGCGGTCGAGGTCACGCAGTCCTTGACCTGACGGCGGAGGAACCGATCCGAGAGGTTCGATTCGATCCAGCTCGGGCGCAGGCCACCGAGGCCGCGGAAGTTGTACCACTCGTCCTTGTCCTTCGGCGGGCAGGCCGCGGCGTACGCGGTGTACGCCGTCTTGTAGCCATCGAAGCCGGGGAACGCGACGCGCGGCCGCACGTAGGTGTCGACGATGAACCGGGTCTCGCAGACCGAGAACGGCCGCACACCGTTGGTCGAGCCGCCGTTGTTCGAGACCAGCTGCGTGAACACGGCGTCCTCGATCGAGATCATCGAATCGAACTGCGTCATGTCGAGGCCGTGGAACGGCGTCTTCTTGCCCTCGGCGGGCGGCGCCACATCGGGCAGCGCGAAGAACGCCATCGAGGCCAGCGCCTTGACGCGCGCGGCGTACTGATCGGGATGCTGGCGCTCGTACTCGGCCGACAGCGCGGTCATGAACTGGTCGGTGTTCGAGCCCGTGAGCGCGTAGTTCTTGAGGTGCGTGTAGTCGATCTCCTTGTCGATTCGCGCCAGGTTCGCGCGCGCCGCGGCGAGCAGCGCCGGCGACACGCCCTGCTTGCCGAGCGCCGAGAGCTTGGCGTTCAGCGTGGTCGCGGCGTGGTTCTCGATCCGGATCCGGTACTCGTGCTCGGTGCCATCCGCGGTCACCGCGAGCGTGGGCTTGACGACCTTGGCGCTCTCGACCTTGGCGCCCGTGTCGACGTTGGTGACGACGATCTTCGCCTCGCCCGTGGTCTCGTAGGCGAGCGAGACGTCGAAGTCGACGGAGGCCCGCACGGTGTAGTTGCGGACGCCCGGCTTGGCGGTCGACGAGCGCTTGGGGACCGTGATCGCCTTGTTCTCGATCGCCGGCGCATCGGACTTGCCGTCCGCGACCGCGCCGAGATCGAGGTCGTCATCCTCGGCGACGCAGGCGGCGAGCGGGATCGTGGCGAGGACCGCGAGCGAGACGAAGCGCATGGTGCGGCCTTGGGGAGCAACGGTTGGGCCAGCCGACCCCACCACGAACCCGCTGAAATCGCAGGGGAGCAGCCTCTCGCTGGCGGCTAGACCATCCAGTCAGTGCGGCTGGTCGGCAAGCCAGGTGGGCCTCCGGCGGCGGGCGGAAGCGTCCGAAATCCGGCGAGATCTGCGCGGCGGCTCACCGCGGCGTCCGGGGCATGTCCGATGCACCGGCGGGCCGGACATGCGCCTCGCTTCGATGTTCGCCTCGGTGTTCGCCGTGCTGCTCGCGAGCTCCACCGTGCTTCCACTGGTCGGCTGTGCGCTCGACGACGACGACGAGGACCCTGGCGAGGAGCTCGGCGATCTCGGGGATGGCAAGAGCGACAGCTTCGGCATCGACGACAAGCCGATCTCGATCGCGGCGGGCAAGTCCAAGCGGTTCTCGTTCTCTGCGGACGCGAGCTTCCGCGTGGCGGTGACCCAGCCAGCCACGGCCACGGCCGATCGCCCGGCGCTGACGCTGTCGCTCAAGGATCCCACCGGGGATCGCCAGACCGCGGATGCCGACGGCGAGCCGACGCTGGTCATCGACGCGGCCGAGCCCGGCTCGTACAGCCTGACCGTCAAGAACGTCGGCACCAAGGGGGCCACGGCGGTCTTGAACGTGCGCCCGCTCGGCGGATTCGGCGCGCTGCCCAACCCCAATGCGCCGGTGTTCCCGGACGTGACGTGGCAACCGCCGGCACCGGGCACCTGGCCGGCGAGCTACGTGATCTTCAACAACACGGGCTGCGGCCACGATTGCACGCAGGCCGATCAGAACGAGCTCGGGCCCCGCAGCGTGATGATCAAGATGCTGTCGACCGCGATCAAGGACGTCAAGCAAGGCGGCACGATCCGGATCTCGAACTTCAACATCTCGGGATCGAACGCGGCGAAGCCGGTGGTCGATGCCGTGCTGTGGGCGATCCAGAACAAGGGCGCTCACGTGAAGATCGTGATGGATGAAGCGCAGAACAACGCGATGTCCCGCACCACGCTTCTCGCGTCGCAGGGCGCCGAGGTCCGCTTCCTCAACGGCATGACGTACACGACCTCGGTCGGGATCATGCACTCCAAGATCGTCGCCATCGATGACCAGCTCGTGTTCACGGGCTCGAACAACTTCTCGGGGACCGGCCTCATCACGAACGAGGAGAACTCCGTGGTCCTCCGCGGCCCGACCAACGCGGAGCGGATCCGCTCGTTCGTCTGCGACGTGGATGTGATGTTCGACGCCGGCGTGGCGCCTGGCCAACCGCAGCCGTCCGATGACGCGCGCAAGGCCGCTGTGGCGAAGCTCGATGCGTGCAACGGCACCGACACCTGGTTCCCACCGAGCGGCGTGATCTCCACCGGAGATTCGATCACGTACACGAACGTCACCAAGGGCATCGCCGGCGCCAAGCGATCGATCTCGCTCGCGCCCGACATGCTCGCGCACCCGGGCATCGTCAGCAGCCTCGTCTCCCGCGCGAAGAAGGCGAAGGCGATGAGCCAGCCGTTCACGATCAAGCTCGTGCTCGATGCCTCGACCGAGGCGCTCGGCAACCCCGCGTTCGGCGAGTGCGTGGCGGAGGCCGGCGCGCAGTTCGGGCTCGACGTGCAGGTCCGCTACTGGCCCGGCACGGCGGAGATCTTCCAGCTGATGCACCACAAGTTCATGATCATCGACCAGGAAGATCCGGCCGGCGCCACCCTCTACAACGGCTCCGCGAACTACTCGGCGAAGGCGATGAAGTGGAGCTTCGAGAACGTCACCCGCTACACGGGCGCGCCCTACCGCCAGGTGGTGGATGCGTTCACGGCGCGGTTCGGGAAGATGTTCACGGACGGCAAGACCAAGGACAAGCTCGCGGCCGAGGATGGCATCACCGCGCCCGCCTGCCCGCTCAACATCAACTCGCTGTAACGGCGGGGGTGCCCCGCGCGCACAGCACACCGGTGCAAGGGAGGGAACCGCGGCCGCGCGCCGGTGTCACAGCTCCCATGAACCGCATTGTCTGGTGCGCGGCGCTGGTGGCCGTCACGACCTCCGCGCACGCCGACCAGCTGAGCGCCACGCGCTCGATGCCCCTGGTCGAGACCTCGCACACCGTGGACGTCAAGATCGAGAATGGGGTGGCCACCTACAAGGTGCGCCGGATGTTCAAGAACCCCGGCGATCTCGCGGAGCAGGTGGAGCTTCAGATCGGTCTGCCCTATGGCGCCGCGGCCACCGGCCTCCGGATCAAGGCGAAGGACAAGTGGTACGAGGGCGAGCTGCTCGAGCGCGAGGCGGCCGCGAAGCTCTACGAGGAGATGACGGGCATCGGCCAGTTCGCGCCCAAGGATCCGGCGCTGCTCGCGTGGATGTGGGCCGACACGCTGTCGCTCCAGGTGTTCCCGGTGATGCCGCACACCATCTCGACGGTCGAGTACACGCTCACCGCGCCCACGCGCTACAGCGGCGGTCGCTACTACCTCTCGTACCCGCGCGTGGCCACCGCTACCACCACCGATGGGGAACCCGGCGAGCAGCGCACTGGCTCCTTGCCACTCGCGACGCCGGTGATCAATGTCCACTTCGGCTGGGGCGATGCCGCGACCAAGATCACGCTCGATGGCCGGCCGATGAAGCGCGATACGCCGACCAAGCTGGTGCCGGCCCCGCACCAGGACTGGGAGGACCTGATCGAGCCCGACAAGTTCGCGAGCTACGTCGCCAGCACCCTCGTGATCGCCAGCTCGAGCCACACCGTGAAGGAGTTCTCCACGGCGAAGCTGTCGATCGACCTCCGTCACACGTACCAGAGTGATCTGCGCGTGGAGCTGCTGACCCCGCAGAACCAGCGCATCGAGATCGCCAACCGATCCGGCAGCGACGCGAACGACATCCGCCGCCAGAGCACGCTCGAGCTCCCGGCCGGCACCACCGCGGCCGGCACCTGGCGTCTGATCGTCTCCGACCACGCGGGTCTGGACACCGGCACCCTCGATCGCTGGTCGCTGACGATCGGCGAGGGCAAGGACCGCACGATCGCGGCAGCCACCGACACGCCGCTGTTCGTGCCCGATGCGCCGGCGAATGCGAGCGAGGCTGGGGTGGCCACGATCTCCGTGGAGCCGCCGCCGATCACGTTGCTCGCTGGCCGGCTCGGCAAGGTGATCGCGTCGAAGGCCCACGCGTTCTCGCGCCTCGAGCTCGATCTCGCGCCGCAGCTGGTGCCCACGCCAAAGCGTGCACAGGTGGTGTTCGTGATCGACACCTCCTATTCGATGGAGGACGCCGGCGTGACCGCGCAGCTCGATCTGATCGCCGCCTATGCCTCGCACCTCCCCGATGCCGAGTTCGAGCTGATCACCTTCAGGCGCGCGGCCGATCGCGTGTTCGGCCGGTTCGTCCCCACCCGCGAGCTGGATGCCGCGATCGCCGCCGCCCGCAAGGCGAACAAGTTCGAGCTCGGCAACGGCTCGAACCTCGATCTCGGGGCCAAGCTCGCCTCGTCGATCCTCGCCGATCGCAAGGGCCCGCGCCGCGTGGTGCTCGCCACCGACGAGTTGCTGAAGGCTTCGCTGACCAACCAGATCGCGCTCGCCGCGTTCCAGACGCTGTCGCCCGAGACGATCGTGCACGTGATCGTCCCGCGGATCGACAACGACGACCGGCCGGCGCTGACCCGCAACGACGACGCCGACTTCGCGCACCTCGCCACCAAGCACCACGGCATCTATGCCTCGCTCGGCGGCTTCCCGATCAAGACGGTCAAGGATCTCGCACCCACGGTGCTCGAGCTGATTCGCCCCACGCGGATCGAAGACGCGGCGATCCCCGGCTTCGAGCTGGAGTCGAACCTCCTGTTCGAGGGCCAAGGTGTGCGCCTCATGATCGACACCGCCGGCAAGCCCGCCCCGGACCACGTGACGCTCACCGGCCGGCTGTGGAGCGATCCGGTCCGGAAGGAGCTGACCGTCAGCGCCCCGTTCTCCGTGCAGACCGCCGCCTTCGTGTTCGGCGAGGACCAGTACGACGCCCTCGATCACACCGAGCAGATGACCGTGGCGATGATGGGGCGCGCCGTCTCGCCGGTGACGTCGTACGTCGCCGCCGAGCCGGGCGTGCGGCCCTCGCCGATCGGCCTAGGCGAGGGGTTCGGCACGATCGGCTCGGGGCGCTATGGCACCGTCGGCTATGGATCGGGAGCCGGGTCCGCGGCGTTCCGCGACGGGCCGAACTGGGCGCGGCTGATCGAGACCGACTCCTGCATGCGGTCGCAGAAGCCTTCGGCCCCCTGGGCGATCAGCCTCACGATCGAGACCACGCGGCGCGAGGTCGTCGACGTCACCGCCGAGACCCCCGGTGGGATGGCACGCTGCCTCGCCGAGGTGGCCTGGAACCTCAAGCTCGACGCCACCATGTTCGACGCCGACCACGAGTCGTACACCGTCGAGCTCGCGGGCGATCCGGTGCCTTAGTCGCGACTCGCGACAGGTTGCCCGCACGTTGGGGCCCGGCCCACGTATGCTGGAGCCGGGATGATCTCCTGCCGCCCTGCCCTCCTGGTGATCGTGCTGCTCTCCGCGGCGTGCGGTTCGTCGTCGTCCCAGCCGCCCGCGACCGACGCCGATCCGGAGATCGACGCCGCTCCGGTCGCGCTCGGGCCCGTGCTCTACCCCGCGGATCAGACGCTGTCCCCGCTGACGCCCGAGCTGGTCGCCCGCCTCCGCGCGATCCATGCGACGGCGAGCGCGGCGACCAGCGATGCGGTGTTCGTGAAGATCGGCGATTCGCACACCGTGTCGCCGAGCTACCTCGCCTGCTTCGGCGGCACCATCGTCAACCTCGACGGGCGCGACCTGATGGCGACCCTCGATCACTTCAAGGCCGGCAACGCCGGTGGGGCGCCGCCGTACTCGCGGGTCTCGCTCGCGGCCACCGTCGGCTGGGCCGCGTTCCAGGCCCTCGCCGGCAGCCCGACGCCGATCGACAACGAGGTCGCTGCCACGCACCCCGCGTTCGCGACCGTCATGTTCGGCACCAACGACATCGGCTACAACCAGATCGATCGGTATGCGCGCAACCTCGCCACGATCGCCGACACGCTGATCTCGCAGGGCATCATCCCGGTGTTCTCGTCGTTCCCGCCACGTGACGACGATGCGAACGCCGACCTCCAGGTCCCGCGGTACAACGCGATCGCGCGCGGCGTGGCCCAGACCCGCGGGATTCCGTTCGTGGATCTCCATCGCGAGCTACTCGCGCTCCCGGGCCATGGCCTCGGCACCGACAACCTGCACCTCGAGAGCTATCCCGGTGGCGCGTGCATCTTGACCCCGACGGGGCTCGGTCACGGCACCAACCTCCGCAACCTCGTGGTGCTCCAGACCCTCGATCGGCTTCGCCGCACCGTGGTCGCGAACGAGGTCGCGCCCGATACGGAGGCGCCACGCCTCCTGGGCGCCGGCTCGCCCGACGATCCATTCCTGATCAAGGCACTGCCGTTCGCCGATCGCCGCGACACCCGGACGTTCGGCGTGGACATGATCCCGAGCTACCCGGCCTGCGGCCCGCAGGACGAGCACGGCAACGAGGTCTACTACCGGCTCGACGTCCCCTCTGCCGGCAGGTTCCACATCTACGTGATCGACGAGGCCGCCGACATCGATCTCCACGTGCTCGGGGGCACCACGACCGCGTCCACCTGCCTCGCGCGCGGTGACAACGTGATCGACATCCTGCTGTCGCCCGGCACGCACTACATCGTGGCCGATACGTTCAACGGCACCGCGGGCGACTACACGCTCGTCGTGATGCAGGACTGACGCACACCGCTGTGGCCGACGACGATCCGAACGACACGCTCGATCCCGCCGTGGAGTGGAAGCTCCGCGCGTGGGCGGTGCCAGCCGCGCTCGTGATCGCGTTCCTGTTCAACCGCTCGGGCACAGGTCACATGATCCAGCGGACCTTCCTCACCATGATCCCGCACGAGCTCGGGCATGCCGTCACTGGCTGGTGGTGTGGGTTCGCGGCGGTCCCCGGTCTGTGGAAGACGCTGATCCCCGAGGTGCGCGGCACGATCGCGCCGCTCGTCGTCGCCGGGCTCGAGGTCGGCCTCGCGTACGTCGGCTGGCGCAGCAACCGCATGTGGTGGGTGGTCGCCGCGCTCGTGCTCGGTGTGCTGCAGTTCCTCGGGACCACGAGCCGCGTGGAGACCGCGCAGCTCGCGATCACGTTCGGTGGAGATGGCGGCGCGATGGTGATCGGCACCCTGTTGATCCTCACGTTCTTCGCCCCCGAGGGCAGCAAGCTCCGCCATGGCGCGCTGCGCTGGGGCTTCCTCGTGATCGGCGCCGCCGCCTACGTCGACACCGCGTCGACGTGGTGGCGCGCGCGCACGGATCGCGGCGAGATCCCGTTCGGGGAGATCGAGGGCGTCGGGCTCTCGGATCCGTCGAAGCTCGCCGAGGCCGGTTGGTCGCCCGGCCTCATCACCGCGCGGTACTTGACGCTCGCGGGCCTGTGCCTCGCGGTGATCCTCGTCGTGTGGGCGTGGCAGACCTGGACGATGCGGCAGCGCAGTCGCGAGTGGCGCTGACCGTTGCCACGACGCACCCGGCCAACGAGCCGCTGCTCGATCAGATGATCGACGTGCTCGCGCATGCCGAGAGGAACCTGCTGCGCTCGCCGCGCTCGTAGGCCCCGAGTTCGCGCAAACCGTGCGCCCACGACCACGGCTTGCGCGCACGAAATGCGCACTCGGGTGAGGCGGGGCGAGTGAGGACGCAGCTTGGCGGTAGCCCGGGTCTTGCAGCATTGGGGGCAAGCCGTGTCGTTCCCCGTGTCCCACCGCCACCTCCTGTCGCCGGCTCTCGCCGTGGTGATCGTCCTGGTGGCGGCGCTGATCCCGGGGACGCTGACCACGTACCGCTGCCGGATGACCGGCGACACGAGGTCGGCCCCGTGCTGCGCGCACGAGGATCGAGCGCACGCGACACCCGGGGCGCCGAACACCGAGGTCAACGACACGGCGTGCTGCGCGAAGCTCTCGCTGCTCACCACCCTCACGCCGGCCGCTGCCGTCACGCTGGACGACGGCGCCCACGACGTGATCGTCGCCGCGGCACCTGCGCCAGCACGCCCGCCGATCCTGGCCATCACCACGAGGCGGCCGGTATGGACACGCGCGCACTTCGATAGCGGCGCGTCACTCTCGCTCCTGTACTGCTCGCTCCTGATCTGATCCGCCCGCGGTGTGGCCCCGATGCGTGAGCGTCGGCGCGCCGACCACGACCACGCGTTGCCCGCTGGCAGCGCGAGAGCCGCCAGAGATGGATCAGGAGCAAGGCATGAAGACGATCGGGATCCTGTTCGCGAGCATGTATGTCGGGCTGGTACCTGCGGGAGCCTCGCCCGCGGGCGAGGTGACCGGCAGCACGGTGTGGGCGGATGGTCAGCTGAAGACGCTGATCGCGCAGAGCCTCGCCGCGCGGCCCGAGCTCGCCGCCGCGCGCGCCGACGTGACGGCGGCCCGCGAGCGCGTGCCGCAAGTGCGTGCGCTGCCCGATCCGATGCTGCAGCTCGGCGTCCAGAACGACGGCTTCACGAGCTGGGAGATCGGGACGATGGACACCAGCTACTACTCGATCATGGTCTCGCAGACCTTCGTGTGGTCGCGGAAGCGCCGGCTGCGCGGCGCAGTGGCCGAGCTCGACGCGGTGCAGGCCGAGCAAGCGATCACGCGCGTTAGCCTGTCCACCGAAGCGGAGGTGCGCCGCGCCTACCTCGGCCTGATCCTGACGCGCGATCGGCTGGCGCTGCTCGATCAGCTCGAGAGCCTCTGGCAGCGCTCGGCGGAGATCGCGAAGCTCCGCTACGAGACCGCGCAGGGCAGCCAGGCCGATGTCCTCCGCGGCCCCCTCGAGCTCAACCGGCTCATGCAGCGCCGCTGGGCGCTCGAGGCCGAGCGCGCGAACAACGTCGCCGCGCTGAACCGGCTGCGCGGCCATCCGCTGCGCGAGGAGATCGAGCCCGCGAGCCACCTCGTGGACCTGCCGCTCCCCGTGCTGCGCGAGGCCGAGATGCTCGCGCAGGACGCGCTCGCGCGGAGCCCGGAGCTCGCCGCCGCCCGCGTCGCGATCACCCGCTCGGAGCGCGCGGTCACGCTCGCCCGCGCTGCCACGCTCCCGGATCTGACGATGTCGGTGGGCGTGATGCCGCGCGGCACCGAGATCCAGCCGATGTGGCTGGTCACCGCGAGCATCCCGCTCCCCGTGTTCGCGAAGCACAAGCAGGACCGCGCGGTCGCCGAGAGCATCGCGCGCGGCAAGGCGAGCCACAGCCTCACCGAGGCTCTCGAGCAGCGGCTGCGCCTCCGCGCCGAACAGCGACGCACCGCCCTCGAGCTCTCGCTCGCATCGATCCAGCTCTACCGTGAGGGGCTGCTCGTGCAGTCCGCGGCGCTGGCCGAGAGCACGCTCTCGCAGTACGCGGTGGGCAAGGTGACGCTCGCGTCGGTCCTCGAGGCCAATGCGGGCCTCGTCGCCGACCACGATGGCTACCTCCAGGCGCTGGCGCAGGTGCACCAGCTCGAGATCGACAACTTCGAGGTCAGCCTCCAGAGCGTCGGGACGGCAGCGCCGACCGCGATCAGCGATGCGGCCTCGATGGGGAGCATGTGACCTCATGACCAGCGAACCCGACGACGACCTGACCACCAACGCCCCAACCCAGGCGACACCCGACGCGACCACCACCGCGACCACCGACGCGACCACCGACGCGACGCCCGAGGTTCCGGCCGCGCCATCCGCGGCGGTCCCACGCGCGCGGCGCGGCTTCGGTGTGGGCACCCTCGCCCTCGTCGCGGTCGCGAGCGCGAGCCTCGCGGCAGGCGGGCTCTGGTGCCTGGGGCGCGGCGACCGCGACCACGCCGACGACGCGGCGAGTCCGGGCGCGTCGAAGCCGGCCGCGGCGCCTGCGCACAGGTACCAGTGCGCGATGCACCCCACGGTCGTGCAGGACCATCCAGGCGAGTGCCCGATCTGCGGCATGACGCTGACCGAGGTCCACGAGACCGACGAGGCCAAAGGTGACGCAGGCACCGGCAGTGCGACCGCGACGATCGCCGCGGATCATCGCGTCCTGTTCTATCGCTCGCCGATGGACCCGAAGATCACCTCGCCGGTGCCGACCAAGGACTCGATGGGGATGGAGTTCACGCCGGTCTACGCCGACGACCTCGCGGGGGCGGCCACCAAGGTGCCCGGCCAGGCGGTGGTCGAGATCGATCCCGCCCGCCAGCAGCTGATCGGCCTGACCACGGTCGCCGTCTCCACCGGCAAGGTCGGCGGAGCGTGGCGCACCGTCGGGCGCGTCACGGTGGACGAGACCCGCGTGCGGCACATCAACCTCAAGGTGCCAGGGTTCGTGGAGCACATCTACGTCGACTTCATCGGCAAGAAGGTCCGCAAGGGCGATCCGCTGTTCGCGATCTACAGCCCGGAGCTGATGTCGGCGCAGGAGGAGTACCTGCTCGCGCTCCGCACGCGAGGCGCGCTCGCGAACTCGGGCGGCTCGCCCGTGATCGATGGCGAGCAGCTGGTCAAGGGCGC
>JAYVRN010000186.1:0-7264 GCA_043776275.1 Myxococcales bacterium | reverse complement strand
CACGTGGTGCACTCCGGGTTGACGCTGACGGTCGCCCGCAAGGAGCGCTGGGCGGTGATGGGTGAGAACGGCGCCGGCAAGTCCACGCTCCTCAAGATGATCGCCGGCGTGCTGCCTCCGGACGCAGGGAACGCGGCGATCGGCGCGAGCGTGACGATGGGCTACTACGCCCAGCACGTGATGGATGCGCTGACCGCCGATCACACGGTCCTCGACGAGCTGCAGGAGCACGCCCCGATGGCCAACCAGGGCACGCTGCGCGGCCTCGCCGGGGCGTTCGGGTTCCACGACGATGACGTGTTCAAGCCGGTCCGCGTGCTCTCGGGTGGAGAGCGCGCTCGCCTCGCACTCGCGAAGCTGCTCTACGACGCGCCAAACCTACTCGTGCTCGACGAGCCCACCAACCACCTCGACATCGTGACCAAGCGCGCGCTCGTCAAGGCACTCGCCGACTACGAAGGCACGCTGCTGTTCGTCTCGCACGATCGGCAGTTCCTGCGGGCGCTCGCCAACCGGGTGCTCGAGCTGTCGTCGGCGGGGCCGCGGATCTACGGCGGGAACTACGACGAATACGTCGCGTCGACCGGGCGCGAGGCTCCTGGAATGCGAACCGCGTCCTGATCAAGGACTTGCGCGCCGCGACAACCGATCGCATGTTGATCGGTAAGCCATGGACATGCAGAACGTCGGGGGTACGCCAGGTGGGACGCGCACGTTCCTGCTCGGCATCATCATGTTCGTCGTCGGCGGCTACCTGCTGTTCAACCAGGTCCAGGTCAACGGTGGGTACTGGCGGTTCAGCTTGTTCGGCCAGGGCTATGGCTCGAGCTTCGGGATCACGCTGATCCCGATGTTGTTCGGGATCGGGATCCTGTTCTCGAACGGCAAGTCCCTCGTGGGCCGCGGGCTCACCGCCCTCGGCTTCCTGGCGATCCTGGTCGGCATCATCATGAACCTCGACATCCACTTCCGGCAGACGTCGCTGTGGAACACCCTGACGATGCTGATCCTGATCGTCGGCGGCTTGGGCCTCGTGATCCGCTCGCTGTCCCCGATGGGCCCCGCCAAGCCCGCGGCCCCGCCCGAAGCGTGAACCGGGCCCGCGGATCTTCGGCGTGTTAGGCTCCCTGCGTGGCGAACGAGGACCGAGGTAAGCCCGCGGTCGGCACGCACTTCGGGCTCGGCCCGGCGACGCCGACCCCTCCCCCACGGACGAGCCCAGTGGGGCACGCCTCCCGCGCTCTCGGCGGCGGCGCGAGCGTGGCGATGCAGTCCCACGCGGGCTTCCGCACCCCGCCGCCCCTGCCCTCCCCGTACGACAGCTTCGGCGGGGGCACCACCCTGCCCGGCGTGGGCCTCCAGCCGGGGACGCGGATCAAGCAGTACGAGCTGATCCGCGAGCTCGGGCGCGGCGGCATGGGCGTGGTCTACGCGGCCCGCGACATCAAGCTCGGCCGGCGCGTGGCGATGAAGTTCTTGCTCCACGTCGATCGTGAGGTGATCGATCGGTTCCTGGTCGAGGCGCGCGCCACGGCGCTGTGCAGCCACGACAACATCGTGATCATCTTCGAGGTCGACGAGTGGGAGGGCATGCCGTACATGGTCCTCGAGTTCCTCGAGGGCAAGACGCTCCGCGACTTCATGGGAGCGTTCGGGGATGGCCAGCCGATGGCGGCCTCACGCGTGGTGGAGCTGATCCTGCCGGTCGCACGTGCGCTCGCACGTGCGCACGAGGAGGGCATCGTCCACCGCGATCTCAAGCCCGAGAACATCCTCGTCACCCATGCCGGGCAGGTGAAGGTCCTCGATTTCGGGATCGCGAAGGCACTGGGCTCGACGGACGCCCCACCCAGCCGATCGCAGATCATGGCCGGCGCGGCGGACCTGACGTTGACCCGCGAAGGTGCGCTGGTCGGGACGCTGCCGTACATGTCCCCCGAGCAGATGGGCGTCGACGAGATCGATCACCGCTCCGATCTGTTCTCGCTCGGCATGATCATGTTCGAGATGCTCGCGGGCAAGCACCCCGTCGAGCCGCTCGCCAGCGACGAGCTGCTGGCCAACCTGATCACGCCCGGCCCGATGCGCTCCGTGCGTGGGGCGGTGCCCGATCTCCCGGACGCGCTGGTCCAGGCCGTCGACGGCTGCCTCCAGAAGTCCAAGGCCGACCGGATCGGATCGGCCACCGAGCTCGCTCGCCGGCTCGAGAGCCTGCTGCCCACACGCCACGCGCGCCAGCTCGCGGAGGGCGAGAGCCCGTACCCCGGCCTCACCGCGTTCCAGGAGCACGACGCGGATCGGTTCTTCGGGCGCAGCCGCGACGTGACCCGGATGATCGCGCGCGTCCGCGAGCTCCCACTGACCGCGATCGTCGGCCCCTCCGGCGTGGGCAAGTCCTCGTTCGTGCGCGCCGGCGTGGGCCCCGGCCTCAAGAGCTCGGGGGAGGTCTGGGACGTGGTGACGCTGCGCCCGGGCCGGCATCCCCTCGCGGCTCTCGCCACGGTGATCGAGCGGCTGACCACCCGCACCGGCGCGTCGCTGACCAACACGATGGAGGAGCACGCCGCGCTGATCTGGCGGCTCCGCAACGAGCCCGGGTTCCTCGGGGTCACGCTGCGCGCACGCGCGGCGGCCACCGACAGCCACACGCTCCTGTTCGTCGATCAGTTCGAGGAACTCTACACCCTCGTGCCGGACTTCGAGGAGCGGCGGGCGTTCACCGCAGCGCTGGCCGCGGTCGCCGACGATACGGCCGCACCGCTCCGCGTGGTGGTCTCGATGCGCTCGGACTTCCTCGACCGCGTCGCGGAGGATCCGCGGTTCATGGAGGAGCTGTCGCGCGGACTCGTGTTCCTCTCCGCGCCGGACCGTGATGGCCTACGCGAGGCCCTCGAGCTGCCGGTGCAGATGGTGGGCTATCAGTTCGAGAGCCCCGCGATGGTGGGCGACATGCTCGATGCCCTCGCCGGGACTCCGGGCGCCCTGCCCCTCCTCCAGTTCGCGGCCGCGAAGCTGTGGGACGCACGCGATCGCCAGCGCCACCTGCTCACGGTGGCCAGCTATCAGCAGATCGGCGGGATCAGCGGCGCGCTGGCCACCCACGCCGACGAGATCATCCGCAACATGACCGCCGCGCAACAGCGGCTGACCCAGCGCGTGTTTCACCAGCTGGTCACGCCGGAGCGCACGCGCGCGATCGTGGAGCTCGCCGACATCTATCAGCTCGATCAACGCGAGGCGATCACGCGGGTGATCGAGCTCCTGGTCACGGCGCGGTTGCTCGTGGTGCAGACCCGCAGCGACGCGAGCGGTGGCTCGGTGGAGATCGTCCACGAATCGCTGATCGATCGCTGGCCCACGCTCAAGCGCTGGCTCGACGACGTGCAGGAGGACGCGCTGTTCCTCGCACAGCTGTCGTCGGCCGCGAAGCAATGGGACGCCAAAGGCCGACCGCCCGGATTGCTGTGGCGCGGCGAGGCGATGGAGGAAGCGCACCGGTGGTACGCGGGGAGCGATCGCACGCTCGCGCCTCGCGAGCAGGCGTTCCTCGATGCCGTGCTGTCCCTCGCCCAGCGCGGCCGCCGCGCCCGTCGCGCCGTGCTGGTCGCCGTGATCTCGTTGCTCGTCGTGATCGCGGGCGTTGCCAGCGTCGGGTACGTCCGCGTGCGCTCGGCCGAGCAGCAGGCGACCGCACAGGCCGAACGCGCGAATCAGGCCGCCGCGGAGGCCAAGGCCAACGAGAAGGTCGCGCGCGACAAGCAGGCGCTCGCCGAAGCAGCCGAGCTGAAGCGCAAGGCCGCCGAGGAGGGCAAGGTCGCCGCGGAGGGCAAGCTCGCGGACACCGGCGAGCAGCTGAAGCTCAGCGCCGAGGAGCTCGAGAAGAAGAACCTCGCCCTCGAGGACGAGAAGAGGGCCGCGCTCCAGGCCAAGGAGATCGCCGAGAGGGCCTCGAAGAAGGCGGTCGAGGCGATGGGCGAGGCGCAGAAGGCCAAGGCCGAGCTGCAGGTCAAGCTCGAGGCCGAGAAGCAGCGGGTCAAGCAGCTCCAGGAAGAGACCCGGAAGCTGTCGACCAAGCTCAAGGACTGACGACCGCGGCGCTCCAGGCGCCAGCGCGGCGCGGTCAGAACCCGCGGGTCAGCGAGAACGTGGCGCCACCGGCGACCGGCGTCACGGCTGGCGTCAGCTTCTCCACGCTCTCGGGATACACGGTGCGGCCGCGATTGAGGTAGAGCATCACCGCGCCGGTGGCGATCGTGGCAACGCCGACCGTCAGCACGCTGATCGCGACCTTGCTCTTGAACCGCGCGTCGTCATCGAGCCCGCGCACGGGATCGAGCCGCATATCGTCGGGACCGCACGCGGTGACCGAACAGAACTGTGCGACCGAGCGGTCGTAGCTGTCCATGTCGGCCTTGGCGCTCAGATCGAGCACGGCACCAATGCCGGCGACCGCGAACCCGGCGCCGAACACCACCCACGGCAGGTACGTCGGCCAGCGATGCTCGATCCGTGCGGCCCGCCCGAGGGGCTCGAGCTTGATCGGCACATCCTGCGCCTTGCCGCCGAGCACCATCACCTCGACCGTCCGGGTCAGGAGGCCGGCCTTGGTGCCGACCAGCTGGTGCGGGCCCGGAGACACGCGGCGCGTCTCCTTCCCGGGGCAGCCCGTCAGCGGCTGGCCATCGAGCGTGAGCTTCACGTCGGGCTGCAGGCAGCTCACCGTGAGATCGCCGATCTGATTCGAGAGCAGCTTGTCGTACGCGAGGGCCTCCGTGTACACGGCCTCCTCGAGCGGCGCCGCGCCGTACTTGAGCGCCTGCTTGAGGTTATCGGAGGCCTCGACGGTGTGATCGAGCTGGATCAAGCAGCGCACGATGTTGAAGCGGATCGCCGGGTGGTCCCACGCACCGACCGCGGACTTGTACTTCTCGAGTGCGTCCGCGTACTTCCGATCGAGGAACAGCGCGTTGCCTGCCTCGAGGAACTTCTGCGCCTCGGCCTTCTTGGAATCGGTGACGCCCACCGACCACGGCGGGGTCTCGGCGTGGGCGACCCGGGCCATGCCCGCGGAGCCGGCGAGACCGCACGTGATCACGAACGCAAACCAGCCCGAGCGGTGGTGGGTTCGAGGGGTGCGGTGGATGCGGTGGGTACGATCGATGCTCATTAGCTTGTCCCCAAGATACGACGCGACCGCCCCGACGGGCCGTCCGTGGGCAGTATCAGGCGCGGCGCCCGGGGGCGCCAGTTTCGACGCCCCACACCGCCCCTCAGAGGCGCAGCCCGACGGGATCTTGGGCGTACGTGATCGAGCCATCGCCGAGCTCGCCGTCGAAGTTCGCGCCCCAGCACCTCACGCTCCGGTCGGACATGATCGCGCAGCCGTGCTCGCGAGCCGGGCCATTGTCGCTGAGATCGCCCCCGACCTCGACATCGATGGCGCCGCTCGGGATCACCTGCCGCTCGTGGCCTGACGGGCCCATGCCGCACCACACGGCTCCCTTCGCGCGCACGATGCACAAGTCCGAGTTGCCGAGGCCAAGATCGAGCGCGTCGGTGACCTTCGCCAGCGGGGACGGGGTGGCTGGCGTTGCCGCGGTAGACCGCTTGGTCTCGAAGCTGTAGTCCCAGCAGCGCACGGCGCCGGTCCCCGTGATGCCACAGGCGTGAAAGGTCCCGCTGATGCGATCGACAGGCTCGACCGGGACCTTCGCCCACTCATCACCGCAGAACACCTGCCGATCGGCGGTCACCGCGCATGGCCAGGCCATGCCGACGAGCGCGATCACCCCGGCAGGCACCGGTGGCAGCTGCTTGTCTTCGAGGCGAGGCCCCTCGACGGGGACGTAGCCGTACTCCTTGTCGAGCTTCCAGCTCACGACCGTGCCGTCGAGCTTGAGGCCGATCACCCCCTCGTAGGTGTTGGCGATCGACCGGATGCCCGACGCGAGCAGGGCGAAGCGTGGCGTCTCGCGGGTCCAGCAATAGACGGAGTCGCCGGCGAGCACACACGCATTGCCGGCGTTGGTCACCGAGATCGACATCGCGGGCTTGGCGCCTGCCGGCAGCGGTAGCTCGGTAGGCGTGCCACCGCCCACCGAACCCCACGCGAAGATGGATCCCTGGCGCGTCACCGCCCAGGTCACGCCGCGGCTGAGTGCAAGCATCGCGACGTCAGAGATCCCGACGACGGGCGCCGGCTTGCGACGCGCGCGACCGATGGTCGAGGCGAGCCCCAGCTCGCCGTTACCGTTCGAGCCCCAGCACGCCACCGAGCCCTGCGCACGGAGCGCGCACCCGGCGACGAGCTGCTTGGCATCGACGAGCTTGTCCAGCACGCGAGCACCGTCCGCATCCCAGTGCGCGACCTTGCCGCCGATGACCGCATCGAGGATGAACGGCGGCGATGCGGAGCCGCTGGGTGCCGGCCGCTGGATCACCGAGATCTCGGTCGCCCCCCTGAACATCGCGGGATCGAAGCCCGTCACCTTCTCGTCGTTGCTGGTCGTGTCGCGGAGCTCGAGGTCCGATCCGGAGATCGCGAAGCAGCGCAGCTCGCCGCTCTCGAGGATCGCACAGCCGCTCTGATCTGCGAGCTCGAGCCGACGCACGCGCCCGAGCCCCGGCACCGGCTTGAAGGGCGCTTGCGCTGCAGGGTTGGTCGGGACCTCCGCGCACAGGACCTCACCGGATGGGCGCACCGCACAGACCACGGCCCCGTTGGTGACCGAGACCGCGTCGTCGACGCCGGGGATGGTTCTCGGGTTCGCCAGGTACGAGCCCGCGCAGGTCACCGAGTGATCGCGCAGGAGGAAGCAACCCGACGCTCCAGACGCGAACGCGGCGACGTTGGCGATGCCCTCGACCGGAACGAACTCGATCCGATCGCCGGCGAGCGCCACGACCTGACCGGTCTTGCGAAGCACCAGGTCTCCACGCGCGCTGATCGCGATCGCATCGCTCACGCCGGGGATGCGACGCGGCTCCGCGAAGATCCTGCCGAACCCGAAGCGCCCCCAGCAATCTACACCGCCACTCGCGCGGACCGCGCACGCGACGCTGTCGCCGCGCCCGATCCCCAGCACCTTGTCCTTCGGCGGCGGGACTTCGAACGAGGCCGCTGCGGACACGTCGCCCGGGTCGCCTTGCTCGGGTCGCGACGCGTCGCGCGAGGCGGGCGGCGGATCACTCGTCCGCGAGCCGCACGCCCACCCAGCTGCGAGCACGAGCATCAGGGCTGCCCTCACAGCTTCACCCCGATCGG
>JAYVRN010000185.1:0-7278 GCA_043776275.1 Myxococcales bacterium | reverse complement strand
CGGCTGGAACGCGAGGCCGACGGAGAGCCCGGTCCGCGTGCTGTTGCCGTACGCCGGTCCCTCGCCGAACACGATCTTCTCCTGATACGCATCGGCATAGACGCCGAACGCACTCAACGCGAACACCACACCGGCGCCGTAGCGAATGCCGCTGCCCCACGTGTAGCTCGGGTTCGCACTATCGACGAGCAGCGTGCGCGTCGGCGCGAGCACGACGTTGGTGGAGAAGTTCTTGATCCGGACCCAGGTGTAGCGGAAGTCCAACGAAGCCGCGGCCGAGACGTACTGCGGGCCGTTGGTGACATCGAGCGTAGACTTCGCGATGTTGTTCGCGCGCAGCCCGATCCCGAGCTGGAACACGCGATCACCGAACGACAGGCCCGCATTGACGGTGCGGCCTTCGGCTGCCGGTGTGGTGCCCTCGATCCCGGTCAACGCCGCGACGCGCGGGATGCTCTGGAGATTGGCGAGAGGTCCGCGGACGTGCGCCGAGGTGTCATAGCCGCCCGAGAGCCGGGGATGACAGGCCGCAACGAGGAGGACCAGGACGAGGGCGCGGGGCATGTACGAAGGGACATCGTCCTTGTTGGCGGTTTGTTGAGGTAGTCGTCGGTGTGCTGCTACGAGGCGCCCAGGTCTGTGTCTTGCCCGCGGTCGGTGGCAGGCGTACATCGACGCATGGCCCACGCGTTCCGCATCGTCAACGTGTTCACCGTCGACGGTGATCGGCTGTCTGGAAACCCGCTGTGCGTGTTCGAGGACGCACGCGGGATGTCGTCCGCGCAGATGCAGGCGCTCGCACGCCAGTTCAACCTGTCCGAGACCACGTTCGTGTTGCCTCCCACGCAGGAGGGCGCCGATGCCCACGTCAGGATCTTCACGCCCGGCTTCGAGATGCCGTTCGCCGGTCATCCCACCCTCGGCACCACCTCGGTGATCGCGAACGGCCGCACAGCGCTGACGCTGCAGATGACCGCCGGCTTGGTCCGCGTCACCACCGACGGCGCAACCTGGACGCTGAAGACGGCACGCCCACCCCAGACCCGCGAGGTCCTCGCCACGCGCGACGAGCTCGCACACATGCTCGGGCTCCCGGCCGGCGCGGTGAGCGAGCCCCCGCTGTGGGTCAACACGGGCTCCGAGCAGCTCGTGATCCCGATCGCCACCCCGGAGCTCGTCCGCGCCGCGGCCCCGAGCTTCGAGCTGCTCGCGCGGTATGGCATCTCGCCCACCCGGGAGGAGGCGATGGCGTACGTGTGGGCCAGGGGCGCGTCTGGCGCGGATCACCTGGTGCGGTTCTTCTTCACGCTCAACGGCGGCGTGGTCGAGGATCCGGCGACGGGCTCGGCGTGCGCGAACCTCGGCGGCTGGATGGTCGCCACGCACCAACCGCTCCCGATGACGGTGACCCTCCGTCAGGGCGCGGCGGTCGGGCGCCCCTCCCGACTCGGCCTCCACGTGGATGCCGAAGGAGGGATCTTCGTGACCGGGACCGTCATCGAGCTCGGCCGCGGAACCGTCGATCTGTAGCCAGCTGGGTTCGAGCGTCCCTGCCGTGGCAAGTCGAGTAGCCGCTCGTGATCCACGCAACTACCAGCGAATCCTGATCTTCGATCTGGCACGACCACTGCTCTGGACCCTGTCGTGCTCCTGCGCCCTGTCGTCACTGTCGTCACTGTCCTCCAGGCCCTCGCCCTGGCCGGCCTCGCCGCCACGGGCTGCGCCGAAGCGCCTGGCACCGAGCCGGCGGTCGATCCGAACGAGGGCCTGCTCCGCGACTTCCTCGATGGCAAGTTCGACGACGCCGGCCACCCGCTGAACGCCAAGGTCCTCGAAGGTGATCGGATCACCTGCGAAGGTGTGCGCTCCGATGGCGCGGTGGAGCTGACCTCGAGCTGCGATGTGCTGCTCCCGATGGGGGCCGAGGTCGGCGGCCTGACCGTCAATGCGCGCCTGCGTGTTCGCCAGCACCCCTCGTCGGGAACGATCGTCAAGCTGACCGCGAAGGACGCCGATGGCCGCGTGCTCGGCACCGAGACCTTGACCGTATCGCGCCTGCGCGGCCGCGACCGCTGGGTCGATCTGCCGATCAAGATCCAGAACGTGGTGCACGTCGCGAAGGTCTCGCTCGAGGTCACCGCCGGCGCGGTCGTCGACCTGCAGTACGTCGAGGTGTTCCCGAAGGACCTCGGCGTGATCGTGTCGCCCGGCTCGGGCGTGTACAAGGACTCCGACGTCATCACCATCGAGCTCCCCCGCGGCAAGAAGCTCGAGAGGTTCGAGGCCAATGGCGTGGATCTCCGCGCGCGGCTCGACGCCGCCGATCCACGGACCGTCACCCGCACGACCACCGCGTTCCGCAGCCTGATCTCGTTCAAGGTCGGCGCCCTGATGCCAGACCGTGCAGACGTGGTCGACCTGCGCATTCACTCGAGCGGCGATACGTCGCGCATGCAGATCCGCAAGAGCCCCGCGGCCTGCAACTTCGAAGGTGATCCGAACGGCACCAAGGTCCTCGTCACCGGCTTCCAGCCGTTCCCGGCCGACAGCTCGCACGAGAACGTCTCCGCCGTCGCCGTCACCTCGCTGCGTCCGTCGGCGCTGAGCCACACGGCCGTGATGAAGCTGATCCTCCCCGTCGAATACGATCGCGCCGCATCGGTCGTCACCGAGGTGATCGAGCGCTGCAAGCCGCAGCACGTGATCAGCTTCGGCCAGGGCGGCGGCGAGATCGCGCTCGAGCACACCGCCTACAACCTCCAGGACACCGGCGAGCTGTCCGGCGGCGCCCCCGACAATCGCGGGATCATCCGCGCCGCGCAGCAGATCAACGTGGCGGCACCCACCACGCGCGACACGCTGCTCCCGCTCGAGGCGATCGAGGCAGCCCTGGTCGCGATCGGCGAGACGCCGGAGCCCAGCACCGATCCGGGCCGCTACATCTGCAACAACGTCATGTTCGCGGACATCGGGGCGATGACCGGGCGAGGCCGCGCGGGCTTCATCCACCTGCCGTACACCACCGCGTTCGACCCGACGTCGCGCAGCCGGTTCGGTGCGATCGCCGAGGCCGCCGTGCAGGCGACCGTCGACGCGCCGTGACTCAGCCGTGAGTCGGGCGCGACTCAGCCGTGAGTCGGGCGCGACTCAGCCGTGAGCTGGGCGCGACTCAGAAGTAATACGCGGCGCCGAGCGTGAACGAACCCGCCGAGATGCTCGGAGTGTCCATCCCGGTCTGATCCGCGAGGGTCTGCTCGTCCTCGGTCGCACCGATCGCGATGCCCTTGGCCTCGGCCTGGAGCGCGAACTTCGTCCAGCGGTACTCGGCGCCGATGCCGAGCAGGCCGTGGCCACGCTGCGCCATCTTCACGTCCGCGTCGCTCGCATTCTTGGGCGCCACGGTGGTGCCGCCAATACCGACCATCAGCCACCAGTTGAAGTGCTGGAGCGCGTTGAACCGGTAGCGCGCGGCGAACGTGACGTGCGCGATCTTCAGCTCGCCCTCACCCTGGTTGTCGGGGAGCTGCTGGTTGCCGCCCGCGAGTGAGAGCTCGAGCTCGAGGTGATTCCAGCCGCGATAGCGCACGGCGAGCTGGCCGATCGCGAAATCGGTGGTCGGCGCATCCGGGGTGGCATCATTGGCGAGGCTGAGCGATCCGACGGACGCGGCGATCGACCAGCGCGGTACGAACATCGGTGCCACGGCGACCGGGGCCACGAGGTTCTGCTGGGGCGGCGTCGCGGAGGGTCCGTAGTAGTCACCACCACCACCACCATCACCATCGCCGGGCGCTTGCGCGCGGGCGGAGGCAGCGACGAACACCGGGGCGAGAGCGAGCGCGAGGACCAGCCGGGGGGACATGGCCAACATGATTCCACGGTCCGTGCCAGCGTAACGAGGGGAAACTGCACGATCGGGTTCGGCCGGGTTCGTGGCGAGAACCGACACCCGACACCGTGATCGTGGGCGATTCCTACACTACGATGCCCAGGTGGCAGGTCGGACCTACGCGATCGGCGACATCCATGGCGATCTCGCGGCCTTGGACAAGCTGTTCACCCGTCTCCCGGACCTCGATGCCGAGGACACGATCGTGTTCCTTGGCGACTACATCGACCGGGGTCCCGATTCCGCCGGCGTGGTGGCCCGGGTCCGGCAGCTGATGACCGCTGGGCCCGCCAAGGTCATCGCTCTCCGCGGCAACCACGAGGATGCCTGGCTGCAGGTCGCGGCGAACGGCTGGCCCGAGTTCCTGCTGCCGCGCGGCAACGGTTGTTACGAGTGCTACCGATCGTTCGCGGGCCTCCCGGTGCCGGGCGAGGACGACATGCCGGAGGCCGCCGAGCTCGAGGCGATGCTCACCGGGTCCTTCCTCCCGGCCGATGTCATCGAGTGGTTCAAGACGCTGCCGCACTGGTACGAGGACGAGCACGCGATCTACGTGCACGCAGGGATCAAGCGCATGCACGACGACTTCTTCCCGCACCCTTCGGAGGTGGTGCCGCCGCGCGCGCTGCTGTGGCTCCGGGATCGCGACTTCTTCGAGAACTATCGCGGCAAGCTCGTGGTGTTCGGTCACACGACGACCCGGACGCTCCCGAACGAGCTCTCGACGCACACGCCCGACGATCCGACGGACATGTGGGCTGGTCCCGCCTGCGTCGGGCTCGACACCGCGTGCGGGAAGGGCGGCTTCCTGACCGGCTTCGAGCTGCCTGCGCGCTTGGTCTACGAAACTCGTGACTGAGACCCGCGCGGGCTCGCTCCCCGGGCGTCCCGCCGTCAAGCTCGGGCGCGCCCTCGCCTCTCCCACCGGCGTACTGATCACGATCCCGCTCCTGGTGGTCGCCGTCGGAGTCGGGGTCATGCTTCTCGGACGAGAAGCCACGCGCTCGTCATCCCGGACGATGGCGGAGAAGCAGCTCACCGAGCAGGCGAGCGCGATCCAGGGCGATGTGGCGTTCGCCCTCGATCAGGCGAGCCCGATCCTCGAGCGCCTCCGCGTGCTCGCAGATTCCGCGCGCCCCCTCGACGACGTGCTGGTGCGCGTGCACGACCTGATCGTCGGACGCCCCGGCGTGTCCTACGCGAGCATCAGCTTCTCCGACGGGACGTTCCGCGGCGCCTACCTCGGCGAAGGCCGCCGGGTTGAGGTCCAGGAGAGCCGGATCGGGACGCGTGGCACCGAGGTCGTGCGGTTCACCGTGAAGGGCGGCTCCCTCGAGAAGCTCCGCGAGGAGGTCACCGACTACGACCCGAGGCGCCGCGGGTTCTATCAGCTCGCGGAGCGCACCCGCGCCCGCGCGTGGACCGAGCCGTACACGTTCTTCCGCAGCCACGAGACCGGCATCACCTGCACCGAGCCGGTCTACGACAGCGCCCATCAGCTGATCGCGGTGCTGACGGTGGACTTCGACGTCGGCACGCTGTCGACGTTCGTCGCGCGACCGGCTCTCGACGAAGCGCGGACCCTGGTCACGACGCGCGACGGGATCATCCTGGCCTATCCGGCCGCCGACAAGCTCGCGCTCCCCGCGAACGACAAGCTGCTGCGCTACTCGGACCTGAACGACCCTTCGCTCGACGCGCTGTTCCGCGAGCTCGCGAAGCCCGCGCTCGGAGCGGCGCTCGCGATCATCGATCTCGAGACCAGCGACGGCGCGTACCTCGCCTCGATCGCTCCGATCGGAGGCACGCGCGCCGGGGTCACCGTCCCTCTCGATTGGTATGTCGCGACCGTCGTCCCGGCCCGCACGCTCCTCGGCCCGACCCATGCGCTCGAGCGCTCGAGCATGATCGCGAGCGGTGGCGCGATGGCGTTCGCCGTCGGCATCGCGCTGATCCTCGCGTGGAACCTCGTGCGCATGCGCCGCCAGGTCGCCGCGTCACGCGCGCAGGCTCGCTCGGCCGAGGCGCGAGCCCGCGAGCTCGGGGCGTATCGCCTGGTGGCGCGGCTCGGCGCGGGCGGGATGGGAGAGGTCTGGCGCGCGGAGCACCGGCTGCTCGCGCGCTCGGCGGCGATCAAGCTGATCCGGTCCGAGGCGCTCGCGGATCCTGTCGGGGCACCGGAGATCCGGGAGCGGTTCCGGCGTGAAGCACAGGTGCTCGCCTCGATGCGCTCTCGCCACACGATCGATCTCTATGACTATGGGGTCACCGACGAGGGCGTCTTCTACTACGTGATGGAGCTGCTCGACGGGCTCGATCTCGAATCACTCGTGGTGCGCGAGGGCGCACAGCCCGCCGCGCGGGTGATCGCCCTCATGATGCAGGCGTGCTCCTCGCTCGCCGAGGCGCACGAGGGCGGCTTGCTCCACCGCGATATCAAGCCACCGAACCTGTTCCTGTGCCGCGCCGCCGACGAGCTCGACATCATCAAGCTCCTCGATTTCGGCATCGTCCAGACGGCGAACGATACGCCGCAGGCGGCGACGCGAGAGTACGTGCCTCCCAAGGACATCCCCGAGACGCCGAAGCTCACGCAGCTCGGCGCGATGCTCGGGACGCCCGGGTTCATGGCCCCCGAACAGATCCTCGGGATGCCGCTCGACGGGCGCGCAGATCTTTACGCCCTCGGGTGCGTGGCGTGGTGGTTGCTCACGGGGAAGGAAGTGTTCCCCCGCGAGGGCGCGGACGCGAAGATCCTCCACAAGCACATCTACGAGCAGCTCCCCGCGCTCGACGCGAAGATGCGTGGCTGGTGCCCACCTGCCCTCCAGGCCGTGATCGAGGCCTGCCTCGCGAAGGAGGCTGACAAGCGCCCCGCCGATGCGCGCCAGCTCGCGGCGATGCTCCGGGCGATCGTGATCCCGCCCGAGCACGCGTGGACCGAGGCCAAGGTGCTCGCGTGGTGGGCGGCGTACAAGCCCGCGAAGCCCGCACCGCAGGTCTCACCGAGCGAGGTCCAGGTGATCATGCCGGTGCGCACCGATCAGCGCCCGGAGCACGCGACCTCCGAGGTCGCGATCTCGCAGACGTTGATGACGCCGACCAGCAAGCACTGAGAGCTTCGTTGCGAGCGCTGCGGGCTTCTACGTCTTGCTCGGCAGGTACGCACGCGGCAGCACTCCGACGAGGAACTGCTGCCGCCGCTTGCGACGCCGCAGCCGGAACATGCCCGCGAGCGTGCCGAACCCGGCGAACACGCCGACCGTGCCGATCAGCGGGCCGACTCCGAGGAACGGCAGCAGCATCGCGATCGTGGTGAGGATCCCCATCCCCGCGAGGACGGGCACCACGATGTCGCCCGCATAGCCGCGGATCCAGCTGTCGTACGC
>JAYVRN010000184.1:0-2244 GCA_043776275.1 Myxococcales bacterium | reverse complement strand
CCGCACGCCGACCGCAGCTTCTTCGTGTTCTTCCAGGCGCAGGCCGCCCTCGCCGCGATCCTGTCGTCGGCGTTCGTGATCCCGTTCATCGCCGAGCCCTGGGAGGGCTCTGCCCCGCTCCGCGCCGCGGGGGCCGCGATCTCGATCGTCGGCATCCTCGGCGAGTCCGTCGCGGACCTGCAGCTCGCGCGGTTCAAGCGGGTGGCGGCGAACAAGGGCAAGGTCTGCGATGTCGGGCTGTGGGGGTATTCAAGGCACCCGAACTATTTCTTCGAGTGGTGCGTGTGGTTGGGGTACGCGGCGTATGGGTTGGCGTTCGCGCCGTGGGGATTGATCGCGATCGCTCCGCAGGCGATCATCCTCGCGTCGATCTTCGGAGTTACGGGCATTCCACCGACGGAGATGCAGTCGATCCGTTCGCGCGGCGACGCGTATCGCGACTACCAGAAGCGCGTGAGCAAGTTCATTCCGTGGCCGCCCAAGTCACCTTCGTCCGGTGCGTGAGCGATCTCCAAAATCGCCGTTCTACCCCGGTTCTACCCCGACTTGTCGGAGGCCTGTTGTAGGCTCGGTGTCATGATCAAGGTGCGCGTGGCGGAGGACGGGACGAAGTCGTTCCAGGTTTACGAGCGCGCTCGGGTCCGCGAGAAGAGCATCAAGGTCTACGTCGGATCGTTCTCATCGCGGCGCGACGCCGAGTTCGCGGCACAGCAGCACCGGGTCACGCAGCGCGGGATCAAGACCGGCGAGCTCCCTGCCGCCGTGGACCACAAGCGCACCCTCGGCGATGCGCTCGACTTGTGGCTCCGGGCGATCAAGGACCAGCGCTCGCACGACGAGTACGAGAGCCGGATGCGCCTCTATGTGCGCCCGACCTTCGACAGCACGCCGCTCGTGAAGATCACGAAGGCCAAGCTGATCGACCTGCGCACGTCGCTGAAGGAGCGGGAGGAGCCGATCGGCAACGCGACGATCAACACGCTGTTCGCGTCGCTGTCCGCGGCCTACAGCTACTTCATCGAGCAGGGCTGGTGCTCCGAGAACCCGCTGAAGTTCATCCGCGACCTCGAGGTCGCCGAGCGCCCGTTCGTATGGCTCCAGTCCGCCGGCGAAGTTCAGAAGCTCCTGCACGAGTGCAACGACAACATCCGGACGCTCGTAGCCGTGCTGGTCGGCACCGGCATGCGCCTCGATGAAGCGCTGCACCTGATGTGGGTCGACGTCGATCTGCAGCACCGCGTGATCCACGTGCATCGCGGACGCCGTGGAGCCCCAAAGTCGGGCCGTCTCCGCCACGTGCCGATCTTCGACTCGGTGCTCACCGTCCTCCGCGAGATGAAGCTCGCGAAGGGCGAGAACACCCTGCTCTGGCCCGGCGCGAAGCGCGACAAGTTCGACGAGCAGCTACCGCGCAACAAGACGAGCGTGTTCCGTCCGTTCAAGGCCGCCGTGCTCCGCGCCAAGCTACCCAAGAAGTTCCGCCTCCACGACCTGCGGCACACCTTCGCCGGCCTGTTCCTCGCGTCCGGCGGCGACATCTTCAAGTTGTCGAAGATTCTCGGCCACTCAAGCGTCGCGATCACGCAGCAGGTCTACGCCCACCTTCACCCGGACGCGTTCGCCGAGGACTACAGCCGCGTGTCGTTCGCGATGCCCGAGAAGGCCGGCGTCCTCCTGACGCTTCAGGCGTAGCATCGCCCGGGCTGGATCCTCAGCCACGCATGTACTCCCTCGCCCCGCCGAGATCCGCGCGTCCCCACCCGGCGGCGCCGTCCCCCCATGTGCCAGGGTAGTTGTCGACGCTGGTTGCCTGACGGCCGCCGTCGAAGAGTGGTGACGGCTCGCCGCGCGCGGCGGGTCCCGCCTGCCAGAGCACGCAAGATTGCGGCGCACGCGATCCCTGCCGCGAGACGTGCGAGACCGGACGTGAGCGAGCCGCATGTCGAACGTCTCAGCAAGGCCCGTACCGCCACCCGGCCCGGTCACCAATACCGGTAGCCGTTCGTCCGGAACGGCAGCGCCAGCTCCCGGCACACCTCGGCGATCACGTCGGGGGTGAAGAAGTAGTTCCGGGCGCGGACCACGTGATCGCCGTCGGTGTCCACGGACCAGACGGCGCGGACAGCCGGGCCGGCCGTGTGCTCGTACCAGAACACGAGGATCGGCTCGCCACGGTGTGTGAGGATCTCGCAGCGCGGCGCGCTGACGACGTAGTCCGCGAGGTGGCGCTCGTCGATCCCGCCG
>JAYVRN010000183.1:0-7306 GCA_043776275.1 Myxococcales bacterium | reverse complement strand
TCCAGGGCCTGTCGTTCGACGCCGGGATGGCGCTCGATCTGTTCGTCACCCGGTTCTTGACGGTGCGGTTCGACACCCGGGACCTGATGGCGGTCGAGGAGATCTCGGGCGAGACCCGCTACACCAACAACCTGGTCTCCACCATCGGCCTCGCGCTGTGGATCCCGACAGGGCTGTGATGAAGACGCAGCTCTCCTCCATCCTCGTCCTCGTGGCGCTCGCAGGAGCGGGATCCGGGCGCGCCCACGCCGACGGCGACCGCCCGATCGACAAGGCCGCGGACAAGGCAGATGCCGAGGCCAAGGCGAAGACCAAGCACACGGCCAGCAGCGACGAGCCCGCCCCCGGCTCGACGTCGATGTGCATCGATCAGGAGATCGCGGATCGCCTCGCCGTGAAGCGCAAGCGGCGTGGCGCGGTGGACCGGCTGTTCGTGAAGCAGCACCGCCACGAGATCACCGCCGGTGCTGGCTACTACGCGAGTGATCTACTGAGCGGCACGTACCTCGCCGGCGGGTCGTACACGTATCACATGACCGACGAGACGGCCGTCGAGTTCGCGGGCTGGTGGACCCACGCGAACGCCGACATCATCCGCGCCCTCGAAGACAAGCGCGGCGTCGTGCTGACCGATACCTATGCGCGGATGATCTTCGCCGAGTCCTTGCTCAACTGGAGCCCGGTGTACGGCAAGCTCCGACTCGGCGGCACCATCGTCCACTTCGACCTCCACGCCGACATCGGCGTCGGCGTGATCGACTCCAAGACCAGTCGAGGAGCCTCGGGTGTCCTCGGGTTCGGGATTAGACTGTTCATGGGTCAGGCCGTCGCGTTCCGGGTCGATGCAAGGAACCGGACGTTTCGCCAGGAGCTCCTCGACGAGAGGTTCCTCGTGAACGACAGCGCGGTCACAGCTAGCCTTTCGGTGTTCCTGCCTTTCCGCAATTGATCGCGTCCGCTGGGGAGAATCTCGATGAACGGTCGTTACACTTTCCGGCTCGTTCGCGTTGGCGTGCTGCTCGCGCTGATCCCGGCGCTCGCGACCGCCGCGCCCAAGCGTGGCAAGAAGCCTCCGAAGAAGCCCCCCGCCAAGCCGGCCAAGGTCGATCCACCGGTCGAGCCCACGCCGCCACCCGATGCTCCAGTGGAGCCACCGAAGGCCATCGCGCCATCCCCGACGCCGGCCACGCCGCCCGCCACGCCGAGCGGTGGTGGCGGAGCGGGGACCGGCAGTGGAGCCGGTGGAGGTGGCGGTAGCGGCGCGGCCGCGGAGCCGACGGACGTGCCCCCGGCGACGGATGCCGATGTCGATACGCTCCGCCAGGAGTACCTGAGCCTGCGCGACGAGCTGTTCAAGTCCCGCGCGCGGGCGAACACCGTCGCCAGCCAGCTCTACTCGACGCGCATCCAGGTCAAGCTGACGTACACCACTGCGCGCTACTACAACCCGGCGAAGTCCTCGATCCGGCTCGATGGCGCGAACGTCTACGAGGACGCGTCGGGCGCGATCGCCGGTGACGACAACATCCGGTTCGATGGCTACGTCGCCCCCGGTCGCCACCTGATCACGTTCCGGGTCGAGGCCACCGGCAAGGACGACGATTCGTTCACGTCGGCGACCGAGAGCCAGATCGTGGTCAAGGCCGTCGCGGGCAAGGACCTCATCGTCCTCGCCAAGGCCAAGGACTCCGGCGACATCGCCTACGAGTGGAAGCGCAAGGAGAAGGGCAGCTACGGCCTCGGGATCGACGTCAGCATCAAGACCACCAAGCGCGATGATGCTCCGGCGGCCGCCGCTCCCGCCGCAGCTCCGGCGAAGGGCAAGAAGTGAGGCTCGCCGCCGCCCTGCTCCTCCTGGTCTCGTCGGTCGCGGCGGCACAACCCGAGCCCGCTGCCGAGCCCGCCCCGAAGGCGACGGCGGACGATCCGATCGCGAAGTACTTCACCGAGCTCGAAGCCACCAAGCTGATCGACGTCGAGAGCGGCAACCTCGAGACGCTGCGCAAGGAGCTCGGGGTCGCCGAGGAGCTGCTCCGCGGCGGCAACTTCGTCAACTCCGCGGTGGCGCTGTACTCGATCGTGAAGTCGCCGCGGTACACCGCATTCGCGGACTTCGTCGAGTTCCAGAACGCCGAGTACGATCTCGCCGTCTCGCTCGCGCGCGCCGGCAGCTATGGCGCGGCACTCGATGCGATCGAGCAGATCCTGAAGCGCGGGCCCGCCGCCACGTACTACGGCCCCGCTCACCGGCGCGCCGTCGACATCGCGCTCGAGACCCGGGATCACGCCGGCGTCCTCGCACGGCTCGAGGCGATCAAGTCCAGCGATCCCCTGCCCGCCTCGATCAGCGGCGAGCGCGGGTACCTGCGCGGCCGCGCCGCCTATGACGCCGGCAAGCTCGCCGACGCCGAGGGCGAGCTCGTGATGATCTCGAAGAAGAGCCGTCTGTACTCGTCGGCGATCTATCTGCGCGGCGTGATCAAGGCGCGTCGCGGCGAGTACCAGGGTTCGGCCGAGGCGATGTGCGAGATCGCCGCCACGCCGGACGCCGACAAGTTCACGTTCGTCGTCGACGATCGCTACTTCACGATCAAGGATCTCGCGCGCCTCGGCCTCGGCCGCCTCGCGCACGAAAACGGCGAGTACGACGACGCGTACTACCACTACTTCCAGATCCCCGACGACAGCGTCTACCTCTCGGACGCGCTGTTCGAAGCGTCGTGGTCGATGTACCAGAAGCGCGAGCTGGCCACGGCGCGCGATCTCGTCAAGGAGTTCCTGAAGGAGTTCCCCACCTCCCCGCTCTGGCCCGAGGCGAGCCTGCTCGCCGGCTACGTCGAGCTCGCGGACTGCAAGTTCACCGATTCGCAGCAGTGGTACGACAACCTGGTCGCCAAGCTGCAGCCCGTGGTCGACCAGATCGACAAGGCGCGCTCCGATCCGGAGCTCCGCAAGCAGCTGTTCGCCACGGCGGTGACTCGCTACAAAGAGGTCCGGAAGACCGGCGAGGTCGATGGCAAGAAGGTCGGCACGGTCGCCTCCAAGGGCGCGGCCGATGACGTGCTCGCCCTGCTCCGCCTCGATCCCAAGTTCATCCGCCTGAACGATGCCCTCACCGGCATGCGTGAGCTGTCGAACGCAGCGCCGATCGCGGTGCGCCAGTGGCAGAACCTCGGCAACCAGCTGAACGAGAAGAAGGTCGCCGCGATCAGCACCACGAAGACGCTCGAGCAGGAGCAGCTCGCCGATGCCAACGCCCTGGTCGAGGATCTGCGGCGGCTCGGCACGAAGATCATCGAATCCAAGAGCGACCTCGCCCGCGGCCGTCGCGAGGGCACGCTGCCGGCCGATGTCGCGGCCGACGAAGCCAAGCGGCTCGATGGCCTGTCCGAGAAGAACGCCAAGGCGCTGGCGTCCGCGATCGCCGCCGCCGACAAGGCTGCCGCTGCGGTCAGCGCCGAGACCTCGCCCGGGATCCGCCCGCTGATCCAGGGGGACCTCGCAGAGGCGCGCCGCCTCGATCGCAGCTCGCACGCCCTGCTCACCAAGCTCGAAGAGGCCGGCGACAAGCTCGCGCAGGGCCAGATCGAGAAGCTGTACAACGACACACGCCGCGTGCTCGACAAGGCCAAGCTCGGCAAGGTCGACGCGGTCATCGGCCAGAAGCGGAAGCTCGACATCGAGGTTCAGGATCTGGCCGCGGGCCGGTTCCCCGAGGAGCTGATCGGCAAGCTGTGGAACGCGAGCATGATCGGCGACGACGAGGAGTACTGGCCCTGGCAGGGCGAGTTCTGGGCCGACGAATACACGGGGTGGCGATGAAGAAGCTCCTGCTCGGTGCGTTGCTCCTGATCCCTTCGATCGCCGGGGCCCAGGCACCTGCGCGTGATGTCCCGACGACGTCGCGCGGCCCGACCTCGGAGCTCTACATCCGCAAGCGGCCGGTCTCGCCCGAGGCCCCGATCCTGAATCAGGACCTGAAGGCGCTGCTCGCTTCGACCGAGAAGCGCCGGGACGACAAGCGACTCGAGGCGATCGGCCTCCTGCGCGGCTTCCTCGACAGCAAGCCTTCCGGCGAGGCGCGCGCCGAGGGCACGTTCAAGCTCGCCGAGCTGCTGTGGGAGGAGTCGCGGCGCCTGTTCCTGATCCGCATGGACGAGTTCTCGCGCTCGCTCGAGAAGTGCAACCAGAAGAAGGACGAGTGCGTTCAGCCCAAGGAGCCGAGGATCGATCTGAAGGAGGCGGAGGCCCTGTACCGCGACCTCCACGATCACTATCCCGAGTTCCGGCGCATGGACCTCGTGACCTACCTCATCGGCTTCGCGGCCAAGGAAGACAACCGCGAGGACGAGGCGATGGGGCGGTTCCAGGAGGTGATCGAGAAGTTCCCGAAGTCCGCGCTCTACGGTGACGCGTGGATGATGGTCGGCGAGCACTACTTCGCGGGCGGCGACTGGGTGCGGGCCAAGGACGCGTACATCCACGTCGGCGACAACGCCGCGACCTCGGACCTCGCGCTGTTCAAGGTGGCGTGGTGCGAGTGGAAGCTCGGCGACACCAACGCCGCGGCCCGCGACTTCAAGAAGGTGCTCGACAAGGCGGTCAAGCAGGAGCGCGAAGGCACCGAGGCGCAGAAGCGGCGCAGCGCCTCACTGCGCGAGGAGGCCCTCGAGTACCTCGTGGTCGTGTTCACCGAAGATCGATCGATCTCGCCCAAGGAGGTGTTCGACTTCCTGGTCTCGATCGATGGCGAGCAGTACTCGCGCGACGTCATGGTCAAGGTCGCCGAGAGCTACGGCGGCCAGGCGGAGTGGGAGCGCTCGAGCGACGCGTATCGGTTCCTCATCAAGATGGATCCCGAGGCGCTGAAGTCCGCCGAGTACCAGCGCTCGATCATCGCGAACTGGAACAGCGCACTCGATGTCGACAAGGCGCAGGACGAGATCAAGGTCCTGCTCGAGAACTTCGGCCCGAACACGGCGTGGGCGAAGGCGCAGAAGAACAAGGAGGCCCTCGCCCGCTCTCTCGAGACCACCGAGGAGCTGACGCGGACCACGGCGATGAACATCCACGGCGAAGCGCAGCGCCGGGACAAGTCCGACAAGAAGGCGGATCTCAACCTCTACGGGCGCGCCGCCGCCGCGTACGAGCAGTACCTGGCCGCGTTCGGCACCGGCAAGGGCGCCACCGAGAAGGCGACCGAGATCCGCTACTACCGCGCGGACATCCTGTTCTTCAAGCTCGGCAAGACCGAGGAGGCCGGCGACGAGTATCTCGCGGTCGGCAAGAGCGCACCGGTCGGCAAGCTCCACAAGGACGCGCTGCTGAACGCGATGAACGCGTACGAGAAGGCGCGCCCCAAGGACACGGTCGGCCGCGCGAAGCTCTACCCCGTCGACAAGAAGTTCGGCGAGGCGATCGATCTCTACGCCACGCTGTTCCCCGCGGATCCCACGCTGGTCGGTGTGATCTTCAAGAACGGCCAGATGTTCTACGACTACGGCGAGTACGACGAGGCGATCAAACGGTTCGGCGTGATCGTCACGAAGTACCCCAACGATCCGAACTCGGGTCCCGCCGGTGATCGCATCCTGTCCGCGCTCAACAAGGCGCAGGACTACGAGAACATTGAGGACTGGGCCCGCAAGCTCAAGAAGGCCAAGTCGTTCTCGAGCAAGGAGCAGCAGGAGCGGCTCGACGGCCTGATCGTCCAATCGATCCAGAAGAGCGGCGACAAATACGCCGAGGCCGGCAAGTACGAGCAGGCAGCCACGTTCTACCTGCGCGTGCCCAAGGAGACCGGCGACACCAAGGTCGCGTCGCAGGCGCTGATGAACGCGGGCGTCATGTACGAGAAGGCCAAGCAGCCCGAGAAGGCCGCGGACATCTATCTCGACATCGCGGCCCAATACGGTCCCAAGCAGCCCGACATCGGCGAGAAGGCAGCCTTCACCGCAGGTGTCGTCTACGAGAAAGTCATCTTCTACGACAAGGCAGCCAAGGCCTACGAGTACGTGTGGACCAACTTCCGCACCGGCTCGAAGTCCGCCGATGCGCTGTACAACGCGGGGCTGCTCCGCCAGGCGCTCGGACAGAACAAGGAAGCGATCGCGCACTACCAGGAGTACGCGAAGAAGTTCCGCGAGCGCAAAGACGCGCCGGACGTGGCGTTCAACATCGGCGTCGTCTACGAGCAAGGCGGCGACGAGGGCCCGGCGTACCAGGCGTACGCGGACTACACGAAGATCTATCGCTCCACCGGGAAGCGGATCATCGAGGCGTTCACGCGCGCAGGACGGATGTCGTTCAAGCTCGGCCAGATGAAGCGCGCGAAGGATGACTTCGTGACGGCGCAGCGCCTGTACAAGGCGGCCAACGGCGCCGACAAGAAGGCCGGCACGCCGTGGGCCGCCGAGGCCCGCTACTACGAAGGCGAGCTGATCTTCCGCGAGTACGAAAAGGTGACGCTGGACGTCAAACCGGCCCAGCTCGAGAAGGCGCTCAAGCAGAAGTCGAAGCTGTTGAGCGACGCCGAGAAGACGTACCTGTCCGTCGTCGACTATCAGGACCTCAAGTGGGCAACCGCCGCGCTCTACCGCGTGGGCCAGGTCTACGACGGGTTCGCCGAGTCGCTGGTCAACGCGTCGACGCCCAAGGGCCTGACACCCGAGCAGGCGCAGGCGTACCGCGACGCGCTCGACGCCTACGTCGTCGACATCCAGGGCAAGGCCGTGGAGCTGTTCACGGCCGGCTATCAGAAGGCGATCCAGATGCAGGTCTACGACGAGTACACCGCGAAGATCCGCGAGGCCCTGGGCCGATTGGCTGGCGACAAGTTCCCGCCGGAGCGCGAGTCGCGGTCCAAGGAGCGGATCGGCGATCGGCCCCCGGCCCCCGAGCTCGTGCAGGAGGTCGCCCGATGAACCGCGCGATCAACTTCACGATCAAGGCCCTGCTGCTCGGCGCGATGCTCGCCGCGTGCGGCGGCTCGTCGGCCGGCCGGATCGGCCCCAAGGGCACCAAGGTCGTCAAGCTCGATCCCGTGAACCCCAAGGCCCTGCGCGAGTTCGAGGCCGCGATGCGCGCGCTGCGGCTCGGTGGGCCCGAGGCCGGCGAGACGGCGAAGGCCCGCCTCAAGGCTGCACTCGAGATCGATAGCAAGCTGTGGGAGGCGTGGCACAACCTCGGCGTGATCGCGTTCCGGGATGGCGAGGACGAGGCCGCGGTGGACGCGTACACCAAGGCCCTCGGCATCAAGAAGGACCACATGCCGACGTTACTTGGCCGCGCCGAGGCGAACCGCCGC
>JAYVRN010000182.1:0-2255 GCA_043776275.1 Myxococcales bacterium | reverse complement strand
GGGATCACCCGCTCACTATACAAACGTTGTGTGCGATGATCATCCGTCCATGGCGGAGGAGCCACGTCCCGGAATGATCGTCGGTGGGCGCTACGAGCTCATCGATGTGGCCGGCCGTGGTGGCATGGCGGACGTCTGGCGGGGCCGGGTGCGTGGTGATTCGGGCTTCGTGCGCGATGTCGCCGTGAAGCAGATGCACCAGAACCTCGCCGCCCAGCCGCAGTACGTGGCGATGTTCGTCGAAGAGGCGCGGGTCGGCAGCTCGCTCCAGTCACCGAACGTCGCCGAGGTGCACGACTTCGTCCACGATCGCGGCAACTACTACATGATCCTCGAGTGGATCGACGGCATCGATCTCGGCAGCTGGGTCAAGTGGCACGTCAGCAAGGGCGAGCAGACGCGGTGGGAGCTGGTGGCCGCGGTCGGCGTGGGGATCCTCCGCGGGCTGGCGGCGGCGCACGAGCGCGTGGGCCCCGACGGCCGCAACATGCCAGTGGTGCACCGGGATGTGTCTCCCCACAACGTGCTGCTGACCACGCGCGGCATGGTCAAGCTGATCGATTTTGGTCTCGCGCTCGCACCGGATCGTCGTCAGGAGCTGACGGACCCGGGCATCGTGAAGGGGAAGATGAGCTACCTCGCGCCGGAGATCGTCGCTGGTGGGCGCCCGGTGCCGCCGTCGGATCAGTTCGCGTGCGGCTCGGTGCTGTGGGAGGCGCTCGTCGGCCGCAAGCTGTTCGATGGTCAGACCGACTACGAGGTCTACACCCGCCTGCGCGAGTGCATGGTCCAGCCGCTGCGGCCGCTGCGGCCGGACGTGCCGCAGGCGTTCGCGCAGATCATCACGCGGGCGCTGTCCGCGAACGTCGACACGCGGTTCCCCTCGGCGCGCGAGATGGCGCGGCAGATCGGCACCACACTCAAGAAGGTGCAGCTCCGCAAGGATCTTCACAGCGTGCTGTCGAAGAGCGTCAGCGATGCGCGCGCACAGCTCGGGCTGATCGGCGTCACGCAGGATCACTCCGAGGCCACCCCGATCGCGGAGATCCTCGGTGAGGAGACCCCGCGGATCGAGGCGATGCCGATCCCGCAGAGCATCGAGGACGCGAAGAAGGCGGAGAAGCCGCGCGGGCTGCGTCACTACCTGCCGTTCTTCGGCCGCAAGCGCGGCTGAGCGTATTCAACGCTCGCCACGGGCGCCGGTTGTTGGGGTAGAACCCGGGGGTGCGCACGAAGCTCGTGATGGTGGCGGTCCTGACGTTCGGGGCCTGTGGCGATGATGGTCTCTCGGCGCCTCCGCCCACGCTGACCGCGGGGCCGGTCACGCTCGATACCTCCACCCTGACGCTGACGCTGGGCTCGACCCCGGCGCTCGCGCAGGATCACTTCCTCTCGATCGGCACCACGCCCGCGATCGACGAGACCCACTACTACGATCCGCGCGGCGACGACGCGGTCACGATGACCGCGATCGCCAGGGCCACCGGGCAGGACGGCGACTGGCTGATGCTCGACGGTGGCACCCGGCTCCAGCTCTCCGAGTGCGCGATCCCGAGCTGCGCGATCCTCGACATCGATGCGAGCAAGCACGCGCGCGCCGTCCAGCTGCAGCTCTCGCTGCCCAAGGATCCGGCAGAGCCGCTGTACGGCACCGGCGATGCGGCCGACCGCGCCAACGTCGCGGGCGCGGTGCGCGAGATGTCGCTGCGCGTCGACACGGCCTCGGCCTCGTCGCTCAACGAGACCCACGTCCCCGTGCCGCTGGTGTTGTATCCGCGGCGTGGCGCGGGCGTGTTCGTGGCGGACGATCGGCCCGGCGCGCTCGATCTCGGCAAGACCTCCGCGGATCGCGTCACCGCCACGTTCAACCTCCCGGTGCGCGGGACCTATCGGATCTATCTGTACACGGCCGCGGCGCCGCTCGATCTGGTGCGGACCTATGTCGCGCTGACGGCGAAGCCCGCGGTGCCGCCGCGCTGGGCGTTCACACCGCAGCTGTGGCGCAATGCGTGGAACGACGGCGCTGAGCTCCGCGGCGATGCGACCGAGCTCCGCACGCGCAAGATCCCCGGCTCCGTGCTGTGGATCGATAACCCGTGGCAGACCGCGTACAACACGCACATCGTCGACGAGACCCGATTCGCGCAGCCCGCGCAGCTGCTCGCGGATCTCGGGGCGGCCGGCTACAAGGTGATCTTCTGGTCCACGCCCTACGTCGGCAAGACGGCGGCGAACGCGGTGGATCGCGCCGAGGG
>JAYVRN010000181.1:0-28248 GCA_043776275.1 Myxococcales bacterium | reverse complement strand
GGCGCCCGCGGAGACGACACCGGTGTCGCGCGTCGAGGTCGGGGCACCCGACGTGGCCCCGCCCGATGTGACCGAGCCCGCGGTGACCACGCCCGCGGTGACCAAGCCCGCGGTGACCAGGCCCGCGGTGACCAGGCCCGCGGTGACCAGGCCCGCGGTGACCAAGCCGGAGGTCAAGAACGCCGCCGTCGTGCGACCGGTGACGCCGGTCCCGTCCGCGAAGCGCCCGGAGCCGCCCGCGAAGGCGCGCCTCCGCCTGACGATCGTCGGCGGCGGGCCGAACCCCGAGATCAAGATCGACGGCGCCGCGTCGAGCGCCGATGCGATGGTGACGCCCGGCGCGCACACCGTGGAGATCAAGTCCAAGGGCATGGTGGCGCAGCGCTTCACCGTGGAGGTCGGTACGGGCGGAACGGTCCGTCGCGTCGCGCTGGTGCCACGGACCGCGCCCTCGGTCCCTGCGGTGGAGGACGGGAAGGAGATCCTCCAGCCCGGTCAGCTCGAGCCTATTACGCCTAAGCGCCGAAGATCTCGCTGAGCAGGAACGGCGGGGTCTCCTCGAGCTGATCATAGCGGCAGTCGGTGTACGGCTTGTCGGGCCGCCAGCGCTGGAAGTGCGTCGCGTGGCGGAACCGGGTGCCCTGCATGTGATCGTAGGACACCTCGGCGACGAGGCCGAGCTGGATCGGCTCCCACGACAGATCCTTGCCGCGGTTCCACCGGCTCGTCGCGCCGGGCAGGCGCTGCGCGGTCTCGGCCTCCTGGAACTCGGCCCATTCACGCCACGGATGAACCTCGCGCGCGCCCCCGGTCAGCGGCCGGAGCATCTCGGCCAGGTTCGCGCGCTCGGTCTGCTTGAACGACGACGCGACGCCGACGTGGTGGAGCTTGCCCTCCGCATCGTGGAGGCCGAGCAGGAGCGAGCCGACCAGCGTGCCCTTGCCGCCCTTGTACCAGCGGAACCCGGCGACCACGCAGTCCGCGGTGCGCTGGTGCTTGATCTTCAGCATCGCGCGCTTGCCGGGCTGGTACGTGCCGCTCTCGGGCTTGGCCATAACGCCGTCGAGCCCGGCGCCCTCGAAGTCCTCGAACCAGGCGCGGGCCAGTGCGCGATCGCGCGTCGCCGGTGTGATGTGAACCGGCGGCTTGCTCGCCGCCAGGGCGAGCTCGAGGCGGCGCCGGCGCTCGGCCTGCGGCTGGCCGCGGAGATCTTCGTCGCCGAACGCGAGCAGATCCCACGCGACGAACGACGATGGCTTGTCCTCGGCGAGCATCTTCACGCGTGACGCCGCGGGGTGGATCCGCAGGAGCAGGGCGTCGAAGTCGAGGTGACCGCCGGTGGCGATCACGATCTCGCCATCGAGCACGCAGCGATCCGGGAGCTCGCGGCGCAGCGAGACCTCGAGCTCGGGGAAGTACCGGCCGAGCGGCTTCTCGTCGCGGCTCTGGAGATACAGCTCGTCGCCGCTCTTCCAGACCAGCGCGCGGAAGCCGTCCCACTTCGGCTCGAAGATCCAGCCCTCGCCCTCGGGGAGATCGCTCGAGAGCTTCGCGAGCATCGGTGGAACAGGCGGCAGAAACGGCGACTGCAGCGGCACGCTCGGCACGGTACACTGGACGGCATGCGGGCGCTGCCGATCGTGATGCTGACCCTCCTCGGCGGGGCAGGGACCGCCGTCGCGGATCGCGAGCTGTGCGCGCCGGGAGCGAAGTTCCGCGGCGCGGCGCTCGATCTCGACGTCAAGAACGCGGACATCAAGGACGTGTTCCGGCTGCTCGCCGACGTCGGCAAGGTCAACCTCGTGATGGCCGACACCGTGAACGGCAAGGTGACGCTCCGGCTGCGGCGCGTGCCGTGGGATCAGATCGCGTGCAGCGTCGCCGCGTTGAACAAGCTCCGGATCGTGGTTCAGGACTCGATCCTGATGATCGAACGACGCTCCGAACCCAAGTAGGTCCATGCGCATGCAGGTTCGATCGTTCGTCCCCTCGTTCGTCCCCTCGTTCGTCACCCCGATCCTCGGGTCGTGCCTCCTGTGCGGGCTCGCCGCGGCCTCACCGCAGCGCGATATCGATGGCGACGGCTTCGATGACGCCGCGCTCGATCATCGCCTGCTCTACTTCGGCAGCGCCCAGGGGCTGGTGGCGGGCGCGGCGCCAGCTCCCCCGAGAGCGACGCCGACCCAGGCCGTGCTGTTCTTCGCGATCGAGGTGGTGGGCGACGTCAATGGAGATGGCTTCGCGGACGTCGTGCTCGGAGACCCGGGCTGCCCGCCGTACGCGACCGATCTGCCGGAGTGCGGGCTCGGGAGCGCGTACCTGTTCCTCGGTGGGCCCAAGCGTCTCGCGGCGAAGCCCGTGCAGACCCTGACCACGAAGACGAAGAACACGCAGTTCGGCATGGAGGTGATCGCCGTCGGTGATCTCGATGGAGACAAGCTCGCGGACGTGGCGATCCCCGACGCCACGGGGGTTCATCTCTATCGCGGGACCAAGACCGGCCTCGCCACCACGTCGATCGATCTCCCGGCGGCCCACGTCCAGCCGATCGGCGATCTCGATCGCGATGGCAAGGTGGACCTCCTCGCGATCACCCCGCAGGCCGCGACGATCTACTACGCGGGCGATCCGAAGCGGACGTTCTCGATTCCGCTCGGTGGGGACGCCGAATTCTACGGCAGCGCAGGCTCGGGGGACTTCGACGGCGATGGGTTCGGCGACCTCGCGCTCACCGTCGAGCCCGCCTCCCCGACGGGGAACCAGGTCGCGAACGACGTGCTGATCTATCGCGGCAGCGCGAAGGGGCTCGTCACCAAGACCAAGATCCGGTTCACGCGTGATCACGTACGCGCGGAGTTCGGCGGCGCCTTCGCCGCCGTCGGCGATCTCGATGGTGACAAGCGCGATGACCTCGTGATCGTGGCAAGCTGCGCGGACTTCGATGCGAAGGCGAGCTCGTGCAACGGTGGCACCGCCTACGTCTACCTCGGTGGTCCGAAGGGCCTGGTCGGCAAGCCCGTCGCCGCGCTCGCACCGAAGCGGACGAACTTCAGCGTCGCCGGCACCGCGCTGACGGTCCTCGGCGACAGCGATGGGGACAAGCGGCCGGACTTCGCGTTCGGCAGCTACGTGTTCCGCGGTGCGAAGGGTGGCGTCGCGAGCACCACCCCGCCATCACTGTAGCGATCAGCTGCGGAGGGGCAGCGGCTCACCGGCCGCGACGAACTGCATCGAGACCGAGTTCAGGCAGTACCGCAGGTGCGTGGGCGCGGGACCATCATCGAACACGTGCCCGAGGTGCGCGTCGCACCGCTTGCATCGGATCTCGACGCGCCGCATCCCGTGGCTGACGTCGGTGATCTCGGTGACGTGCTCGGTGTCGAACGGCTTCCAGAAGCTCGGCCAGCCGGTACCCGATTCGAACTTCGCCGCGGACTCGAACAGCGGCAGGCCGCACAGGCGGCAGGTGTAGACGCCGGCCTGCTTGTTGTCGAGGAACAGGCCGCAGAACGGGCGCTCGGTGCCCTGGTGGAGGATCACGTGCTTCTCCTCGGACGTGAAGGTCTCGGCGAGCGCGAGGATCCTCTCGGGAGCCAGAGGGGTGAGATCGAAGCCGGTGCGTGAGGTGCTCATGGGTCATGCATACGACGGATCGGCGGTGCGGGTTACTCCTCGGGGACTCCTCGGGGACCCCTCCGGGGGCCGATCAGCGCCGGATCGACATGGGGAGGTTCGCGCCCGTGACGCCGGTTCCGAGCGCGCCATGGATGTTCGAGCCCCAGCAGTACAGCGCGCCCTTGGTGGTCCGCGCACAGGCGAAGCCCGAACCGACGGCGACCTCCTCGAACGCGTCCTCCTCGAGGGCGACGTCAACCTTGCGTGGGATCACGATCGGCGATGCGGTGACCGGACCGGCGCCGACCGCACCGCGTCGATGATCGCCCCAGCACGAGACCTCCCCGCCGCACACCGCGCAGGCGACGGTGTCTCCGACGCTGACCTGCGTGCATCCGGTGAGGTTCGGCAGGGCCGTGGCCTTGAACACATACGCGAGTGGTCGGCCGGTGGTCGCGTCGAGGACGCCCGCGACGCCGTTGCGGTTGCGGCCCCAGCACTCGACCGTACCCGCGGGGGCGGTGATGCCGCACGCGGGGCCGCCACTGGTGTTGCCCCCGTACCCGAGGCTGACCGCGCGATATCGACGCCCCGTACGGGTCAGCGGGCCCGCTCCACAATCGGCCGGGCAGGTCGCCGCGGTCTCGCCCGCGTCGCACGCCCCGTTCGGGCAGGTCGCAGCACAGCCCGTGCAATCCTGCGCGCACGAATCGCAACCCTCGCCCACGTCGCAGACCGCGTTGCCGCAGGTGGTGGGGCGGTTGCCATTGCCGTACTGGCCGAGCTGGTTGGGGCCAAAGCAGGCGAGCTGCTGGGTGGCGTCGAGGGCACAGCCGAATCCCGCGGTGTAGCCTGGGCCCACGGAACCCGAGATCGCGATCGCGGTCATCGCATCGAGCTCGGCGATCGGGCCCAGGGGCTGCTGGTTGTTGATCACCGCGCCCCAGCACTGCGTCTGGCCCGCCTGCGTCGCACAGCTCCCGTTGCCTCGGATCGGGAACAACTTCGTCCACGGGCCGGGTACCAGCGCGGGCGCAGGGCCGAGGCTCGCGGCGGCGAGCTGGTACAGCGAGTTATCCCCCCAGCACCACAGCGAGTCACCAAGCGCGCACGTGTGGTTGAAGCCGAGGTTCAGCTCGCGCACGCCCGTGGCGAACGGCAACGGCGTGGGCACGCTCACATCACACGCGAGGTCCGGCAGCGAGCCACACGGCACGTTCTGATTGCCCGAGGCCACGCCGGAGACCTGGCCGGCGACCGTGGAGCCCCAGCACAGGAGCTGGCCCTCGGCGAGGCCGCACATGTGCGACGACCCGGCGGCGAGCGCGGTGAAGTGATGGTCGCCGGGAACAGAGATCGGCTTCGCAGACAAGGTCGTCGCGCCCTGCGCGAGCTGGCCGAGCTGGTTCGTGCCCCAGCACTTCACGTCGCCCTCGATCACCGCGCACGCGAGATCGAGATCCGCGGTGTCGGTGCCGGAGTCATCGATGTTGGTGTTGGGAGCCACGCTCAGCTCGGTGGCGCCGACCGTCACCCGCGAGAACGTTCGCTGCGAGGTCCACACACCGTTACCCATCCCGCCGCTCGACGAGCTGCCCCAGCACCACACCTCGTCGGCGCGCAGGCCACACAGCATCTGCTCCGCGGCCACCGCCTTGGTCCAGCCGGTGAGCAGGGTCGCCTCGGTCGGTGTCACCACGTTACCGGTGTTCGTGACCACCAGCGGATCGCCGACCTGCGCCGCGCCGTTGAGCCCCCAGCACAGCAGGCGACCATCGCTGGTCGTGGCGCACGTCGAGTACCCGGCGGCGGCGACCGACGTCGGCGCGGACGGGAGCGCGATCTGGATCGGTGTCGGGCTCGCGGTGGTCGTGCCGTCACCGAGCTCGCCGGTGTCGTTGCCACCCCAGCACCACAGACCTGTCGTAGCGGAGATCGCGCACGCGTGACTTCGCGGCAGCTTGCCGCCGTCGAGCGCATAGCCCACGGAGACCGCGGTCCAGTCGGTGATCGTCGTGTCCACCGCCGAGGGCAGCGGCGCATCGACGGTGCCGCCATTCCCGAGCACGCCCTTGTCGCCGGCGCCCCAGCAGTACAGCTTGCCGTCGTCGATCCCACACGTGGTCTGGTAGCCGGCGGCGACCGCGCTCCAGCTCGCGGCGGTGCCGGGGATCTCGATCGTCAACGGCTCAGCCACATCACCGAGCACTGCACCCGAGACCTGACCGCGATCGTTCGCACCCCAGCACCTGAGCTCGCCGGCGTGAATGCCGCAGGTCTGACCGCCGCCGGTCGCGAGGGTCTGCCACGAGGTCGTGCCGATCAACGTCGCGCGCGGGTACCCGGAGGTGTCGGTCGCATCGATCTGATGACGTGCGTTGGTGCCCCAGCACCACAGCCGATCACGTGCGTCCAGCGCGCAGGCATAGCCACCGCCCGCACTCACCTGGCGAAACTGCGGCGCGCATTCCTCGCCATCGCCCGCGCAGTAGCCGTTCTTGCACGAGAGCTCTCCCGGGCACGTGTCGGTGCACAGGATCACGCACGCGGTCGAAGGCTCCGGACCCTCATAGCAGCCGCCCGCGAGGGCGAGGCCCACCGCGCAGACGTACCGGAGCACGAGCCCTCGGCGCATCGCCCCAGTGTACTCCGATCGATTGGGTTCAGCGGGGTGGTGTTGCGACCACGGTGACGGGAAGGTTCGCGGCGGCTCCACCGTTGCCCAGGCCGGCGTGCCCATCGAGACCCCAGCAATACACATGGCCCGCGGTGCTCCGTGCGCAGGTGAAGTCGGTCCCCGATGCGAGCGCGATCCAGGGATCTCCGTCGAGCACGAGATCGATCATCCGGGGGAGCGTCACGGGCGTCGTCGGTAGCGGCAGTGATCCGAGCTGGCCGTGCTGCCCATCGCCCCAGCACGAGATCTTTCCATCGCACAGCGCGCACGCGTGCGACGTCCCGGCCGTCACCGCCGTGCAGCCGCCGAGCCCGGGGAGCACGTGCGGCACGAACGTGGGGTCGAGCAGCATCGTCGACGCTGGCTGGACCGCGCCGGTCTGACCGCGCGGGTTCGAACCCCAGCAGGCGACGGTGAGGTCCGGCAGCACGCCGCACGCGAATGCGCCATACGCCGAGACCGCGAGGGCCGTGTACTTCGGCTTGAGCGGCGTGAGCAGCCCGTTGCCGCAGTCCGCCGGGCAGCTCGCCTGGGTCTCGGTGGCGTTGCAGTTGGTATCGCCGCACGTGCCGGTCATCGGCGTCCCGAACTGGCCGAGGGTCGCGTCGCCCCGACACGCGAGCTTGTCCATCGCGTCGCGGACGCAGAGCGTGCGCTCCCCGACGGCGATCTGCTTCACGTTGTCGAGAGCGAGATCGCGGGTGGGTGTCGCGTGCGAGACCAGCGCCGAGCCCCAGCACCAGATCTCGCCGCCCCCGGGGGTCGCGCACTGCCCGGTGCGGCCAAGCTGCAGGAGCTTGGTCCAGGCGCGTCCGCCGGGCTGGGCGATCGTGCGCCGGATCGGTCCGGGGGCAGGCGTGCCGAGCTCGCTCGAGTTGTTGCTGCCCCAGCAGGAGATCACGTCGTTCGCGAGCGCGCAGGTGTGGCCAGTGCCGGTGGCCACGTCATCGACGCTCGTGAGGAACGTGATCGCCTTCGGTGTCCCGATGTCGCAATCGAGGCCGGCCATGCACGGCGTCCGCGGTGACGCGGCCCCGGTGCTCATCGCTGCAGGCGCGCCGAGCAACGTCGAGCCCCAACAGTACAGCGTCTCGTTCTCGATCCCGCATGCGTGCGAATCACCGACGGCGAGGGTGCCGAACAGATGACCGCCCGCGATCTCGGTGGGCGTGACCGCCATCGTCGCGGCGCCGGTGCCGAGCTGTCCGAACCGGTTGTCGCCCCAGCACATCGCATCGCCGCCGACGAGCGCACACGCCAGCTCGACGGAAGGGCTGCGGCCTCCGGTGATCGCGTCGGTCGTGAAGTTCCAGCCGATGGAGAGCCGACTCGCACCCGTGGTGACCTTCGCCCATCGCTTGGTCTCGGTCCACACGCCGTTCCCCAGGCCGCCGTTGTCCTCAGCGCCCCAGCAATACACCGCATCTCCCGCGAGGCCGCAGAACTTGCTCGCATCACCGTGGATCGCCGTCCAGCCCGAGACGTTGGTGGCAAGTGAGGGCGTGTCTGTGGACGTCGTCACCAGCAAGTTGTTCTCGCCGAGCTCGCCGTAGTAGTTGCTGCCCCAGCAGGACAGCTTGCCATCAGCCATCGCGGCACAGCTGGCATCCTCGGACACGGCGATCGCGCGTGCCGCACCGGCGAGCGCGACGATCGGGACCAGCTCGTCGCCTTGCGTGGCTGCCGGCCCGACCTCGCCGTAGGCGGTGTAACCCCAGCACAGCACACCGGCGGCGGTCGAGATCCCGCACGAGTGGTTGATGCCCACATCGATCGCGGTCCAGTCGGTGAGGCCGGTCATCACCGGCGTCGGCTCCTCGACGTCGCGATACTGCATGCCGTTACCGAGGCCGAGCGAGCCGTGCGCATCGGCGCCCCAGCAGTACGGCGTGCCTCCGCCGATCGCACACGTCGATGCGGTGGACAGCGAGACGGCGGTCCAGGTCGTCGGGCCATCGGTGACCACGATCTCGAACGGCTTCGCCACATCGCCGCTCACGGGGCCGACCTGCGCGTGATCGTTCTGGCCCCAGCAATACAGCCGACCTTCGCTGATCCCGCAGACGTGGCCCCCGCCGCCCTCGATCGCGGACCACGGGCCGCCGGCGATCCGGGTGGCGACCGGATACTGGAGCTGGTCTCCCGCATCGATCACGTGGTGCTGGTTGTCGCCCCAGCACCACAGCGCACCGAGATCATCGATCGCACAGGCGAAGCCAGTCCCGGCGGTGACCTGGGTGAAGGAGGGCCGACAGACCTGCCCGGGCTCGACGCAATACCCGCCCGAGCACGCGAGATCGCCGGGGCACTCGTCGGTGCAGGTGATCGCGCACGGCTCGAGCCCGGAGGGGGCCTCGTAGCACGCGGCCACGAGCACCAACCAGCAGAGCCCCCATGCTCGCATCTCTTACATTGTAGCCTGGACAGCCACCTCCTGAATAGCTCGGTCATTGCCCTGGTCCTGTGTGGTTCGTGCACACGTAGTAAGCTGGTAGTCCGTGGCTGACGCTCCTGATGACGGGGTGGGGGATGACGAGGTGCTCGCCTCGGAGCCACCGCCGTTGTTGCGCCGAACCGGGCCCATGCTCAAGCGCCGGATCACGCGGCCGGCCTTCATGCTCGATCTCATCGAGGGCAGCCCGGTCGGCGAGTACGAGGTCCAGGCGCAGATCGGTGAAGGCGCGATGGGCACGGTGTACTCCGCGATCCATCCGCTGATCGGCAAGATCGTCGCGATCAAGGTCCTCAAGCCCGAGCTGTGTGCGAATCAGGCCTCGATCGATCGGTTCGTCCAGGAGGCGCACTCGGTCAACCGGATCGGTCACCCCAACATCGTCGACGTGTTCTCGCTGGGCGAGCTGCCCGACGGTCGCGCCTACTTCGTGATGGAGTTCCTGAAAGGCGAGGACCTCAAGGCCCGGCTCGCCCGTGGTCCGGTCACCGTCGCCGATGCATGCGACATCCTCGACGGCGTGGCGCGTGCGCTCGATGCGGCGCACTCGAAGGACATCGTCCACCGCGATCTCAAGCCCGACAACGTCTACCTCCATCAGGTCGAGGGCGGGCCGAAGATGGTCAAGCTGCTCGATTTCGGCATCGCGAAGCTGATGCGCGCGCAGATGAAGATGGAGAAGACGCAGACCGGCAGCATGCTCGGGACCCCGCGGTACATCTCCCCCGAGCAGGCGCGCGGCATCGACGTCGACCATCGCGCGGACATCTACTCGCTCGGGGTGATCGCGTACGAGATGCTCGCCGGTCGCCCGCCGTTCCAGGGAGAGACGGCGATGGATCTCGTCGTCAAGCACCTCTCCGATCAGCCACCGCAGCTGTCACAGTTCGCGCGCGTGCCCAAGCTCCTCGAGCAGTGCGTGATGCGCATGCTCGAGAAGGATCCAGCGGATCGCCCATCGCTGGAGGTGGTGCGGCAGATCCTGACCGAGCCCACCCGGCGCCTCGCTACCCTCCCGAAGGGGTTCGCGGGGAGACGGAGCAAGACGCCGTGGATCGTCGGCGGTGCCGTGGTCGCTGCGCTCGGCATCGGCGTGCTGACCTGGAAGCTCGTTTCGGGCGGGGATGCGAAGCCGGCCCAGCCGATCGCGGTCGCCTCACCGACCCCGGCGATCGCGGCACCGGTGGTGACCACGCCACCGCCCAAGGACGAGACCGTCACGCCGGCCGTGGCGTCGGTGATCGAGACGCAGGGCACGCTGTTCGTGAACGTCACGGGCGCCAAGACCGCGGTGATCGTCGTCGACGGCAAGGAGTACGGGCGCGGGGAGTCCGTCAAGGTCGACCTCGATCCGGGCGGCCACGACATCGAGGTTCGCGTCGCAGGGCGCCCGCCGACGTTGCAGCACGTGGACATTGAGGCCGGCGCCACGAATACGCTCGCGCTCGTGGTGCCCGCCGAGCCCACGCGGCCACCGATCCGCACGGTGCGGACCACACGCCCGGGGGGGACGATCAAGAAGCCAACGGCAGATGATGATGACTTGATGCGACCCAAGGGACGGAAGAGCAAGTGAGCCGGCAGCTCGTGATCGCGTGCGTGCTCGCAGGGGCCGTCGCGCCCGCACTCGCCGGGGACAAGATCGCACCGGCGGTGCAGTCCAAGGCCGATGTGCTGTTCGAGAAGGCGCAGGGCTTCTACACCGCGGGCAAGTACCAGGCGTCGATCCCGCTGTTCCAGGAGGCCTACGACCTGGTCCACGATCCCGTCTACCTGTTCAACATTGCGCAGAGCTATCGCAAGGTGCTCGATTGCGAGCAGGCCTCGGAGTTCTACACGCGCTACCTCGCCGCCGCGACCGATGCGGATGTGAAGCAGCGCGAGAAGGTCAACGGCTGGCTCCGCGAGCTTCAGCCTTGCGTCGAGGAACGGCAGAAGGAGCACGACGCGGTCAAGCACGCACAGGAGCAGGACCAGGAGCGCGCGCGTCAGGCCCAGGAGCTCGAGCGGCAGCGCGTGAGCCGGGCCCCGGCCTCTGTCGAAGTGGATCGCGGCCGGTCGCTGCGGATCGCTGGGATCGCGGTCGGCGCGGTCGGCGCGGTCGGTCTCGGCGTGGGCGTGCTGTATTCGATCCGCGGTCGCAGCTTGCGCAACGAGCTCGCCGACAGCTGCAGCATGGGTTGCGACTGGACCGATCCGGACCTGCGCGCCAAGGACAGCGATGGCCAGCGCGCCAACACCGTGTCCGCGATCGGATGGATCGGCGGTGGTGTCGCGGTGCTGGCCGGTGCGGGGCTCTACCTGTGGGGGCGGTCGAAGGTCGAGACTCTTCAGGTCACGCCGTCCGCGACGGGCGCCACGGTCTCGGCGCGGCTGTCGTTCTGAGACAAACGCTTCGCTTCAGAAGCCGAACGACGCCGACGCGTGGAAGCCCGGCTGGTAGTACGCGGGGTCATACGAGCCCTGATCGTACGAGCCCTGATCGTACGAGCCCTGGTCGTAGCTGTCGTCGTAGTAGTTCTGGTCGACGTCGTAGTGGCCGGCGATCCAGCTCCACTCGTAGCCCGTCCAGTTCCAGCTGCCGGCCATCCAGATGTAGCCGGGGACCGCGTCGTAGTTCTCGACGACCAGCGCCGGGCGGCGGTAGTAGTCGCGATAGCGGACGTTGATCACCGGGCGCACGTACGGACGATCGATCCCGCCGGCGAAGTAGAACCGGTTGTTGCGGAACGTCGGTCGCTGCCGCTCGACGCGGACGGTGCGGCTCCCGCGCCAGCCACGGTTGTCGTTGCGGTTGTCGTTCCGGTAGCCGCGGTTGTCGTTCCGGTTGTCACGGACCTGCGGACGACGGTTGTCCTCGCGGTGGTCACGGACTTCTCCACGACCACCACGCCAGTTGTTGTCACGACGATCCGCGAGAGCGACGCCACCGGACAGGCCCAGGGCGATTGCAGTGAGAGTGATGATTCGGCGCATGCCTGGAGATAAAGCATCCGGCGTGCCGACTCGGCTGCTAGCAGTTCAAGGTACTTGCAGGACCAAAAACACCAGGTCTGCGAATTCTGCAGTCACAGTCCTGCAGGACTCGCAGGTCACTCCACGCCGTACTTCTTGAGGCGGTCGTACAGGGTCCGCTCACCGATCCCGAGCTGCTCGGCCGCCTTGCGGCGATTGCCGCCGACGACTTCGAGCGCGTGGAGGATCGCCTCCTTCTCGAGCTCGGCCAGCGGCCGGACCTCGGCGCTCGCCGCGAACGCGGGTGCAGGCTTGAGCGAGGCGTCCTCCAGCCAGATGTGGCTCTCGTCGATCGAATCGCCATCCGCGAGGATCGCCGCGCGCTCGAGCGTGTTCGCGAGCTCTCGCACGTTGCCGCGCCAGCTCGCGGCCGCGAGCCGCTTCTCCGCGGCGGGCGTGAGCCGCGGGAGCGAGCGCTTGAGATCGCGCGCGATCCGCTCCAGCAGGTGCCGCGCGAGCGGGAGCACGTCCGCCGGACGCTCGCGCAGCGGGGGCAGCTTGATCGGGAACACCGCGAGCCGGTGATAGAGGTCCTCGCGGAACCGACCATCGTCGATCATCGCGCGGAGATCGCGGTTGGTGGCGGCGACCCAGCGCACATCGACCTCCAGCGTGCGGCTGCCGCCCACGCGCTCGAATCGGCGCTCCTGGAGCACGCGCAGGAGCTTCGCCTGCAGCTCGAGCTTGAGCTCGCCGACCTCGTCGAGGAAGAACGTGCCTCCGTCCGCCAGCTCGAGGCGGCCACGCTTGCGCTCCGTGGCGCCGGTGAACGCGCCCTTCTCGTGGCCGAACAGCTCGCTCTCGAGCAACGTGTCGGTGAGCGCGGCGCAGTTGATCGCCATGAACGGCTTGGTCGCGCGCGGGCTCTTGGTGTGGATGCTGCGTGCGGCCACCTCCTTGCCGGTGCCGCTCTCGCCGAGCAGCAGCACCGTCGCGTTGGTGCGCGCGACCTTCTCGATCGCCTCGACCACCGGGTTCATCGCGGGGTCGCCATAGGTCAGCGGCGGGCCCGACAGCGACTCGATGTGGCGCTCGGTGCCATCGACGCGATCCTTGAGGCCGCGGCGCTCCACGGCGCGCGCCACGAGCAGGCGCAGCTCGTCGGGACCGGAGATCGGCTTCTGGAGGTACTCGAACGCTCCGAGCTTCATCGCCTCGACGGCATTGTCGACCGTGCCATGCGCGGTCATCACGATGACTTCGACCTCGGGCTGCTCCGCGCGGACCTTGCGCAGCAGCGACATGCCGTCCATGCCCGGCATCTTGAGATCGGTCAGGAGGAGATCGAACCCGCGCTCCTCGAGGATCTTCGCCGCCTCCTTGCCGTCCTTCGCGGCGACCACCGTGTGCTCGTCGAGCTCGAGGCTGTCGGTGATGAACTCGCGCAGCCCAGCTTCGTCGTCGGCGACAAGGATGCGTGCCATATCAGGACTCCGGGATCTCGGCGCGAAACAGCGCGCCACCGCTCGGTGCAGACAGAACCGAGAGCGTACCTCCATGCGACTCCACCACGCGACGGGCGACGGCAAGTCCGAGGCCGGTTCCTTGCGTCTTCCCGGTGTGGAACGGCTCGAAGATCCGTTCGCGGTCCTCCACGGGCACGCCCGGGCCGTGGTCGGAGACCTCGATCACCAGGCGCTCACCCTCGGTGCGCACCGTGGCCACCACCGGGGCGCCCGCGGCGACGGCGTTGTCGACCAGGTTGACCACGACCTCGCGGATCCGGCCGGCATCGAGCGGCCAGGTCGCCGGAGCGCGCACGGTGTCGACGCTGACCTCGCCGGGGACGCTGCCAGCGGCCTCGCGGACGATCGCGCCCGGGTCCACCGGCTCGCGCCGGATCGCGCCGGTCCGCACGAAGTGGAGGAGGTCGTTGGTCAGCTGCTCGAGCCGGACCGCCTCGTCCACCACGCGCTCCGCCTTGGTCCGCGGCTTGTCCCCCTCGGGGAGGATCTTCGCCAGCATCTGCGAGAGCAGCTGCGCGTTGCCCTTCAGCGATGCGAGCGGGTTCTTGATCTCGTGGGCGAGCACCGCGGACATCTCGCCGAGGTGGGCGAGGCGCCGCTCGCGCTCGCGGGTGCGCTCGTCGGCGTTGCGCCGCGCCTCGCGCCGCACCAGCACGATCGCCACGCCGAGCAAGCTGGCGGCGGCGAGCGCCCCGATGCCGAGGGTCCAGGCGGCGGTGCCGCGGAGCTCGTTCGCTTGCACGGGCTCGATCTCGACGACGAACCGCGGCGTGCGTCCGCCCGCCTTCATCCGGCGGAACGCGCGCACGGTCAGCCGGATCCGCCCGTCGATCTCCTGCATCGCGCGGTTCGGTGACGTCGCGTCGTCGACCGCATCGCCGACCGCCTTGCCCGCGGAGGCGACGATCTCGCCGTGGCCCTCGACCATCCCCAGGTAGCGCAGGCCTTCATCCGCATGGTCTGCCAGGATCGCCGCGAGGTTCTCCGACGACGGCGCCGCGTCGAGATCGGCGATGTCCGCGCGGACCGCCTGCTCGATCGCCAGGGCCTGGCCACGGCGCACGGCGTCCGAGGCGTTGAGCACGGACGAGCGCGTCGACCACACCGTCGCCAGCAGCGCGACGCCGATCAACACGAACGTCGCCACGACGGACCACCCGGCGAGTGGTGTCGTGGCGCGAGGGGGTGGCATCGCCGGCAGCATAGCGCCTCCGCTGGGTCAGGGCTGGCCGCGGTCCGCGCCGCGATCTCGGCCGCGGTCCCCGCCGCGATCGCCACCGCGATCCCCGCCACGATCCCCGCCACGATCCCCGCCGCGATCCCCGCCGCGCCCACCGCGCATCTTCCCTCGGCCCATCCGGCCCTGGTGGTGGCGCCCCGCCTTGAACTCCTCGATCGAGAGCAGGCCGTTGCGGTCCGTGTCGAGTCGCGCGAACTGCTCGCGCGCACGCATGTCCTGCATCGCCAGCTTCTCCGTGGCGTCGAGCTTGCCGTCCTTGTTGACGTCGAACTTGGCCCGCAGCTCGGCCTTGTGGACGGAGCGCTCGAGCTGGGTGCCGCCGCCTCGGCCTTGAGCGGCCGCGATTCCCGTGGCGCCGCCGACGAGCACGGCCGCAGTGACGAACGCGATCTTGAGCGTCTTCAACATCTGGATGACCTCCTTGGTCTGACCAGGTGCATCGCAAGCTGCGTGCCGCGTGCAACTACGTGAACGCATTCGCGGTGCTCGCGCGTTGCGCTGCGGAACCCGCAGCACGCGCTGCGGAACTCGCCGCTACCTCACCGTCAGCGGAGGTCCGCGCCGTCGACGATCTTGTCGGTGGCGGGATCTTCGCCGAGGCGGATCAGCGCGGACGCGAGCACATCGCCGGTGGTGGAGCGGAATCGATCGCGCAGCTTCCTGCCGCCGAACACGCCCGCCACCGCGAGCAGTCCATCGCCGACGACCGCGGCGGTCTTCTCACCGAGCCGGCTCTCGTCGCGCTCGCCGGTGATGATCGAGGGGCGCGCGATCACGTACGGCACGCCCGATCCGATCACGACCTGCTCGGCCTTGCCGCGCGCGGACAGGTACGCCGAGCGTGCCTTCGGATCCGCGCCGACGCTCGACAGGTACACGATCCGGGGCCGGGTCTCCGATCCCTTCACCGCATCCACCGCGAGCTGCGTCAGGCCGAGATCGATCTTCTCGTAGATGTTGCCGTCGACGGCGTCGGCCTTCGCCTTGCCGCGCGTGGTGCCGATCAGGATGTACAGCTGGCCGGCACCGCTCGCGAACAGCGCCTTGAACCGAGCCGCGAGCGGCGCGACCTCCCACGGCGTGGTGTCGACGGTGGCGCCTTGCTCGCCGAACGTGCGCTGCCAATCTGCGAGCTTGCTCGAGTCCGGGCGGACGTGGGCGATCGGAGCCGCGCCGCGGACGCACAGCTGGCGCACCACCTCGCGCCCGACGAAGCCGGTCGCGCCGAGGACGAACGCGGTCACAGCTTCGCCAGGGCAGCCTGCATGCGCGCCTTGAGCGGCTCGACCACGACGGGATCCTTGATGTTGATCACCGGCTCGGTGTCGTACTGCTCGTAAAACACGCTGTCCTTGGCGTCGGCCGGCACGCCGAGCGCCTCGCGGATGCGCTTGAAGTCCGGGATGAACGCGCGATCGATCAACGGGACGACCGTGCCCGTGATCGTGCCGGTGAGGCCGCAGATGTAGATCAGGACGTTCCTCGGGTTGAAGCCGCCCTTGGGCAGCCCCAGCCGCTGCTCGAGATCGTCGAGCCGCGCGCCCTCGAAGAACGCCTCGACGCGGCCGGTGTCGCCCTTCCAGTCCTGGGCTTCCTTCGGCCGGCTGACCGTGCCCCAGTACTTGAGGCCGTTGCTCTCGACGTAGCTCGTCAGCTCCTCGCGGTAGCCGAGGTCGGCCGGATACGACGCGCCATGGAGGAGCACGTACTTCGAGAGATCCGCCTTCGGGTTCCGGCGCAGCTCGCTGCGCACCATGCTCACGAACGGCGCGGACCCGGTGCCGGCGGCGACCAGGACCTTGATCCGGGGATCGTCGAGCCCGACCGTGTCCTTGATCGTGAACACGCCCGCGGCCACCGGACGCATGTACATGCGATCGCCGGCCTTGAGCTTCCACAGCAGGTGGGTCAGCGGGTTCTCGGACTCGGGCTTCGAGACGAAGCGCACGTAGAACTCGATCGGCCCGTCATCCTCGGGAGCCGAGGCGATCGACATCGATCGGCGCACCGAGCCGAGCTCCGCCTTCTCCTGGTTGTTGGCGCCCAGCACACAGTACTGGCCGGGCGTGAACCACGGCCGCTCGGTGGGCGGGGCATCAGGGAGGATCCGGAACAACGTCAGCGCGTCGGTGACATCGACGCGCTCGACGAGCGTTGCGTTGTACTCGAGAGGCTTCGCCATGCGAGCCCGACGCTAACATGGTTCAGCGCGGCGAGCCCGCGGTCCTGGTGCTGGTGCGTGCTTACGCCGGGCGGTGGAGCAGCAGCGCCTTGAACTCGTGCGGGACCAGGCCCATCAGCCGGTCCTCGATGCGATCCCAGCGCAGCTCGCCGATCCGCTCGATCTCGAGCTTGGTGCCGACGGTGCTCGCCAGGAGCTCGGGGGTGTAGCCGAGCTTCGGCAGCTCGAGACCGACGCTCGCCGCCAGGGCGTGCAACGCGCGGAAGTGGCTGCGCGTGGTGGCGAGGCCCTTCTGATCGCGATCGAAGTCGAGGAGATCGATCACGAACTCGATCTTGCCCTCGAGCCCCGCGCCCTTCGCGGCCTGGTGGAGCTGCCCGAAGTGCGTCGAGAACTCGGGGTGATCGAGGTGCGTGGACAGCTTCGGCCACGCCGAGAGATCGCCGAACTCGGTGACCACCGCGTTGCCGCCGGGGGCGAGCCAGCCGGCGATCCGCTCGATCAGCTCGAACGCCCCGGTCATCAGGTAGAACGGCTCCGGCGCATCGTCGAGGTTGACGTTGCGATCGGCCGCGATCTTCGAGAACGCGCGGAGCTTGTCTCGATCCACGTTGCCCTGATCCGCATCGAGGCCGAGATCCGCGCGCGTGAGCTGCCGCGCCGGGAGATCCCCCGCCATCTCGTTGGACAGGATCAGATCGAAGCTCGCGGCGGGCAGGGTGACGGTCAGGACATCGTCCAGGATCCAGGTCGCCGCCGAGGCACCGAGCCGCTCCTGCTGCGCCTTCGCGAGCGCGGGGGCGAGCTCCACGATCGTGTACTCGACGGTGCGGCCCGCCTCGGAGAGCGCGGCGAGTGCATCGCGCGCGACATAGCCGAGGCCGGCGCCGATCTCGAGCACGCGCACGCGCCCCTCCGGAACCTTGCCGCGCGCGATCAGCACATCGATCAGCTTCTGCCCGTACGTGCGCCCGCGGAGCACCGGGTGCGGGATCCGCAGCAGGTGCGAGAGCGTGGTCTCCTGGTGATCGAACTGTGCGTCGGCGTCGGTGACGTCTTCCTGGTAGTACTCGGTGGGGCTGATCAGATTCATGCTCGCGCGCGGATCACCGGCCACCGCCTCGCGCGATCCGGGCGGTCGCGTGCCGACCTCCCATGTGGGGTACGGCATCGTCGAGGTCAGGTATGCGGGCGCCATCGCGGGCCGCTTCGCATACACGGACCACGGCATCATCGAGAGCTTCAGCGCCTGCACGTCGGAGTGCACGAGCTTCTTCACGAGCGACAGGATCTTGGTGTTGTCGTGGTGGTGGCGGAGCTCGATCAGCCGCTTGTTCCCATCGAACGCGTCCCAGATCGCGGTCTCCGCCGCATCGAGGAGGATCTGCTGCACGGGGCGATCGCCCCACGCGGTCCAGAACGTGAGCCGATCGTCCTTGCGCTGCCAGACGTTCCACTTGCCGCGGATCGGGATGTACGCCCAGATCGCCTCGAGCTCGTCATCGGCGGGATCGACGAGCACCGCGTGGCCCGCGAGCGTCTCCACGAACTGCGCGGGATCGCCGTCGCCGAACCGGCCCTGGTAGGCGGCGATCGTCTCCTGCGTCGAGACGCCATCGGAGAACGCCTCGATCATCTCGGCGATGTCGGGGCTCATCTCCATCAGGTAGCCGTAGAGGTCGTGGAACAGATACACGGCGCCCATGTGACCGAACCACGAGATGTAACGCGACTTGCGGAGGCGAGCCGGGATGGGCGGAGCGGACGACATGCCCGTTGGTATCACTTATGCGTATGCTCGCGCCCGATGACCCACGCGATCGTGCCGTACCTGTTCGAGACCGAGGAGCACGCGGCCATCCGGGCGAGGGGCCGGCGGTTCGCGCAGACCCACATCGCCCCCCACAGCGCCGCGTGGGAGGAGGACGAGGAGTTCCCGATCGAGCTGTACCGGACCGCGTGCGCCGCCGGCGTGGCGGGGCTCGGCTACCCGGAGGCCGTGGGCGGGCAGGGTGGGGACCTCGGGCACATCCTCGCGGGGAGCGAGGAGATGCTACTCGCGGGGCGCTCGGTCGGGACGTTGGTCGGGCTCGGGAGCCACGGCATCGCGCTGCCGCCGATCGTGCGGTTCGGGACTCCCGAGCAGCACCGCGCCTTCGTCCGCCCGTGCCTCGAGGAGGGCAAGATCTCCGCGCTCGCGATCACCGAGCCGGGTGGTGGCAGTGACGTCGCGTCGCTGGCGACCAAGGCGGTGCGCGACGGCGATCACTACGTGGTCACGGGCGCGAAGACGTTCATCACCTCGGGCACTCGCGCGCACTTCGTGACCACCGCCGTGCGGACCGGCGGCCCCGGGCACGGCGGCGTGTCCCTGCTCGTGATCGAAGCGGGCACGCCGGGCTTCACGGTGTCGAAGAAGCTGAAGAAGACCGGCTGGTGGGCGAGCGACACCGCCGAGCTTCACTTCGATGGGTGCCGCGTGCCCGTGGCGAACCGGATCGGCCCCGAGAACGGCGCGTTCCCGATGATCATGATGAACTTCGCGAACGAGCGGTTGATGCTCGCGGGGCAGTGCGTGGCGATCGCGGAGCTCGCCTATCGCGAGGCGATCGCCTACGCGCGCGAGCGCCAGGCGTTCGGCAAGGCGTTGACCGGGTTCCAGGTCACGCGCCACAAGCTCGCGGACATGGCCACGCGGATCGCGGCCGCGCGCGCGCTGACCGGCGAGTGCGTGCAGCGCGTGCTGCGCCCGGGCGGCGAGCTCGCGGCCACGGGCCTCGCCGCGATGGCGAAGAACACGGCCACGGACATGTGCAGCTACGTGTGCGATCAGGCGGTGCAGCTGCACGGCGGCTACGGCTACATGCGCGAGACGCTCGTCGAGCGGCTGTACCGCGACGCGCGGCTGTATCCGATCGGCGGCGGCACGCGCGAGATCATGAACGAGGTGATCGCGAAGACCGAGGGGTACTAGAGATCGCCGCGCAAGCCCCAGCGGGGACTGATCGTCATTCCGTCACCGACGTGCGTGAGCGGGAGCTCGAACACGAGCGAGCGAATCGACGCGCTCGTCGATTCCTCATCGCGGTCTCGGCGCGCCGCGCGCGGGTCGAGGTCGTCGCTTAGAACATCTCGAGCGCTACTTGTATCCAATGTCGCTGAACACGGCACCCAATAGTGCCGTGAAAGCAATGCCGCCGACGACAAGCAAGAACGGTCCAACGCCCGTCATCGACCTGTCGGTGTCGCAGCTCACGATGTTCTCGTGCGGCTCTGCTCGCTGGCTCTCGCAATCTCCGTCTCGAACCGTCTTGACGCGGTGGACCTGGGTCGCGCATGCGACGCCCGGTTCGAGGGTTTGAGGGCAAACGCCCGATCCGATCGTGCGCCCTGGACATCGATCGAGGCAGGAGGCAAACGCCGCGACCTGCGTACAGGCCTGGAGGCAGGCTTGCGCGTCCGCATCGCTCCCGGTCGCGATCAGGATATGGCTCGGGCGTGAGAGGACGAGGTTGCTCTTGTAGGTGCACGCATGCAGGAACGCGACGCACGTGAGCACCGCGATCAGGGTGAACGATCTGGAGCGGCGCGGCACCTGGCCACGCTACCCCCACGAGGGGAACGCGACGCCGCTCATCGCCTGCAGAAGCAGGTAACCTTCACGCAATAGCGAGACCAGATCCACCGCCGCCCGGATCCCAGATCGCTGCGGTCGCAGTCATGCTGCTCAGTTCCGTCGGGACCTGGGGCCGGAGCGCGGGCGCCGGAGACGGACAGACCGGCGCCCGCGCGTTGCCTCCGGACCTGAACGCGCAGCGCTCGCAGCAGCTCCGGACGAGGGTGGATCTGCGAGAACGGGGGCCGAGCGACGGCGCCGTCGTCCGGATCCCGGACGTGGGCGGCGGTTGCGTTGAGGGAGCTGACGCGCGTGGCGACCCGCAAAACCGAGGAGGCCTGGCTCGATGCTGCGGAGGGCAAGCTCTCGACGGACATCCAGCAGCTGGTGCGCGGCAAGTGCAAGGGCGACCTGCCGAGTGATCCCGTGGATCCGAAGAAGATCCGGCATCGGATCGTGCTCGACGGCATCTCCGAGGAGGCCATGATGTTGTTCAAGCAGGCGAAGAACGCCGCGTCGGACGCGAAGGGCGCGACGTGCACCGATGACGAGCTGGTGCGCGCGCTGGCCGCCGCGATGCTCGAGCCCCCAGCTCACGACTCACCCAGCAAGCCGAGGCATCAGATCGCGACGACGACGTGTCGCGCGTGCAAGCAAGCGCATCGCGTGGGTGCCGGGATGGAGATCCGCGTCTCGGCCGAGGAGCTGGAGCGGGTGCGGTGCGACTCCGAGGACATCGGCGATCTCGAACGCGAGGAACCCGGGCGGAGATTGCAGAAGGCGATCCCGGATGCGATGCGCCGCAAGGTCTTCGTGCGCGACAAGCACCGGTGCACGGTGCCGGGGTGTCGCTCGACCAGGTTTCTCGAAGCGCATCACATCAAGCCGCGCTCGGAAAACGGGCGTCACGAGCTCCGAAACCTGTGCGTGTTGTGCGACGCGCACCATCTGCAGCTCCACGAGGGCGTGATCGCGATCCGCGGCACGGCACCGGACAACCTGATCTTCGAGCTCCCTCTCGCGCACCGTGGGGACTGAAGGACGATCAGTCCCTGCGGGGACTGGCGCAGCGATCTCTGACAACTCCAGAGCTGAACGAAGCGGAAGGGTGGGCGCCCGGAGTGGGGCGCAGACCGCGCGACCTGATCTTCGAGCTCCCTCTCGCGCACCGCGGGGACTGAAGGACGATCAGTCCCTGCAGGGACTGACGGGCGATCTCTGACAACTCCAGAGCTGAACGAAGCGGAGGGCGGGCGCCCGGTTTGGTGTTGGCGCCGAGCGCAACGAGGGCGAGTGGCGTTGTGAGCCCCACCAGAAAGCGGAGATGTCGCCGAACGCAGCGAAGGCGCGGGGCGCGCGAGCCAGTGTCCCCGGGGCCGGGCGTCGTCGTCGTCGTGTTCGTCCACCTCCGGTGATCGCAGATTCCCCCCTTGTCGGGAGCTGCTGCGAGCGCTGCGCGTTCAGGTCCGGAGGCACCGCACGGGCGCCGGCCCCGAGGCAGGCGAACGAGATCCATGCGTGAAGCTCGGCACCCCGAACCTCGGCGGGTACTGAGCCGCGCCTAGCGCCCGGGCTTGAACCGCACCTAGGTGGTCGGTGTGGTGCGGCCTGTGCCGCTCGCTGCGGGACGTTGTGGCAAATGCGCGATGCCTCGAGCCGACCTGGTAGGATCAACGACGTGCCTGGACACCGTCTCGCCGACCTGCGTAGCCTCGCGCTCCACCGCGCGGTGGCAGCCAAGCTGCGACGCGAGCCAGGCCTGGTCCTCACCGCCCAGCAGCGGGTCGTGGATCGCCAGGCCGATGGCAGCCTGCATCCGACCTGGGCAGCGCGATGGGCATCGTTGCTCGCGCTGCCGGTGGCGGAGCTCGCTCGTGCCCTCGAGGCCGATACGCCGGAGATGGCGGACGTGCGGCAGTCGTCGCCATTTGCGGGCATCCTGACCGCGCGTGAGCGCTGGCAGATCTGGCGCGAGGTCAAGGCGCAGCCGTGAAGCGCGCCCAGCTCGAGCACATCATCCGCGCGGCAGCCGCGATCTCGGGCGACACCGACATCGTCGTCATCGGAAGCCAAGCCGTGCACGGCCAGTTCGCCGATCCCCCACCGGAGCTGTGCGTGAGCGACGAGGCCGACGTCTACCCGCGTAACCATCCCGAGCGCAGCGATCTGGTCGACGGGTCGATCGGTGAGCTCTCGCCGTTTCACACCACGTTCGGCTACTACGCACAGGGCGTGGAGCCCGGGACTGCCACGCTGCCCTCCGGCTGGGAAGCGCGGCTGGTGCCGCTGTCGACGCCGGGCACCCTGGGCGCGACCGGCTGGTGCCTCGAGATCCACGACCTGCTGATCTCCAAGTACGTCGCTGGCCGCGACAAGGACGTGGAGTACTGCCGTGCTGCGGTTGCAGCGGGCATGGCAGATGGCCCGACTCTACGCGTGCGCCTCGCCGCCACCGACGTGCACGACGCCCTCCGCACCATGGCGGCGGGGCGGATCGAGTCCGATCTGCGAGCCGCGCCTAGCGTCCGGGCTTGAACCGCACGTGCAGGTGATCGGTGTGGTGTGGCCAGTGCCGCACGATGCCGACCAGCGCGTCCTTGCCGCGCGGATACTGGAAGATCGCCTCGAGGTCCGCCTCGGGCGTGCCGCGGCCGCGCGCGAACTTGTACAGCCGCGCCTGCACCTCGTAGTCGAGGAAGATCATCTGCACGCCGGTGTCGAGGTCCGAGGTCCGGGTGAACGAGGTCAGGAGGGCCCAGGTCGCCTGGAGATCGAGGTCCGCGTTGGCGGCCACGAACGTGTCGGGGTAGCCGTCGGGCGTCTGGCGGAAGTAGAACCCGACGTCGACGTCGAGCCCCGACTGGTGCGAGTGGTGATCGCCGATCTTGCCGCCGCCGCGCTGCGAGAGATCGCCGATCGCGAGGGTGTGGACCTCGGGGTAGAGCGCCCGGACCTCGGCGATCGCGTGGGTCAGGTGATCGACGACGTGGCTCGCACCATACGAGCGCTGGGGGCGGCGGAGCTGATAACCATCGCCGCGCGGCATGGCCTCGCCGTTGAGGAGCTTGCCGTTCCACGGCTGGCCGAGGCTCTCGGTCGGGCCATCATCGTCACTGGCGGGCTCGACGACGTCGTCGGCGCGCCGGGTCTTGACCACGCTCGCGCCGTCGATCACGGCGAGCGCCTTCTCGGCCTTGTCGTCGAGGTCGTCGTCGCGATCGCGATCGCGTGCACGCACGCGGACGCGCTGCTTCGCGCGGGCGCCCACGTTGCACGGGGGGACCGTGACCACGGTGCCCGCCCGGACCAGCGTGGTCTTCAGGTTGTTCGCCTTCAGCACGGCCTCGGTCGAGCAGCCATAGACCTTTGCGACGTGCTCGAGCGTCTCCCCGCGCTGCACGATGTGCCGGCCGGCGAAGGCCGGTGTGACCGGGGCCGCGAGGAGGCAGATCACGAACAGCCGGCGCACGCCCCGATGATCGCGTGCGGCCCGCGGCCGGGGCCAGTTTCTGACCGTGGGCTATCCTAGCTGGCCGAGCACGGCGGCGAGATCCGCCTCGGGGAGCCGCGAGTTGTTGGTCAGCGCGATCGTCGCCTCGTCCTTGTCGCCCTCGGTGGCCTCGAGGTACGGGGCGAAGCACTTCGGATGGAGGTAGCCCGCGCCGGTCTGCACGGCGGCGCCGACCTCGATCTCGCGCTCCACGGCCACGCGGAACGAATCCTTGTCGATCGCCTCGCGGCAGTGGATGCACTTGGCGCGGCCGGTGGGGGCGCGGTCGACGTACGGAAACCCGCCCGGCTTCGCGTTGCCCTTCTTGATCGCATCCGCCATCGCCACATCGAGCTCGGCGCGGTTGGCGATCGTGCCGACATAGGCCTTGAGCGCGTCCTCGAGCTCGACGGGGAGCTTGCTCGCGGCGCACAGCAGGTGGTGCCACTGCATGCTCGGCGTATCGCCGAACGAGTTCGCGGCCTCGATGCCGAGGCGCAGCTCGCCCTTGTCGATGGTCTTCTTGCATGTCCGGCAGCTCGCGCGTCCTGACTTCGCTTCCTCGATGTGGTTCGCCATCGGCGCGAATCTAGTACATTCGGCGCGATGGCAGGCGCCGAACAGTCGTATCCGGTGATCGCAACCAAGGTGGATCGCAGGAACCCGGAGTTCCGCGACAACGACGCGGCGAACCGGGTCGCGCTCACGAAGCTCGCGGCCGCGCACGCCGAGGCCACGGTCGGCGGCGGGGAGAAGTACACGAGCCGGCACAAGGCGGCCGGGAAGCTGCTCCCGCGCGAGCGCGTCGAGCTCCTGCTCGATCGGGACTCGTACTTCCTCGAGCTGTGTGCCCTCGCCGGGAAGGACGTCCCCGGGCACACCACGGGGGCGACGATGATCGGCGGCATCGGGCGGGTGTCGGGCGTGGAGTGCCTGATCACCGCGAGCGAGTCCACGGTCAAGGGCGGCGCGATCAGCGAGATGAGCGCGTGGAAGTCCGGCCGGCTCAGCGACATCGCGGAGCACAACCGGCTGCCCTCGATCTCGATGATCGAGAGCGCAGGCGCGGATCTGCCCAATCAGTCCAAGATCTTCGTCCCGGGCGGGCGCGGCTTCCGCGATCTGACCCGGCGCTCGGAGCAGAAGATCCCGACGATCTGCCTCGTGTTCGGCAGCTCCACCGCCGGCGGCGCGTACATCCCCGGGATGTCCGACTACACGGTGATGGTGGAGAAGCAAGCGCAGGTCTATCTCGCCGGCCCGCCGCTCGTGAAGATGGCCACGGGTGAGGACACCTACCACGAGGAGCTCGGCGGCGCCGAGATGCACTCGCGGATCTCCGGGGTCTCGGACTACCTCGCGCGCGACGAGCGCGACGCGCTGCGGCTCGGCCGCGAGATCGTCGCCCACCTCAACTGGCGGAAGGGCGCGCAGCCGCTGCCGCGCCCGATCGAGGAGCCGCGCTATCCAGCCGAGGAGCTCCTGGGCATCGCGTCACCGGACGTGAAGGTGCCGTTCGATCAGCGCGAGGTGATCGCGCGGATCGTCGATGGTTCGCGGTTCTCCGAGTTCAAGCCGCTCTATGGTCCGACGCTCGTGTGTGGCTGGGCGCACCTCCACGGGTTCCCGGTCGGCATCCTCGCGAACAACGGCGTGCTCCTGTCCGAGAGCTCGCAGAAGGGCGCGCAGTTCATCGAGCTGTGCAACCAGTCCGACGTGCCGCTCCTGTTCCTGCAGAACATCACCGGCTTTATGGTCGGCAAGAAGGTGGAGCAGGAGGGCATCATCAAGCACGGCGCGAAGCTCATCAACGCCGTCTCGAACTCCACGGTCCCCGCGATCACGATCATGACGGGCGCGAGCTACGGCGCCGGGAACTATGCGATGTGCGGTCGCGCCTATGCGCCGCGGTTCCTGTTCACCTGGCCCAACCACCGGATCGCGGTGATGGGCGGCAAGCAGCTCGCGGGCGTGCTCGACATCATCCAGCGCGACGCGGCCACCAAGCGCGGTGAGACGGTGGACGAGCAGAAGCTGAACGTCATGAAGGCGATGACCGAGGCGATGATCGACAAGGAGAGCGACCCGTACTTCGCGACGGCGCGGATGTGGGATGACGGGATCATCGACCCCCGGGACACCCGTACGGTGGTCGCGATCGCGCTGTCCGCGGCTTATTCCAGGCCATTCGAGGGCACGACCAGCTGGGGCGTGTCCCGGCACTGAGACGTCGCACCGGGCGGTCAGGCCAGGCGCATACGATCGGGGTTGCGATCGCGGGAATTCGACTCACGCTCTGGTTGTAGGAAGCCGGTGGCGGAAGCGCGTGAAGACGTTCGCCGAGTCGGATCGGTGGTCGCGGGCGTGTTGTGCGCCAGCGGCCAACCCAGTCCCGAGGCGATCGCGCGTGCCAACGCGGGGCTCTCGGCGCTCGGCCGTCCGCCCCTGGTCGACGGAGATCTCGGCGGTGAGACGCCGGAGACCCTCGCGCCGCTGATCCCTGCCGCGCTGCGACCGGGCCTGCTCGAGCTGCTCCACGTGATCGCGGGAGACGAGCCGATCCGGCGCCGCCTCGCCGACGCGTATGCGGGGCTGTGGCACGCACCTGTCGCCGCGGCTGCTGCGCCTGTCGCGTCTGCCTCATCCGCAGATGGGCCCAGCGCCGGCGCGGTCACGAAGTCACACGCTGGCTCGCCCGTGGTGCGCTGGTTGATCGGAGACCTCCCGCGCCATCAGGCCGGGCGCGGTCGCAAGGAGGACGAGATGGTCGATGGCAACGGTCCGTATCGCGAGGTCCTGGCCCCCGAGGCTGCTCCGGTCACGCGCACGCCGCTCCGGCAGCGGGTGGAGCGGATCCGCGCCGAGTACCTCCAGGTCGTGGAGGCCGTGGAGTCCGTGATCATCGGCAAGCGGGACGTGATCGAGCGCGTGCTCACCGCGATGGCGGCGCGCGGGCACGTGCTGCTCGTCGATGTGCCGGGTGTCGGCAAGACCCAGCTGTGCAAGGCGATCGCGGCGGTGATCGAGACGCGGTTCGGCCGCATCCAGTTCACGCCGGATCTGCTGCCGATGGACATCACCGGCGCCAACGTGTTCGACCCGCGCGACAAGCAGTTCTACTTTCGCCCCGGACCGATCTTCACGCACGTCCTGCTCGCCGACGAGATCAATCGCGCCACGCCGAAGACGCAGTCCGCGCTGCTCGAGGTGATGGAGGAGCGCTGCGTCACCGTCGATGGCGTGACGCACCAGCTCGAGGAGCCGTTCCAGGTGCTCGCGACGATGAACCCGATCGATCACCAGGGCACGTTCGAGCTGCCCGCCGCGCAGATCGATCGGTTCATGGTGATGCTCGACATCGGCTATCCATCGGCCGAGGACGAGGTCTCGATCCTCGACTATCACCTCGGCGCCACCTCGCCGCTCGCCGCGCTGCGGCCCGTGATCTCGCGCGCCGCGTTTCTCGAGTGGCGGGACACGGTCACCCAGATCCACGTCACCCCCGAGCTCAAGCGCACCGCCGTGGACTACATCCACCGGCTCCGCCGCGGCGCCGAGGAAGGTCAGACGATCAGCCCGCGCGCCACGCTGGCGTGGGTCCGCGCCTCCCAGTCACGCGCGATGCTCTCGGGGCGCGAGTTCGTGACGATCGAGGATCTCCTCCACGTCGCCCCGGACGTGCTGCGCCACCGGCTGTGGACCGATGCGGCCACGGTGCGCGAGCGGCTGCGTGCGGTCGCGGTCACCGGAGCGCGCTGAGCATGTCGGCGCGGCTGCTCCGGATCTCGTCGCTGATCCTGCCGGTGGGCCTGGCGGGGATGCTCGCCGTGCGGGTGGACCGCGAGCCGATCCTGCACGCAGTGGCCCCAGTGCTGGTGATGCTGTGGATCTTCATGATCGGGACGCTGGTGATGCGATTCATCGAGGGTCGCGAACACCGCGGTCCGAGCTCGACCTCGCACTGGGAGCACGTCGACGTGCTGACCGCCGGAGGCGCGGCGCTGTCCTGGCTCGCCGCGGGCGCGCTGATCGCGGCGCGGCTCACGGGCTGGGCGAGCCTGAGCGTGATCGGCATCCTCGGCTTTGGCCTCGTGTTCGCGACCGTGGCGTGGACCACGATCATGGCGGGTGGCCTCGATCGGTGGCGCAAGGCGGTGATCGCGCGCGAGATCCTCCCCGAGATCGCCGTCGAGGGTGACGAGCTCCGCGAGGAGCTCCGGCTGACCGGCGTGGAGATCCCGGTCGGGATGCGCCTGTTCGTGACCGGGCAGCCGATGCGGCATGGTCCGATCACGCGGTACGCGATCGGTGCGGAGAGCTCGAAGGCCGAGCTCCGTCTCGAGAGCGCGCTCGGGCCCGCGCGGCGCGGCGAGCACCGCGCACCTCCGCTCGCGCTGTGGCTCGGCGATGTGCTCGGCCTGTCGCGGACCCCGACGGTGCTTCGCGCCGAGACCCGCTTCACGATCCTCCCGCGGCCCGGCGTCGTCGAGGGTTC
>JAYVRN010000180.1:0-7339 GCA_043776275.1 Myxococcales bacterium | reverse complement strand
CCTCGCCGGTGACCCCGTACAGGACCTTCATCGCGGACATACTATCCGCAGGTGCGACGCCGCGTCTGGTGCGAGACCGTTCCGTACGACGAGCTCGTGCGAGCGCCGATCGTGGACCTCGTCGCGCGCCATCGGCTGGACCTCTTGCTCGCGGTGCGCCCGTGGCAGCTCGCCGAGGTGGGCGACGTGGTGCGGCGCTATCGCGACCGGGGCGTGTTCGTGGCCGTGTGGCCGATGCTCGCAGATGCCGATGGCCGCTGGGCGAGTGCGCGCTCGGCGCCGGCGTTCATCGCGTTCGCCGATGCGGTGCTCGCCGCGGCCCCGGAGGCCCACGAGCTGGTGCTCGATCTCGAGCCCCCGATGGCGCAGCTCGCGAAGTGGAAGGACTGGCGTCCGACCTGGCGCCAGACCCCATCCCCTGGCCGCTATCACGACGCGCGGGATGCCCTCGTCGAGGCCACGGCGCGCTGGCGCCTCGAGCGGCGGATCACGACTGCGCTCCTGCCGCTGCTCGTGCTCGAGCTCCGTGGCCAGTGGTTACAGCGTGCGGTGGGAACGCCGGCCACCGCGCTGCACGTCGATCGCCACAGCGTGATGGCGTACACGTCGCTGATCGAGGGCTGGTCGCGTGGCCTGTTCGATCGACGGCGCGCCGAATCCGCCCTCGGCGTCTGCGCCCGGCTCGGCCGCATGCGGTTCGGCGAGGTCGCCGCGCTCTCGCTCGGCACCGTCGGCGTCGGTGCGTTCGAGGATGAGCCCTCGTACCGCCACCCGGCAGAGCTCGCGCGCGACGTGGCGATCGCGACGGCGGCGGGGATCACGGAGCTGTCGGTGTTCGATCTCGGGGGGATCCTGCGACGCGCGCCAGCCGAGGCGTGGCTCGAAGCAATGGGGACGGTTTCAACTTGAGCAACTTGCGATCGCCAACCCCGCGAGATGACGTCCGAGCTCGCTGACGGGACGGTGCGCAGCGACGAGGTTTCGCGGACCTACCGATCGCAAGTTGTCTAAGTTGAAACCGTCCCCGATCCGCCCGATCGCAAGTTGTCTAAGTTGAAACCGTCCCCGATCCGCCCCTACGCACTGCGGAGGATCACGCGCGTGATCTCGAGCGGCGCGAGCAGGCGGACCGGCGGGCCCCAGTACCCGCAGCCGCGCGTCACGTAGAGCTGCGTACCGTTCCACTCGTAGCGGCCCGCGAGCAGGCCGCCCTGCTGGAGCCGGACCAGGTAGTGCCACGGCCAGATCTGGCCGCCGTGGGTGTGGCCCGAGAGCTGTAAGTCAACGCCGTGTTCGGCGGCGCGGCGGACCTGGCGCGGCTGGTGCGCGAGCAGGACCAGGGCGCGGCTCGGATCGCGGCCGGCCATGGCGCGGACGTAGTCCGGGCCGTGGCCCTCGTAGCCGCGCGCCGAGTGATCGTCCACGCCGGCGAGGTGGAAGCTCGCGGCGCCGTCGCCGATCGTGACGTGCTCGTTGCGGAGGTAGCGGATGCCGAGGCTCGTGAGCTCGGCGATCCACGGATCGGCATCGGAGTAGTACTCGTGGTTGCCGGTGACGGCGTACAGGCCGTGCTTTGCCTTGAGCGTGCCCAGCGGTGCGGCGGCGTCCCGGAGGTCATCCACCCGGCCATCGACGAGATCGCCGGTGAGCACGAACAGATCCGGCGAGAGCCGATTCGCACGATCCACCACGCGCTGGACGAACGCGCGATCGATGGTCATGCCGATGTGAAGATCGGAGATCTGGACGATCGAGAACCCATCGAGCGCCTTGGGCAGCTTCGCGAGCGTGATCTCGACATCGACGATCTCGTGCTCGCCCCGCGCGGACACGATGCCGCGGGCGACGCTAGCGGAGCCGATGGCCATCGCGGCACCTCCGGTGATGCGTGAGAGGAACGCGCGCCGATCCGGCGACACGGGCGGGGCAGGGCGCCGCACCACGCGCCGGCCGATCCGCACGGTCAGCCTCGAGAGATCGAGCATCACGAGCGCGACGAACGTCAGGCCGCACAGCGCCATCCACGGCAGCGAGATCCAGCCGAACGTGGCCGACAGCGACGGCCACACGTTGCGGCTCGCCGTGGTCAGCGGCCCCGACAGGAACAGCAGCACGATCAGCACGGTGACCCCGATGTACCAGCGGCGCGGAAGCCGGGACTGGTAGATCAGCCGCCACCAGACGTACGTGTGGATCCCGAGCAGGATCGTTCGAAACAGGACGGCCAGCACGAGTCACCACCTTAGCAGCAAGTCTTGCGCGCGCCGTGGGACGCGGCATGATGCGGCCATGGACGCCGACCTCGTGCTGTACGACGGGACGTGCGGCCTGTGCGCCCGATCGGTGCGCTGGCTCCTGCGGCACGAGCGGGATCACGAGCTGAGGTTCGCACCACTGCAGGGCGAGACCACCGCGGCGCTGCGCGAGCGCCACCCGGAGATCCCGCAGAACATCGACACGGTGGTCTACGTCTCCGCCGGCAAGGTCCATCTGCGGTCCAAGGCGTTCCTGTACGCGTCGAGCCACCTGCGCGTGCCGTGGCGCTGGGCCCACGCGTTCCGCTGGTTCCCCGGGTTCCTCCTCAACATGGGCTACCGCTTGATCGCCGCGGTCCGCTACCGCGTATGGGGCCACGTCGATGCATGCGAGCTGCCCTCGCCCGAGAACCGGGCGCGGTTCCTCCCGTAGCCCGCTCAGCCCTTGAGCTCGACGATCGCCGGCAGGCCACCCTTGGGCCGCAGCGTCACGAGCGGCTCGGGGACCACCGTGGTCACGGTCGGCCGCACACGCGCGGCGGCGACCATCGTGGCGAGCGCGAGCTGCGCCTCCATGAGCGCGAAGTGCGAGCCGATGCAGACCCGCGATCCCGCCCCGAACGGGAGGTAGTGGTGCCGTGGGCGCGCCTTCTTGTGCTCCGCGAGCATGCGCTCCGGGCGGAAGGCGAGCGGCGCGGGGAAGTAGTCCGCGCGGCGATGGATGCCGCGGATGTTGATGACCACGATCGAACGCTCGGGCAACCGGTGCGCGCCGATCGAGACATCGCACGTCGCCTCGCGGCCGGTCTGATAGGCCGGCGGGTGCAGGCGCATCGCCTCGTCGATGACCGCGGCGGTCCACGGCAGGTTCGGCAGATCCGCAGCGGTGACCGTGCGGCCACCCAGCACGTGCGTGAGCTCCTCCTCGAGCCGGGCGAGCGCGGCCGGGTTGCGCCCGAGCTCGTACCAGGTCCAGGTCAGCGCGTTCGCGGTGGTCTCGTGACCCGCGAGGAGTAAGGTCATCACCTCGTCGCGCACCTGCGGATCCGTGAGGCCGGTGCCATCCTCGTCGCGCGCGAGGAGCAGCATCGAGAGCACGTCGCCCTTGTCGCGGTTCGCGGCGCGGCCATCGGCGATCATCCGATACACGACCGTATCGAGCATCTTCACCGCGCGGCGCATCTGCTGGTGGCGCGGCAGCGGCCAGCTGTATGGCACCTGCAGCGGTGAGGTGATGCTGGCCAGCATCGAGCGCATCGCGATCTCGAGGCCGGTGCCCACGGTGCTCGCATCGCCGCGGACATCCGCATCGAACATCGTGCGGCCCGCGATCGCGAGCGTCATCTCCATCATCTCGTGGGACAGATCGACGTGCTTGCCCTTGTGCCAGGTGGCGAGCTGACGCCGGGTCTCCTCCACCATCACATCCCCATAGGCGGCGAGCCGCTTGGGTGCGAACGCAGGAGCGAGCAGCTTGCGGTGCTTCTTGTGGACCTCACCTTCGGAGGTCAGCAGGCCCTCACCGAGCAGCGGCATCAGGAACGACAGGCCGGCGGACTTCTTGAACGAGGCGTCCTTCTCCACCAGCACCTCGTGCGCGAGATCGGCATCGTTCACCGAGTACACGGGCACGTGCATGATCTGAAAGCGCGCGATCGGACCCACCTCCGCCGCGAGATCGTGCAGCGCGAGCCGGTCCTTGCGGAACTCCAGCATGTTGCCGAGGAACGGGAGTCCGCGCACCGCCGGGACCGAGGGGACGATCTGCGGGGGTGAGAAGAAAGGGCTGGTGGCGGTGGCCATGTGTACATAGAATGCGAGCGAATGCTCACATTGCCAACTCGCGTTCCGGGATCCCCGTGAAGACCGTTCCGGCGATCTCGGGAAGGCGCCAAGTCAAGACCACGCCCCGGAAACGGCCGAGGCAGACCCGGAGCAAGGAGACCGTCGAGACGATCCTCGCGGCGACTGCTCGGATTCTGATCAAGCTCGGCTTCGATGGCCTGACCACCAATGCGGTGGCGGAGCTCGCGGGCGTGTCGATCGGCTCGCTGTATCAATACTTCCCGAACAAGCAGGCGCTGGTCGCCGCGCTGATCGAGCGCCGGATCGACGACAAGAACGCGAAGACCCACACCGAGCTCGCCCGGGTGGCACAGCAGCCCTTCCCGGTAGCGGTGCGGACGATGATCCGCATGACGATCGACAACTACGCGGAGTCTCCCGAGCTCTCGCGCGTGCTGATCGAGCAGGTGCCGCGGATCGGCCGCATGGCGCGGATCGCGGAGCTCCACCAGGGAACGCTCGTGCTGGTGGCCGCGCTGCTCGAGGCCCGCAAGGGCGAGCTCGCGATCCGCGATCCAGAGATGGCGGCGTTCGTGCTGGTCGCCTCGATCGAGGCGATCGCGCAGCGCGCCGCGCTATTCCAGCCGGCCCGCCTGACCGATCCCGCGCTGATCGACGAAGCCACGGCGATGGTCACGCGCTACCTGGGCGTCGCTGACGGTTGATCCTGCGCTCACCAACGAGGCCACGGCGATGGTCACGCGCTACCAGGGCGTCGCCGACGGTTGATCCGGCGCTCATCAACGAGGCCACGGCCATCGTCACGCACACTCTGCGCGTCGCTGACGGTTGATCCTGCGCTCACCAACGAGACCACGGCCGCTCACCAACGCGGCCACGGCCATGCTCACGCGCTGGTACCCGCCATCTGGGTGTCGCCGACGGTTGATCACACGCACCGCGTGACCAACAATCCATGCATGCGTCGAGCCGCTCTCCTCCTGCTCCTGGCTGCGTGTCCCGCGAAGAAGCCAGGTGGTCCCACGCCTCCCGCCATCCCCGGCGTGGGCTGCCCGAGCGCGAGCAACGTGTATGTCGCCTCGTACGTCTCGCCCCCGCAGGGCGAGCAGGGCCACAGCGGATGGGTGCTGCCGCTGTTCGCCGCCTCGGTCGCAACCGTCGAGGGCCAGCCAGGCTACGCGCCGATCGATCCCGCCACGGCCGCCGCCGCCGGCGTGCCCGCCGCGCCCACGAGCGTGTGGTTGGTGCCGCCCAACGCGCCCGCGTGCAAGGCCACGATTGGCAGCTACTACGCCGCCGCGATCGATGCGCCCGCCGGCCTGTCGTATGGCGTGGAGCTCGGCGGCTGCCCGGCACCGCAGGATCCGTCCGATGCCGTGGCGATCGTCCTGGTCTCCGATGCCCCGCCTTCGGAGTGCAAGGTCTATCCCCCGCGCCCGATCGCCGCGCGTCTCGGCGAGGTGGACAAGCAGAACCAGTGGTCGCGTCCCACCAAGGAGACGCCGATCCCCGCGGCGTTCGCGAAGGCGATCCCGCCGCACACCTGCGCGGCACCGGACTGCGAGACGCTGTGGTCGATCGCGCAGGTCGAGGTGGACGGCCGGTCCGTGGCGTGGACCGGCGCCGTCAACTGGCTCGAGATCCCTCCTGGTGCGGCGCCGTCCTCGCAGTGCACCTGGAAGGCCGAGACGTTCTCGGGCTTCTTCATCGCGGGACCTGATGGTTCGCCCGTGCCTGTTACCGACGCTCAGGACCATCCGCTCGTGCTCTCGGCCGTGCTCGCCGACAGATCGGGACCGCATGTCCTGCTCGCGGAGGGTACGGGTGAGTACACCGCGTACGACCTCGCGAATGGCGCCGCCACGGTCGGCCGTCATCTCGTCTGGCTTCACGCGCCGGCGGATGCGTATGGCGCGCTCGACAAGCTCGGCCCCGACTGTCCGTGAGACAGACTGTAGGGGTGTTGCAGGGATAACCGACGGGTAGGCATCGGCTCGGTCCGATCGATTCCAGTGTAGGGTCCGCTCCCTATGGCACATCGTTGGCATTTCTTCCGCGCAGGCGGCGTCGATCAGGTCAGCCTCCGCGATGGACAGGACGTGCTGTCGCTCTCCGAGCTCGATCAGAAGCTGTGGGTCGCGCTCGCGATGCCCGTGAAGGGCGTGGATCTCGATCCGGAGACCCTGACCCTGATCGATCTCGACACCGACGGCCGGATTCGCGTCCAGGACGTACTCTCCGCGGTCGAGTGGATCAAGGCGACGTTCAAGAACCCCGACGACCTCCTGAAGTCGAGCACCGAGGTCAAGCTGACCGCGATCGCGGACGCCAAGGTCGTCGCCGCCGCGAAGCACATGCTGAAGGATCTCGGGAAGCCCGATGCCGCGACGATCAGCGTCGCCGATGCGATGGCGATCACCAAGGCCTTCAGCGAGACCGTGCTGAACGGCGATGGCATCGTGATCCCCGCGTCGGCCGAGGATGCCGATCTCAAGAAGTGCATCGAGGATGGCATCGCGTCGGTCGGTGGCGTCACCGATCGGAGCGGCAAGCCCGGTCTCGATCAGGCCCACGCGGACGAGCTGTTCACCGCGGTGGACGCCCGCCTGACGTGGCTGACCAGGGGCAAGGAGGCCGCCCTCCTGCCGCTCGGCGCCGCCACCCCGGCCGCCGCCGCCGCCTTCGAGGGCGTGCGCGCCAAGCTCGAAGACTACTTCACCCGCTGCCGAATCGCTGCGTTCGATCCGCGCGGTGCCACGGCGCTCGCCGGCCAGGATGCGGAGCTGATCGCCCTGGCCACGCGCAGCCTGTCCTCCGGTGATCCCGAGCTCGCGCGCCTCCCGCTCGCGAAGATCGATGCGGGCGCCCGCCTGCCGCTGCGCAGCGGCGTCAACCCGGCGTGGTCGTCGCAGCTGACCGCCTTCGTCGAGCAGACCGTGACCCCGATCCTCGGCGCGCGGGACGTGCTGACGCCCACCGATCTCGCGGCGATCGCGGATCGCCTGGCGGCCTACGAGTCCTATCGCAAGGAAGAGCCGAAGACCAAGGTCGATGGCCTGAGCGTCGAGTGGCTCGAGCAGCTCGCGAAGCCGGAGCTCCGCGGGAAGCTCAAGGACCTGATCGCCAAGGATGCGGCCCTGTCGGGCGAGTACGATCAGATCACCTCGGTGACGAAGGCCGTCCGCCTGCAGCGGGACTTCGGGCGCCTGCTCCGCAACTTCGTCAACTTCTCGGACTTCTACTCGCGCCAGGACGGCGTGTTCCAGGCCGGCACGCTC
>JAYVRN010000179.1:0-7357 GCA_043776275.1 Myxococcales bacterium | reverse complement strand
AAAATCCCTCCACATCCCACTACTTCCGTGGGGTAGGCGGTATGCCCGGTGAGTCAGGCAACCGTAGCACGCATCAGGTCCATTCCGGCGGATCGCGTGGCTTCGCGACCCTACTGATCTCAAGGTGTTGGCCGTCCCGCGACGATCAGCCGCCGATGCCGATCATGTGCTTACCGGGAGCGCCCGCCCCGGAGCGCTCGAACACATGCCCGGCGCGCTTGCCGGTCACCGCCCCGGCGATCGCACGCACCAGATCGTCGTCGGAGCCGCCGGCCCGGACCACATCCCGGAGGTTGACCGCGTCGTCGTGTCCCAGGCAGGCGTGGAGGTCGCCGGTCGCCGTCAGCCGGAGCCGGTTGCAGTCGGCGCAGAAGTGGTCGGTCATCGCGGAGATGATCCCGACCTCACGCTGGGTGGATCCGACCGTCCAGTAGCGAGCGGGACCGGGATCCACTCCCGGGCGCTCGCGCGCGACCAGGGGGCCGAGCACGGCCTCGAGCCGGCTCCGGATCTCGCCCGACGACAGCTCGGCCTCGGTGACGTAGAGCTGACCGTCGGACATCGGCATGTGCTCGATGAACCGGGGCACCGCGCCGCGCAGCCACGCATCCTCGCAGAGAGCGACCAGCTCGTCCTCATTGACCCCACGGAGCGCGACCGCGTTGGTCTTGACGACGAGGCCCGCGGCGACCGCCGCATCGATCCCCGCCTGCACCCGACGGAGGTCCCCCCGGCCCGTGAGGGTCGCGAAGCGTGCTGGGTCGAGCGTATCGAGCGAAACATTGACGGCCGACAGCCCCGCTGCGGCGAGCGGTCCGGCCAGCTCGTCCAGCAGATGGCCGTTGGTGGTCATCACCACCTGCTCGATCCCCGCGATCCGGGCCACCCTGGCCACCAGGTCGACGATCCCCTTGCGGACCGTGGGCTCACCGCCGGTCAGCCGGACCTTGCGGACCCCGGCGCGCGCGAACACGGAGATCACCCGCTCGAGCTCCTCGAAGGTCAGGACGGCGGACTTGCTGGCGAACGTCAGCTGATCGCCGAGGTCCTCCGGCATGCAGTACGAACACCGGTAGTTACAACGGTCGGTGACGGAGACGCGGAGGTACCGGATCCGCCTGGCGAATAAATCGACGAGCGGATCCGCTGGGACCAGGGCCGCGTGCGGCACCTGATCTCGTTGCAGGACCGGCAAGTGGACCCGGGACGTCGCCATCGCGAGACACCATACGTCAGGAACGGGATCCCGTTACACGGAAGAGGCGATCTGGTCACACAAGTCGTCCTTGACAGATCGAAGGAAATCCAGCATCTATCCCTCGCTCCGAGATTCAGGAGCAGGAGTCTTTCGACCGAATGATGCAGACGATGACCGAAGCGCCAGCGCAGATCCCAACCTTGGGGGGCCTCTGGGTCCTGCTGGTGCAGAACGAAGGTGAGCTGACCACCCAGGACAGCGATGGCCGCGTGCCGGTGATGGCGCGTGCGGGCAACGATCAGACCTACTTGCTGGCGTTCAAGAACGTCGTGACCGCGCGCCAGTTCGTGGCCGCGCAGGATCTCGCCGGTGCCGAGCCCCGCATGGTGGTTCGCGGCAACCGCGAGGACATCGTGCGGATCGCGAAGTCCGCGGGTGTGGTGGGAACGCTGATCGACTACGACCCGACCACGCAGAAGTACGCCGCTGCCGGCGCGCTCGCGTAAGCACGAAGACGCTGCGGGCGGTCAGTAGCCGCCCATGACGATCACCTCGTCGACGTCGCCTCGCTTGGCGGCGTTCGAGTTGATCGCGCGCGCGCACTTCACGCGATCGATCGTGAAGCCCTTGTAGATCGAACGGATGAACGGCGTATCGCTGTTCGACAGCATGACCTGGCAGCCCCGGGCCACCAAACGTCGTGCGGTCTCCGCGAGCTCGCGCTGATCGTCGGCGCCAAAGCCCACGGCCGAGTAGCTCGTGAAGTTCGCCGTCGGCGTCACCGGATCGTACGGCGGATCGAAGTAGACGAAGTCCCCGCGCCCGGCATCCACCACCGCGGCCTGGTAGTCGCCACAGCGAAGCTCGGTCCGCGCGAGCACCGTGTGCGCAGCATGCAGGGCGTCGGGCACGCAGATCGGTGGATCGGTGTAGCGCCCGATCGGGACGTTGAAGTCACCGGACCGGTTCACGCGCCACAGCCCGTTGAAGCAGGTCTTGTTGAGATAGATGAACGTCGCGGCGCGATCCGCGTTGCTCCACGAGGCGTGGTTCTGGTTCCAGCGCTCGCGCGTGGCGTAGTAGTGCCGCTCGTCGTGCGCATCCCGGTGATGCTGCAGACGGCGGAGCACTGACGCGACGTCCTTCTGGATCGCCGTGTACAGCGCGATCAGATCCGCGTTGGAGTCCGACAGCACCGCGCGGCGCGGCGCGATGCGGAAGTACAGCGCGGCTCCACCGGCGAACGGCTCGAAGTAGTGGCCGAACTTCTCGGGCAAGCGCGCGAGGAGCTCGGGGAGGAGGCGGGTCTTACCGCCGACCCACTTGATGACCGGATGTGCGACGACATCCGGGGTGACGACAGGTGCGCGACGAGCGACCCGGCTCGCAGCGACAGAACGAGAAGCCATGAAATGATCGTCGAGGGGCGCGGATCTTCGGGCGAGTTTTCAGTCCGTCGCCACGTCACTTCGATAACGAGTTATCCTGGTGCCATGGGACTGCGAGCCGGCCTCGTGTGCTTCGTCGCGCTCGCGCTCGCAGCGTGTGACAGCGGCGGCATGGAGATCGTGGTCTACGGCCCATCGGATCAGGTCGCACCGCAGCCGCACACCGTGAAGCTGTTCATCGGGCTGGGCTCGCCCACCGATGAGGCGATCGTGACGGCGCCGAACAACACCGGGCAGCGGTTCACCGCCAAGCGCTGGGATCGCGATCCCGCCAACGCCGATGACGTCGCCGTGTTCGGCGCCGGTCCCGCGCGCTTCGTGTTCCGGCCCAGTGATGGCATCGACACCTTCGGCGCGGTCGTCGCGGTGGGCTACGCGGAGGATGGAACGCCGACCTCGTCCGCGGTGATGTTCGATCCGCAGATGGGCAACGCACGCGTGCGGGTCTATTCGATGGGGCTCAACGCGAGCTCCGATCCGATCGCCAAGCGCAACGGCTACAACGCGCTGAAGCTGTGGGGCCCGAGCTCGCGAACCGCGAGCGACGACAGCTGTGTGTTCGTGCAGAACACCTATCCGGATCCGACGATCGCGTCGGCGTTCATCGGCACGCCCGGAGATCTCGACTGCGACGGCCTCGACGATAAGCCCGCTGCGGGGAGCCCGCCCGAGTGTCTCGACGACGTCTGGTTCGGCACGCGAACCGCGACGCGCAACGAGCTGTCCTGTCTCACCCTCGCCTCACCGACCGCAAATGGCACCGACAACACCACCTGCTTGCTCGGCGGCCCGGCGTGTATCGACGGGGTCGGCATGGACCTCAGCTGCACCGCGAGCAAGTACTGCATGCACGGCGGCGTGTGCGGCCCCACCGTGTGCGGCACCGGCGCCGCGGCGTGGGAGTGCGCGAAGGATGTCGCGGCGTCGATCCAGACCGGCACCTCCTTCCCCTCGATCTCGTGCTCCGGCTCGCTGCAGGCACCCATGGGCACTCCAGGGGTTGGCATCTGCACGATGCCCGGCACGTTCGATCTCAGGCAACAGCTGGGACTCCCCACGACGGCGAAGTGCGCGTCGGCGAGGATCCGGAACCGGACCCAGCAGTTCCAGGACACCCTCACGCAGGGTATGGCGGCGTTCAAGGTGGAGATCGACAACGCGTGCATCCTCACGGTCACCCCGAGTGGGAGCTTCCTCGGGCTCTCGAACATCCCGACGATCGGTGGCCTCCTCACCGTGGACTTCCAGGCGTCGATCCACGGCCTGGCGTACCCGATCCAGTTCGAGTTCGACGGGACCACGGGGCAATGTGCCCCGATGAGCTGTCACCTGAACGGCCCGCCGGCGCCGCTGCTCGGCAGCTGCATCGGCGCGCCCGCGCCACTCTGAATATCGTCGCGGTTAACCTCGTCGGTTGGCGCGGGTCGATCGAAGGCCCCGTCACACCTCACAGAGGAGGACCGATGCGACCGTGTGTTAGCTTCGCGCCCATGCGCAGAACGATCTCTCTCGGAGCGTTGATCATGATCGCCGCAACCGGAGCTGCCCTCGCGCAGCCGGCCGGCGGCCCCAGCAACCGGCAGGTGCCACCGCCCGCCCCTGCCCCAGCGCCCGCCATGCCGCAACCGCCCGTCGCGGCACCGCCGTGGGATTCGCGCGGCTGGGTGATGCTCGGCGAGCAGCCCGTCAACGGCAACGTCGACAAGGACCGCTTCACCGTCGGCCGCTACGAGGGCACGTTCGCGAAGCTCACCGTGGTCGTCCTCGATAGCGATCTCGAGATGCTCGACTTCAAGATCGTGTTCGGCGACAAGACCGAATACAACCCGAAGGTCAGCCAGTTGTTCCGCGAGAACCAGCGGACCCGCGTGATCGATCTCCCGCCGTCGGAGAACGTGATCAAGTTCATCGACTTCAAGTACAAGAACCTCCGCGGCGGTGGCCGCGCCAAGGTTCAGGTCTGGGGCTTCAAGACCGGCGCCGGCGCACCGCTCCCCCCGGTCAAGCCGCCCGCGGCCTTCAACTGGGACTCCACCGGTTGGACCAAGCTCGGCGAGCGCGAGGTCAACGGCAACGTCGACAAGGATCGGATCGAGGTCGGCCGCTACGAGGGCAAGTTCACCAAGCTCACCGTGCTGGTCCGCGACTCTGATCTCGAGATGATCGATCTCTCGGTCAAGTTCGCGCGCGGCCCGGAGTGGCACCCGACCGTCTCGCAGTACTTCCGCGAGAACCAGCGCACCCGCGTGATCGACTTCCCGGGCGACGAGCGCGTCATCAAGTACATCGACTTCAAGTACCGGAACCTCGCCGGTGGCGGCCGCGCCAAGGTCGAGGTCTGGGGCTTCCGCACCGACGCTCCGCCCAAGCCCGTCGCCTGGGACTCGAAGGGCTGGTCGATGCTCGGCGAGCGCACGGTCAACGGCACCCGCGCGGACAAGGACAAGATCCAGGTCAGCCGCGAGGAGGGTAAGTTCCGCAAGCTCACCGTGGTCGTCATCGACAGCGACCTCGCGCTGCTCGACATGGAGATCAAGTTCGCCCGCGGCCCGGTGTTCCGCCCCGACGTGAAGCAGGACTTCCGCGAGGGCTCGCGGACCCGCGTGATCGATCTCCCCGGTGATGACCGCGTCATCAAGTGGATCGAGTTCAAGTACAAGAACCTGCCCGGTGGCGGAAACGCCAAGGTGCAGGTCTGGGCGAAGTAGTCCGCGACGCCCCGCGGTGACCTCGGGCCTGGGCTCGAGGGTGGCCCTCGGACGCCGTGATCGCACGGCCGTCGCGAGGGCCGCGCTGCGTCTGGAGCTCAGCTGCTGAGCGTGTCGTACGCGTGGAACGTCATCGAGAACGTCGCGCGCCCCTCGGTCAGGCTGCGCAGCCGCGTGGAGTAACCGAACATGTTCCGCAGCGGAACGTTCGCCGCGATCAGCCGCTTCGCGCCGCGCGAGCCGATGTCCTGGACGTGACCGCGACGCTGGTTGAGATCGCCGATCACTGAACCCAGGAACTCGTCGTCCACCGTGACCTCGACGGCCATGATCGGCTCGAGCCGTGACGGCTGGGCGGCCTGCACGGCACGACGGAACGCCTCGGCCGCCGCGGCCCGCGCGCCGATCTCACCGTTCGATCCGTCCTTCAGGACCACGTTGGTCAGCGTGACCTCGACGTCCTCGAGCGGATAGCCATCGGGTCCGCTCGATGCCGCATCCTTCAGGCCCTGCATCGCCGAATCGGTGATGTGCGGCGGCAGGAGCATCGCCGCCGTGGACAGCTGCCGCTTGAACTCCATGCCGGAGCCGCGCGCCCTGCCCTTCACGTGGCACATCGCCTCGCCGTAGATCATCTGTTCCTTCATGTCCCGCTCGAACACGGCGTGGCCATCGCCCTCGCCGAGCACGGTCTCGCGGAACACGACCTGCGGCTTACCGGCGCGCGCCTGCACGCCGTACTCGCGCTTCATCCGGTCGACGATGATCTCGAGGTGGAGCTCGCCCATGCCGCGGATCAAGGTCTGCCCGGTCTCGGGATCGTCGTTGTAGCGAAACGTAGGATCCTCGTCGGCCATCTTGCCGAGGGCGAAGTCGAGCCGCTCCTTGGCGGACTGGTTCTCGGCCTCGATCGCCTGTGAGATCACGGGCTCGTAGGTGTCGATGCGCTCGAGCAGGATCGGCGACCGCGGATCGCACAGCGTATCGCCGGTGGTCGCGTCCTTGAGCCCGGCGACGGCGACGATCTCCCCCGCCACGGCCTTGTCGAGCCGCTCGCGCTTCGCGGCGTGCAGCTGGAACAGGCGCGCGATCTTCTCCTTCTTGTTGGTGCGGACGTTCAGCACCTCGGCGCCGGCCTCGATCGTGCCGGAGAACACGCGCATGAACACGACCTTGCGGCCGTCGTCCATCGCGATCTTGAACGCGAGCGCGGCGAACGGCTCGTTGTTCTTCGGATAGCGCGTGAGCTTCTCACTGGTGTTCCGCGGATCGACGCCGGTCACCGGCGGCACGTCGGCGGGCGACGGCAGGTACGCGATCACCGCATCGAGCAGCGGGTGAATGCCCTTGTTGCGCAGCGCCGTGCCGCCGAGCACGGGCACCATCTTCACGGCGATCGTCGCCTTGCGGATCGCGGCATCGAGCTCGGCCGCCGTCAGATCTTGACCCTCGAGGTACTTCACCGCGATCACGTCATCGAGATCTGCGATCGCCTGGATCATCTGATCGCGCGCGTCGTTCGCGGGCGCGACCAGCTCGGACGGGATGTCCACCACCTCGGGGGTATCGGTGACGTCGCCCGTGAACATGATCGCCTTCATGCGGACGAGATCGATCGCACCAGAGAACTCGTCCTCGGTGCCGATCGGCATCTGCACGGGCACCGCATTGGCGCCGAGCCGCTCGCGGAGGTCGGCGACCACGCCGGGGAACGACGCGCCGACCCGATCGAGCTTGTTGATGAACGCGATCCGCGGGACCTTGAACTTGTCCGCCTGGTGCCACACGGTCTCGGACTGCGGCTGCACCCCGGCGACACCGCAGAACACCACGACCGCGCCGTCGAGCACGCGCAGGCTGCGCTCGACCTCGATCGTGAAGTCGACGTGGCCCGGCGTGTCGATCAGGTGGATCTCGTGCTTCTTCCACTCGAACGTCGTCGCGGCCGCGGTGATGGTGATCCCGCGCTCGCGCTCCTGCTCCATCCAGTCCATCTCGGTCTC
>JAYVRN010000178.1:0-28406 GCA_043776275.1 Myxococcales bacterium | reverse complement strand
TCGTGTCCAAGTTCGAGAAGCGCTGGAAGGAGACGCCAGATGGCCTCGCGGCCCTCGGCTACGACGCTGCGCGCGTGCTGTTCGACGCGATGGACAAGTCGCCCTCTCTGGGCGGCAAGGACCTGGCGACGACGATCGCGGCGACCAAGGACTTCCCGGGCGTCACTGGCAAGATCACGCTCGACGCCAACCGCGATGCGCAGAAGCAAGCCGTCGTCGTGCAGATGAAGGGCGGCAAGCCGCGCTATGTCGCCACGGTGGTGCCCAAGGGCTGGCCGGAGGCTGTCGCTCCGCCCGCGACGCCTGCGGGTTCGGCTTCCGGCTCGGGCTCCGCCTCGAAGTGACGTGACCAAGCTCCTCCAGACGCTCGTCAACAGCATCGCGCTGGGCAGCCTGTATGCGCTGACCGCGCTCGGCTACACGCTGGTCTATGGCGTGCTGCGGTTCATCAACTTCGCGCACTCCGATGTGTTCACGGTCGGTGCGTGGATCTCGTTCGTGATCGCGTCGGCGTTCGGCTGGGCGGTGACCGAGTCCCCGCTGTTCGCGATGCCGCTGATCTTGTTGCTGGCGATGGCGACCTGCGCCCTGCTCGGGGTCACGATCGAGATCCTCGCATACCGGCCGTTGCGCCGTGCACCGCGCCTCAACGTGCTGATCACCGCGATCGGCGTGTCACTGTTCCTCCAGAACGTCGGCCAGCTCAAGTTCGTGTTCGGCACGCAGCCGCAGCACATGCCGGCGCTGATCCACGACACCTCGATCGTCGAGATCGCCGGGGTCCACATCCGCGTCGTCGACGTCACGGTCGTCGTGCTCACGGGCATGTTGCTGTTTGGCCTCGAGTACCTGGTCTACCGGACCCGGCTCGGGCGGGCGATGCGGGCGGTCTCGTTCGACGAGCGCGTGGCCTCGCTGATGGGCATCAACGTCAACCGCATCGTCTCGATCACGTTCGGGATCGGCTCGGCATTGGCGGCGGCGGGCGGCCTGCTGTTCGCCCTCAAGTACGAGAGCATCAAGCAGTCCGCGGATGCCACCTGGGTGCTGCTCGGCCTCAAGGCCTTCGTCGCCGCGGTGGTCGGCGGCATCGGTAACGTGCGAGGCGCGGTGGCCGGCGCGTTGTTGATCGCGTTCGTCGAGATGTTCGGCGCGGCGTACTTCTCGCCGCACATGCGCGACCTCTACGTGTTCGTGATCCTGATCGTCGTCCTGCTGTTCAAGCCCAGCGGCTTGTTCGGTAAGGCCGTCGTGGAGAAGGTGTGAGCGAAGCTGTGACCAGCAAGGCTGCCGATCCCACGCGCCCGCTCGCCGCCCGGGTCGCGGGCTTCAAGCCGAACCCACTGGTCGCCGGGCTGCGCTCGATCTGGCCGCTCGTGGTGGGGCTCCTGATCGCGCTCGCGCTGCAGGCCGTGCTCGCCCCGATGCTCGGGCCGTTCTACGCCAAGCTCCTGCTCGATATCGGCATCGCGATCGTCCTCGCCGCCTCGCTCAACATCGTCAACGGCTTCGCCGGTCAGTTCTCGATCGGCCACGCCGGCTTCATGATGGTGGGCGGCTATGCCTCGGCGCTGATCACCTACTACGGATCGATCAAGCTCGGCTGGATCGAGCCCAACGCCTATGGCGTGGAGGTCCACGGCGGGTTCCTCGGCAGCGGCGACATGATGTTCATGTTCGCGTGCGTGTTCGGCGGTGTGGTGGCGGCGCTCGCAGGGCTGGTGGTCGGCTTGCCCTCGCTGCGCCTGCGCGGGGACTATCTCGCGATCGTCACGCTCGGGTTCGGCGAGATCGTGCGTGTGCTGGTGCAGCAGAGCAGCGACGTCCTCGATCCGGTCGCGGCCGCGGAGGCCTCGATGTTCACCGCCGCGAAGCACCTCGGCGGTCCGCTCGGCTTCACCGGCACCCCGACCTATGTCTCTCCCACGCCATGGGCCGAAGATGCCTCGGGCGTCCAGACCGGGCACGCCGGCATCTTCTTCGCGTTCACGTTCGTGGCGATCGTGTTGATCGTCGCGTACCGCCTCAAGTCCTCGAGTCACGGCCGCGCGCTGCTCGCGGTGCGCGAGAACGAGATCGCGGCCGAGGCGATGGGCGTCAACACGTCGCGCGCGAAGGTCGTGGCGTTCGTGACCGCGGCGTTCTTCGCCGGCGTGGGCGGCGCGCTGTTCGCCCACGAGGTGGGCACCACGCTCAACCCGAAGGAGCTCGGGTTCCAGAAGTCGATCGATCTCGTGATCATGGTGGTGCTCGGCGGCATGGGCTCGATCTCCGGCGTGGTCCTCGCGGCGACGATCCTGACCATCCTCCCCGAGCTGTTCCGCGAGTTCGCCGAGTACCGGATGCCGGTCTATGCGCTCGCGCTGATCATCGTGATGATCGTGCGCCCGCAGGGGCTGTTCGGGATCCAGGAGATCTGGGAGCCCGGCGTGCTGCGCGGGATGTGGCGCCGCAACAGCGCCACCATCGTGGTGATCGTGCTGGCGATCGTGCTGTCCCTGGTGACCGGCCAGCGGCTGCTGCTCCTCGCGCCGCTGGTGTCGATCGTCGTCGGGGTGCGCCGCGAGCTCTGGCGCAAGGTCACCGGCCTGTTCGGCGGAGGCGTCCGTGACTGACGCGGCACGCACCCCCACGCCGGCGCTCGCGGCGAAGGGCCTATCGCTCGCGTTCGGCGGGCTCAAGGCCGTCGATGGGTTCTCGATCTCGGTGCCCGCCCGCGGGCTGTGCGGCCTGATCGGCCCCAACGGCGCCGGCAAGACCACGGTGTTCAACCTGCTGACCGGCGTGTACCAGCCCGATGCGGGCGAGATCATGCTCGGCGGGCTGCGGCTCAACGGTCAGAAGCCCTCGGCGATCGCGCGCGCGGGCCTCGCACGCACGTTCCAGAACATCCGCCTGTTCGGCGAGCTCTCGGTGCTCGACAACATCCGCACCGCGGCCGGCGTGCGCGCCAAGAGCGGGCTGTGGCGGAGCCTCCTGCGCACGCCGCTGTACCTGGCCGAGGAGGCGGCGATCGTCGAGCGCTCGATGGATCTCCTCGGTGTGCTCGGGATCGCGCATCGCGCACACGAGCAATCGAAGAGCCTCCCGTACGGCGATCAGCGGCGGCTCGAGATCGCGCGCGCGCTCGCCACCGAGCCGAAGGTCCTGCTGCTCGACGAGCCGGTCGCCGGCATGAACACGATCGAGAAGCACGAGATGCGCGGCCTGATCGAGTCCCTGCGCGAGCGGTTCGAGGTGGGCATCCTCCTGATCGAGCACGACATGGGGCTCGTGATGGACATCTGCGAGGAGATCACGGTGCTCGATCACGGCGTCACCATCGCCTCGGGCAAGCCGGAGAGCATCCAGCAGGATCCCAAGGTGATCGAGGCCTATCTCGGGGTCCCCGAAGAAGACGCCGCCGCGGAGGTCGCGAGCTGATGGCGCTGCTCGAGGTCACGGGGCTCGACGTGTTCTACGGCGGCATCCATGCGCTGAAGGACGTGACGTTCTCGGTGGAGGAGGGGCAGGTCGTGACCTTGATCGGCGCCAACGGCGCGGGCAAGACCACCACGCTGCGCGCGATCTCGGGCCTCGTGAAACCGTCGAAGGGCACGGTGAAGTTCAACGGCCGGACGATCACGAACCTGCCCGCGCACGAGATCGTGGCGCTCGGGCTCGCCCACGCACCGGAGGGGCGGGGCATCTTCGCGAACCTCACCGTCGACGAGAACCTCCAGATGGGCGCGTACCTGCGCAAGGATCCGGCGGGGATCGCCAAGGATCGCGAGCGCGCGCTCGAGCTGTTTCCGCGGGTCCGGGAGCGGCTCGCGCAGAACGCGGGGACCCTGTCGGGCGGCGAGCAGCAGATGCTCGCGATCGCGCGCGCGCTGGTGGCCAAGCCGAAGCTCCTGCTCCTCGACGAGCCATCGCTGGGCCTCGCCCCGCAGATCGTCGCCCTGATCTTCAAGATCGTGAAGGCGATCGCCGCCGAGGGCACGACGATCTTGCTGGTCGAGCAGAACGCCCACCAGGCGCTCCGGGTGGCGCAGACCGCGCACGTCCTCGAGGTCGGCTCGCTGGTGACCTCCGGCCCGGCCGCGGAGCTCGCGCAGGACGACACGATCCGCAAGGCGTACCTCGGCGTCCACTGACGCCTCGCGCAACACTCCGTTCACGAGCGCGGTCTTGTCGGGGGCAGTTCGCTCGGCCAGGATGCGCCGGATGAAGACCTTCGTCCTGCTCGCCTCGTTCCTCGTCGCCGCCTGCGGCTCCAAGCCCTCGACCTCGACCACCACGCCCACCGGCGGTGGCGGCGGTGCTGGCGCCGGCTCCGGTGCCGGCTCGGCCGAGGCGATCAAGCCGCCGCTGCCGAACGTGCCGTTCGACAGCCTGGATCACGAGCAGCGGATCCAGTTCATGAAGGAGAAGGTCATGCCGGCGATGGAGCCGCTGTTCAAGAACCACGACGCGAAGAAGTTCGCCGAGTTCGGCTGCAAGACCTGCCACGGCGAGGGCGTCGAGCAGGGCAAGTTCGACATGCCGAACGACAAGCTGCCCAAGCTGTTCGGGCCGAGCATGCCGAAGTTCAAGAAGGAGGACGTCGAGTGGATGGGCAAGGAGATCAAGCCGACGATGGCGAAGCTCCTCCAGCAGCCGGAGTACACGCCGGAGAACCCGAAGGGCTTCGGCTGCCTCGAGTGCCACGGCGCCGAGAAGTAAGCACGCTTCGTAGGACGTCACTGCGCGTCGTGGTCGCGCGTGCGTGGTGCTCGTGCGCTCGCGCGCAGCAGCGACGACGACATCGCGGGTGATGGTCGCGCGTGGCGACGATGCGGGTGGTGTGAGCCCTGGCGTGGGCGTTGCAGTCGTCCGGCCTGATGAACGAGCACCTCCCGAACCGCAAGCATGACGACTCCGCCGATCTCGAGATCGGCCACAAGCATCCGCAGAGCCTGCCGCCGAACCAGCCCGGGGTCGACGATGACAGGCCCGCGGTCGAGATCGACGAGGAAGACCGGATCACGCAGCGTACGTTGGCGCAGCGCGCCCGGGATGCGGAGCTGCTGAAGCGCTGAGGCGAGCCCAGGCGAGCCAAGGCGCCCGCGGGGCGCGCTACGCTGTCGCGGCGTCGACCAGCGTCGGGCCGAGCACGCGGATCGCCTCCTGTGGGTCGATCGCGACCAGGAAGCCCCGCGCTCCGCCGTTGATGTAGATCGTCGGCAGCGCCGAGATCGTGCGCTCCATGTAGACCGGCATCGCGCGGCGCAACCCGAACGGGGAGGTGCCGCCGACCTGGTAGCCGGAGTGCCGATCCGCGACGTCGGGCGTGCATGGCCCCACGGTCTTGACCCCGATCGCGCGCGCGAGGTTCTTGGTCGAGACCTCGCGGTCGCCGTGCATCAGGACGCACAGTGGTCGGCGCTGGTCTTCCTCGAAGATCAGGGTCTTGATCACCAGGTGCTCGTCGACGCCGAGGGCCACCGCGGAGGCCGCGGTGCCGCCCTTGGGCTCCCAGGGGTAGAGGTGGGGCTCGAACTCGACGGAGGCCGCGCGGAGGGCCCGGATCGCCATCGTCACCGGATGCTTGGGCACGAGCGGATCATAGGGCTATAACCCCCGGGTCGTCATGAAGGCTCACGAGCTCTCCGCGCACGTCCATCACGAGGACGCCGACGACGACGAGCACAACCGCGGCGGCGAGCGGCGGACCCGCTGGGTGATCCTGCTCGCCACCGTGATGATGGTCGGCGAGCTGATCGTCGGCAACATGACCGATTCGATGGCCCTGACCGCCGATGGCTGGCACATGGGCACGCACGTCGGCGCGCTCGGCCTCACGGTGGTCGCGTACTGGTACGCCCGCACGCGCGCGGGCAATGATGCGTTCAGCTTCGGCACCGGCAAGGTCTATGCGCTCGCGGGGTACACGAGCGGCATCCTGCTGGTGTGCGTGGCGCTGTGGATGGGCGTCGAGAGCATCGGTCACCTGATCCACCCCGAGAACGTGATCTACGAGGAGGCGCTGATCGTCGCGATCATCGGGCTCGTGGTCAACGCGGTGTCGGCGCTGCTGCTCAGCAAGAATCACCACTACGGTCACGGTCACGGTCACGGTCACGGTCACGGTCACGGCCATGCGCAGGACGACGATCACGACCACGGCAACGGTCACGATCACGCCGCTCACGCCGGCCACGATCACGCCCCCGCGAAGCCGCAAGCGGGCACGCTGGACTTCAATATGCGCGCCGCGTACATCCACATCCTCGCGGATGCGCTGACCTCGGTGATGGCGATCGTCGCGCTCTCGCTCGGCAAGTGGGCCGGGCTGTGGTTCCTCGATCCGTTGACCGGTCTGGTCGGCGGCATCGTGATCGTGTGGTGGGCGATCTCGCTGTGCCGGCAGGCGAGCGGGCAGCTGCTCGACGTGGTGTCGTCGCCCAAGCACGAGGTGAAGGTCCGCCAGACGCTCGAGGCGATCGACGACGTGAGGGTCGCGGACCTACATGTGTGGGAGCTCGGGCCAGGACGACGGAGCTGCATCGTTTCGGTGGTCACCTCGACCTCGCGTGATGTCGCGTTCTATCGGGAGTCCGTGCTGGCGGCGTTGCCCCTGGCTCATCTAACGATCGAGATTCACCAATGTGTGCTCGCGCATGGCGATGTAGGGAACGAAGCGCAGGTTGCGCATCGTCACGAGCACTGAGCACGATCAGTTGCAGTGCAGCCTCTCGGTTGCCCCACCAGGCCCGATCGCCACTGGCCCCGCGCTTGCTCGTCGAGGACGCACCTTGAACCGCACACTTGTTGTGGCGATGTTCCTGGTGGCCTGCTCGGGGGAGCAGGGCACCGAACTCGTCTCCGATCTCACGCAAGCCGCCACCGTCTGCGGCAGTGGCCCCACGGTGAAGGGCATCGACGTCTCGTACTACCAGGGGACGATCGACTGGACCAAGGCCAAGGCTGATGGCGTCGAGTACGCGTTCATCCGCGTCTCGGATGGCCTCGCGACGGTAGACACCAAGTTCGACACCAACTGGGCCCAGACCCGCGCCAAGGGGATCCTCCACGGCGCCTACCAGTTCTTCCGCCCGGCGCAGGATCCGATCGCGCAGGCGGATCTGCTGCTCTCGAAGATCGGCACGCCAGCGCCCGATGATCTGCCGCCGGTGATCGACGTCGAGGCCGACGGCGGCCTGACCCCCGCGCAGGTCTCGGCGAAGGTCCGGATCTGGATCGATCACGTCGCCGCGGCGATCGGCAAGCGGCCGATCGTCTACACCGGCTTCTACTTCTGGCGCGATCAGGTGGGCGGCGACGAGTCCGCCTCGCCGCTGTGGCACGCGCAGTACTCCACGGCCGCGTGCCCGAACATCGCGCCGACCTGGCAGGACTGGGCGTTCTGGCAGTACACGTCGTCGGGCGCCGTCAACGGCATCGCGGGCAACGTCGACATGAACCGGTTCAACGGCACGCGCGCCGAGCTCGAGGCGATGCTGATGGGTGGCGGCGGCGGCTCCACCACCACGTGCGACAAGCTCCCCGCCGATGGCGGCACCATCGATGATGGCGACGCCTGCTTCACCGCGGGCGGCTCGGCCGGCTCGATGCGCCACGTGGCGACGGCGGGTGAGGGTGGCGATCTGGTGTGGACGCACACGACCGAGAAGGCGACCGAGGCGAACTTCGGCGAGTGGGCGCTCGATCTGACCGAGGCTGGTCGCTACAAGATCGAGGTCTACACCGCCGCCGCGTTCGCGCAGTCCAGGCAGGCCCGCTACACCGTGCACGCCGCGGGCACCGATCACGACTTCATCATCGACCAGAGCGCAGCGGATGGCTGGCAGCCGCTCGGCGAGGTCGATCTCGCCGCTGGTCCCGATCAGTCCATCCACCTCGCCGACAACACGGGCGAGCTGCTCTCGGACAACGTCCAGCTCGTGTTCGATGCCGTGCGGATCACGCGGGTCGCGAACGTTCCCGGTGATGGCTCCGGTAGCGACGACCCGACGCCTGGCAACGACGGTGGCTGCAACGCGGGTGGCGCGAGCGGGCTCGGTGGCCTCGTGCTCGTGCTCGGTGCGCTCGTGACTCGCCGCCGCCGTCGCTAGAAGCGCGAGCGTTGCTTCGCGAACGGCGTAGGGGCAGGGCATGCCAAACAACGACTGCCTCGTCCACGTTTGACAGAGTGATGTCTGTGCGGCCCTGCCGCAAAATGCTGCAGCTCGCTGGCGCGCGCCTTGCGGATCGATTCACCCGAGAGGTGCGGTTGCAAGTTCGATCCCGATTCTCGTAGGGTGTTTTTGTTGTTCGGTGGCGGGAACTATTTCGGAGGGGGCGCCTCGCGCCTCGCGCCTCGCGCCTCGCGCCTCGCGCCTCGCGCTGAGTCGCTCCTTCGTCGTCCAGGCCTGTGCTGGAGGGAGAGCGTCATGATCCAGCTCGCAATGGTGGTGTGTCTGCTCGCGGCCTGTGGGGGAGGCGAAGAGGACGAGGGCAAGGCGCGCGCAGATCAATGCGAGCGCATGCGCGCTCACCTCGTCGATCTCCGGCTCGCGTCTGCGCAACATCTCGACAAGAGCGAGCTCGTGCAGCACCGAGCTGCGATGACGCAGGCGATGGGGCCGGCATTTCTCGACAGCTGCACGAGAGACATGACCGCGGCGCAGGTCGCGTGTGCGCTCGCGGCTCGTGACTCGCAGGCGGCGGTCGAGTGTTCGACGGTATCGAGTGGCAACTGACGTAGGGAACGACGGGCGTTGATGAGGAGGTCTGGGATGAAGAACCAACGGGCAAGCTGGAGAGTCGCTGGGGCGCGGGGCATGGCCACGCTGATGGCGGTCATCACGGTGCTTCACCTCGGCAGGGCGACGGCGGCGCCTGGCGATATCTTCTCGACGCCAGCCCCTATCGTCGGCGACCCGTTGCCGAAGGCTGCCGACATCAAGTCAGGCGATACCTCGGTCGCCGCGCAGACGGGCGCCCTACAATACAGCTACTCGATCTCCGTGCCTCCGGGTCGAGGCGGCGTGGGCGCCACGCCCTCCTTGTCTCTCGCCTATTCCTCGCAGGCCCCGATTTTCGGAGGTCCAGCTGCGGGACGGAGTCTCAACGTCCCACGGATCCTGGAGGACGTCTCCAAGGGTCGATTGCGAACTCATTCGCCTGGCGTGGAGAAGCTGCAGGGACCGTCCAGCGACTACGCCGACGATCGATTCATCAGCACGATGGCCGGTGGCCGCTCCCTGGTCTCCGTTCCCGAACCCGGCCTCACAGCCGACGTTCGGATGGGTTATCGGGTGCAGGCAGATGGAACGTTCGCGAGGTACGAGCGGATGGTCCCGGCGAGCCCGTTTCGCTGGCGCGTGCTCACCAGCGATGGAAGCACCCTGTACTTCGGCGAGACTGCGAATGCGCCAGGCTGCCCGATCAGCGATGGGTTCGCCCCGCTTACGCGCACCTCCGATTCGTTCGGGAACGAAGTTAACTACTCGTACCAGCTGATCAATCGCGAGTGCTTGCTGAACCAGATCACCTGGGGCCGGAACACCGCGGCCGGGCTCCCAGACTTTGCGAGCCTCGAGGTCAAGACTCAGCGTGCCACGGTCTGCCCAGGCGGCTACGAGACCGGATCGCAGCTCGACTACAGGACGGGTGTCACGATCACGACGGGCTCGAACTACATCACGTCGATCCTGGTCAAGGCGTTCGATCCCTCCGCGCCCACCACTGCGGTACATACGCGTCAGATCCTGCTCGGGTACTCGAACTCGGGACTGGGGAACACGGAGTCGTGCACTGCGGCGCACTCGCCGGTGCGGTTGCTGACCTCCATCCAGGAGAGCGCGTGGGGGAGCGATTCGCCGATCGTCAACCTCCCAGCCATCACCTTCACCTACGGCAGCCCGCTGGTGGACCAGACCGAGCATCCTCTCGGCGATTCACTTCCGCCGCCGTGGGTTGATTCGATGGACGCGACGCGGCCAAAGACCAACCTCGGCTGGGGCATCCGGAGACAGTCCGGAGACGATCGCTGGCCGACCGTCGAGGCCATGATGCTCGACGTCAACGGCGATGGCCTCTTGGACCGGGTCCAGAACGCGCCGCAGACAATTGGTGGCGTCACGAGCTGTCGTGCGACCTGGCAGAGGAGCATCCCGGGCGCGACGCTGTCGTTCGCGGCCGAGCAACCGCTGAGCTGGGGGCTCACGACGAACACGCGGATGCCGATGCTGCGCTGGAACGGTGCGCAGGAGCCAGCGCCGGGCCAGGTCAATCCGGGCTCCACTCAGGCAGCGTCCCCCTGGCCTTACCTCGAAGGTTTCCTCGAAAACAGCGCGTCGCCTCGCGTGCGATGCGGGCATCGTCGAGATCCATGAGGATGTGCACGGCGCGCCGCTCTCGGTGGGCCGCAAGACCCGCTCGATCCCGCCGTCGATCCAGCGCGCACTCGCGCGGCGCGATCCGACGTGCCGGTTCCCAGGGTGCTGCAATCGCGTGTTCGTGGAGGGCCATCACATCGAGCACTGGGCCCACGGCGGGGAGACCTCGCTCCGAAATCTCGTGAGGCTGTGTTCTCTGCATCATCGCCATGTCCACGAGTACGGCTATCGCGTGACGCTCGATGCGCAGCAGCGGCCGCGGTTCTTCGATCCGAAGGGCGTCGCGATCCCGGAGGTGCCACCGCCATGCAGCGCGGCGGGGCTCGGCGTCGATGCGATCCGGAGGCTGAACCAGCCGCTGGCGATCACGCCTGGAACCAACGCTCCGCTGTGGGATGGGCGGCCAGTGAACTTCGACTGGGTGATCGAGGACCTGGTGCGAGCGGACCGGCGGAGCTGACGTTTCCGCGGAAACAGCTGGGTTCGGCGGCCGACGCCTATAGCTCCTGGTTGTTCGACAGCCGAGCCGAACAGGAGATCAGCGCCTCGATGCTGCGCTCGCCGCGGTAGAGACCATCGATCCGGACGCTGAACCGTCTGCCGTTCGAGACCAGCAGCGGCGGCGTCTTGGTCGCGTGAAGGGCAGCGTCGAGGCGGTCCGCGGCCTGGTGATCGCGGGCGTCGAGCAGGTAGCGACATCCGTCCCCGTGGTCACACGCAGCGAGATCGAGGTCGGGTGGTGGCGCGGGCAGCTCGCGTGGCCAGGACATCTCGGATCGCCCGGAGCCGGTAGTGCTGGGCCACGGCGCGATGACCACGAGGTCGAAGTCGTGCGGGACGAAGGGCCGTCCGGTTGGCGGGCGACTCGCTAGCAGGCGCTGGTACGCCCGCGCGAACGGCTTCGGCGGTGGATCCTTCTCGAACGTGGGGATCGAGAACCTGCTCGTCGTGGGCGCGTCGCGCGGTGCTCGCGGTAGGACACCGGGGTTCGCTGCGGTTGCGAGGAGGTCATCCTCGTGCGCGCCGTACACGGTCGCGTTGATCCAGCGGTCGCCGTCGCGGACGGTGATCGTCGTCATCTGGCCGCCCGAGGTCACGGGGTGGACGAACAGGTTGGCGTAGCGGGGGACCGCGACGAGGTCCGCGGCGACGTCCTCGACGAGACCCAGCACGGTTGCAGGCGGGATCGATCCCTCGAGGGATTCGAGCTCGACGTGGTCGGTGGTCGTCGGCAGCGCGTGCGTGAACAGGACGCGACCGTCGGCCCAGATCGCGATCGTGCGCTGCGGCGGCTGGGTCCCGTGCAGGTGGATCTCGCCGAGCACGAGGATCGGTGCATCGGGCTCCACGCCGGTGGCGAGCCGGACTTCATTGTCTTCCCCGCCACTACATCCCGCCAGGATGGCGTTCTTCGTCGGGCGCGGCACGAGCTCGCCCGTGCGGGCTGGAGGCTTGTTCGCGCCGGAGCACGCGCCAACGACCACGAGCAATCCGGGAAAAGGGGTCAGACACCTTTTCGATCGTCTACGGGGCAGACCCCTCTTAGTCCGAGCGGCCGCTCGGGCGCGTGGACGACCGCTTCTTACGGCCCTTGCCGACGGCGGTGGGCTGCACGGCGGCGTTGAGCGTGGGCGCGCCAACCATCAGGTGACCGGCGTCGTTGTCGAGATCCTCGCCGCGGATGTTGTTCTTGCCCTGGGCCGCGACGGTGTGGGCGGTGCGACTGACCTCCGCGACCAGCTCGCGCGAGTTGCCGGGCCACGGGCGCAGGAGGCACGCCTCGATCAGCGTGGAGTGGATCTGCAGCGCGGGCTCGGCGCCGCGGACGGCGTCGTGGACCAGGAACGCCATCTCGTCTGGGCGCTCGCGCAGCGGGGGCAGGTGGAGCCGGCGGGCGGCGAGGCGCAGTACCATCGCCGGCGGGATGCCGAGGTGCTCGAGGGCCATCACCGCCGTCGTCACCACGCGGAGGTTGGGGCGGCCATCGAGGAGCTTGACGAGCGTCGCGAGGTTCGCCGGGCCGAGCTTGCCCACCTGCTCGAGGATCAGGGTCTCGATCGGGGCTCCGACCACGCGCTCGAGCGGCACCGCCTGGATCGTCGGGTTGAACACGGCCTCGGGGCGACCGCGCATCCGCGCATAGCCGCGCGCCATCCGGCCCTTGCCGCTGCCGGGCTCGCCGAGGATCAGCAGGTTGACGCCCTGGTTCGCGGCATCCTCGGTGTCGCGCCACAGCTGCGAGGTGCTGGCGCCGACGATCGCATCGTGCTGGCTCGAGATCACCGAGCCCTCGAACCGCGTCACGTCCTCGAGCAGCACGCAGACCGTGCGGCCGGTGCGGACGACTGAGGGCGCGGTCACCGTGACCTCGCGGTCGATCAGGGCGTGCCCACCAGCGTATGTGCCGTTACGACTTCCGAGGTCGGTGACCACGAACCGCTTGTCGCGCCAGGACACGCGCGCGTGCTGGCGGCTGATCCGGTCATCGGTCGTGGTCTCGAGCAGCTCGCGCCCGATCACGAGGCCCGCCTCTGGAATCCGGAACGCCTGGACCACCGGGACCGCACCACTCCACACGACCACGACCCCGGGGACCGGGGTGTGAGGTGGGGGCGCCCCGTCGGCCATGCCCCAGTATACCGCCCCTGGGTACCGCTGCGGTACAACCGGCCGATTCCCACCACGGTCATCAGCTTCGATATCGGCCAGACCCTGGTCGAGCTGGATCTCGACTTCCTGGCCCTCCGGCTGCGCCAGCGAGGGGTGGAGGTCGCACCTGGTGCGCTCGCTGCCGCGTCAGCGGGCGCCTGGGCACACTACGACACGCTGGTGGATGCCGGGATTGGCCACCCCTGGCGGGAGCTGATGGCGGCCCTGCTCGCGGGAGCCGGGATCGCGGAGGTCGAACCGCTCGTGGACTGGCTGTGGGAGCAGCAACCCACGGTGAACCTCTTCCGCCGGCCGATCGCCCCGATGGTCGAGCTCGCGCGGGACCTCCGGGCACACGGGGCGACCTTGGTAGTGGTGTCGAACTCGGAGGGGCGCCTCGCGGAGCTGCTCACCGAGATCGGGCTGGCGGAGCTGTTCGCGGTGATCGTCGACTCCGGGCGGCTCGGGATCGAGAAGCCCGATCGCCGGATCTTCGAGCACGCGCTGGCGACCTGCGGCGTCACTTCGCACGAGCCACCGGTGCACGTCGGTGACTCGTGGTCGGCCGATATCGTGGGCGCGCTCGATGTTGGCTGGCGCGCGATCTGGTACGGGCGTCGCGTGGCTCCGGTGGAGGATCCGCGCGTCGGCGTGGCGCCGGATGCGGCGGCGGCGCGGGCTACGTTCGAGCGCTGGGGCTTGTTGTAAGCGTTCGAGGTAAGCTGGACCCGTGGAGAAGATCCTGCGTCAGACCACGTTCGAAGGTGCCGTGACGGACGAGGTCCTCTACTGGCGTGGTCTGTCCATGGAGGACCGGATCTCGGGAGTCGAGCTCGCTCGCGAAACGACGCTGGGGGTTTCAGGTGAGATTTCAACGCGACTGGTCCGAGTTTCTCGCGATCTTCGGGCGCCATGGGGTCCGGTTCCTGCTCGTCGGGGCACACGCACTCGCCGCCCACGGCCGGGTGCGCGCAACGCTCGATCTCGACGTGTTCGTTGACTCCACACCTGCGAACGCGCGAAGGGTCGGCGCGGCACTCGCGGACTTTGGGTTCGCTGACTATCGCGAGAGCTGGAAGCTGTTCACCAGACCCTACCAGGTGACCATGCTGGGGCGGGTCCCGAATCGGATCGATATCCTGACCAGGATCTCGGGAGTCAGCTTCCAGGCGGCGTGGAGGAATCGCTGTGAGGTCCGCGCGGACCACGGGATGATCGCCGTGCTGTCGCTGCGCGATCTCGTCGCGAACAAGCGTGCGAGCGGCCGCGCAAAGGACCTCGCTGACCTCGCGCTTCTCGACGAGGCTGCCGCCGTGCCGCCGGAAGTCCGAAGCCGATCGCGGGCTCGACCGTCCGTCTCGATGAAGCCGCGCGTCAAGTCCCGTGCGTCGCGGGCTCGCACCAAGCAACCACGCAAACGGTCCTGACGGGCCGCGCGGGCTACGTTCGAGCGCTGGGGCTTGTTGTAGCGAGGACCGCGAGCGCGATCGCGGGGATCGGTGCGCCGAGCGCGACGCCGGCCACCGCCCAGCGCGCGAACAGCCGGAAGTTCGCGAACATCTCGGGGGTGGGTTGCTTCGGCAGCGGGATCGGGAGGCCACGCGAGAGCAGGAACACGCCGCCGAGGGTCGCGGCGATCGAGCACAGCAGGATCACGGTGACCGCGGGCATGCGCGCGCGCGCGGCGGTCACGCTGTCGATCAGCGGCGCGGGCACGCTGCGGCCAGGCTCGGCCGTCGCACCCGTCAGCGACAGCAGCACGAGCAGGAGCAGGCCGGGCACGAGGAGCGCGAGCGAGCCGATGAGGATCGCGACCATCACGACCGCGCACGGGAGCACGGCGCGTACGAGCCCGGCGAGCCCGGCGCCGAACGCGGCGAGCTGCGAGGCGGGCGTACCGCGAACGATCGAGCGCACCGCCGGGGCCACGCCACCGACGAGGACCAGCAGCGGCACGAGGCTCAGGCCGACGAGCAGCCACGCCGTGCGGACCACACCCTTGGCACTCGCGAGATCCACGGGGATCGGGAGCTTCATCGCGAGCCAGAGCAGCGGTGCGAACGCGACGAGCGACAGCAGCGTGACCACGACGGCGTACCGGAGATACGTGCGGGCGAGCAGCGAGGTCAGCGACACGCGCCGAGCCTACCGCTTGTTCCAGCGCTCGAGCCGCCCGCGCACGCCACCGAGGTCGACCGGCAACGACCGACCGAGCTCGAGCCCGAGGGCGAGCGCGGCGGGCGTGGTCTTGCGATGGGCGGGCGTGATCCACACGATCCGTCCGCGCGGCGCGAGCGCCTTGACGAGGTTCGGCAGGGCGTCCACCAGCAGCGCGCCGGCATCGACGTGGACGCGGCTCCCGAGGGGCGGGTTGGTCACGATCAGATCGATCTGGCCAGGGGGACCAGGCGCGTGCGTGCGCGCATCGGCGATCGCCAGCTCGGCGGTCACGCCGGCGGCGGCGAGGTTCGTGCGCGCGGCCGCGAGCGCCTCGGGATCGATGTCGGTGCCGAGGAGCGAGCGAACGGCGCCGCGCCGGGCGCGCTCGACGAGCTCCACGCCGGAGCCGCAGAACGGATCCCACACCCGATCACCGCCGTGCGCATCGGCGGCCCACACCAGCGCCGCGGCCACGCTCCCCGTCGATGCGGCGGGGACCTCGGCCACGCGATAAGCGAACCGCGGATCCTCGATCCGCCGGGGGACGAGCGAGAGCGTGCGCGCATCGGGATCCGCCAGCACGTCCCACGTGGTCGCCGTGGGATCGTTGATCAGATCGGGCGCGATCGCCGTGACCTCCTGGGCCACGCGCCAGACCAGCGCGCGCTGGTGGCCGTGCACCATCCCGAGGCGCCACCGGATCGCGCCGCGGGTCCAGCCGCGCAGCAGCGCGAGCACGCCGGCTCCGGTGAGGGTGCGCACGCAAGCCTTCGCCACCTCGTCGGCGCGGCCGGGCGCATCGGCGGCGCGATCGGTCAGCCCCTCGAGCGGGACCACGATCGCGGCGGTCGCCCACAGGCGCGAGCGGTGCAGCGTGGCCCACGGCGTGGTCAGCGTGACCTCCACCCAGTCCGGCTGGTGGGTCTTCTTCACGAAGCTCGGGCCCTGATCGAGCGCCACCAGCTCGGTGAACAGCAGCTCGCCGAGCGCCGGCCGGCAGCCGAGGCGCACCGTGAGCGGGTGGGGCGGGGCCTGGTCGAGCGCGATCGTCGAATCCTCGCCGCGCTTCGCGGTGCGATCGGCCATGAGGAGCGCGCGATCGCGCCGGCGCGACAGCTCCTTGTCGTCGGTGGTGTCGAGCGCCGCGAGCCGGGACAGCGCGGCCTCGCCGCCGATCTTGCCGAGCGCCTCGGCGAGTGCGCGCCGCTCGTCGGGCGTGACGTCCGCGGCGTCCCAGCGCTCGATCAGGCCGGCACGCGCCGCCTCGAGCTCGTCGCGCCGCTCGCCCTCCCGGCGCTCACCCTCGCGCAGCTCGATCGTCACGCCGGCCTTCGCCTCGGCGTGGGCCTCGGCCACTGCGGTACGTCGCTCGCCTTCGCGGCGGTCGCCCTCTCGCAGCTCGACCTTGCCGCCGGTCGCGGCGAGCTTGCCGAGAGCGACGATCGCGGCGCGGCGCGCGCGCACGCGAGGATCGTGCAGCAGCACGAGCAGCTGCGCCTGCGCCGGTTGATCGCCCGCGCGCGCGATCAACCCGAGCGCCTGGACCAGCCGGGCCGCCGCGCCATCGTCGGGCAGCTCCGCCGCGAGGCGCGCGGCGATCGCATCGCGGCCGGTTGCGCCGAGGCCGGCGAGCGCGGGCAGGGCGCGGGTCACCGCGATCTCGGTGCCGGAGACGATCAGCTCCGCGAGCGCGGGCGCATCGGTCCGCGCGGGCGTGAAACCCGGGCGCGCGAGCTCGGCCGCGAGATCGAACGTGGTCGCGCGTGCCACGCTAGCGGCGGTTCTTCTTGCGCGCGAGCTTCTCGGCCTTGCGCTTGTCGCGTGCCTTCTGCTTGTCGCGCGCGTTCGGCTGACCGACGACGCCCTTGCTACCGGGCGGCGTGTAGCCCTTCGGCATGCCGGGGAGGTTGCCGGTGGGGAGGCCGGGCATCCCAGGCATGCCGGGCATCCCGGGCATGCCGCCCATGCCGCCATCTCCGCCGGCGGCCATCAGGGCGTTGATGTCCATGTTCGCCAGCTTCTTCATCTGCGAGAACTGTTTGAAGCCGGGGATCTTGCCCATCAGGCCGGTGGACGCGCCGAGCTGCACCATCATCTGGCGCATCTGCGCGAACTTCTGGAGCAGTTCTTTTACTTCCTGCTCGGTGCGGCCCGAGCCCTTCGAGACGCGCTTGACGCGGCCCGGGTCGAAGTCCGCGCGGCGGCGCTTGGCGCTCTTGCCCGCGGTCGACATGAACTCTTCCCACGAGGTCGCGACGAAGACCTGCGGGTTGTAGCGCTCCTCGGAGGTCATCGACGAGATCATCGCCTCGATCTTCGTGAGCTCGCGGTCGTCGAGGTTGACGCCCTCGGGGAGACCGCCGCCGAAGAACGGCAGCTTCTCCATCAGATCCTTCAGCGATCCCATCTTCTGGATCAGCCGGATCTGCTCGAGGAAGTCCTGCATGTCGAACTTGCCCTTGAGCATGCGGAGGGCGTCCTCTTCCGCCTTCTCCGCATCGACGACTTGCTCGAAATCTTTGACCAGGCCGACGATGTCGCCCATCCCGAGGATGCGCGAGGCGAGGCCTTCGGGGCGGAACTCCTCGAGCTTGTCGAGGGACTCGCCCATGCCGAGGAACTTGATCGGCTTGCCCGTGAACTCCTTGACGGAGAGCGCGGCGCCACCACGGGCGTCGCCATCGAGCTTCGTCATGATGACGCCGTCGATGTCGAGGCGCTGGTTGAACGTCTTGGCGACGTTGACCGCGTCCTGACCGGTCATCGAGTCGATCACGAGGAACACGTTGGCGGGGGTGACCGCCTTCTGGATGTCCTCGAGCTCCTGCATCAGGGGCTCGTCGATCGCGAGGCGACCGGCGGTGTCGTAGATCACGACGTCGCAGCCGGCGAGCGCGGCCTGCTGCGTGCCCTCGCGGCAGATCGTGACCGGGTCCTTGCCCTCCATCGACCACACCGGCATGTCGAGCTGGCGGCCGAGGGTCTTCAGCTGCTCGACGGCGGCCGGGCGGTAGATATCCGCGGCGACCAGCATCGGCTTCTTCTTGTGGGTCTTCTCGAGCCAGCGGGCGAGCTTGCCGACCGACGTCGTCTTACCCGAGCCCTGGAGGCCGACGAACATGATCCCCGTCGGACCCTTCTTCGCCCAGCGGAGCTCGGTGTCGACCGGCCCCATCATCTTGGTCAGCTCGTCCTGACAGATCGCGATGAACGCCTGCTCGGGCGTGATGGTCTTGGTCCCGTACTCCTTGCTCTTCGCGCGGAGCTCGACCTGCTTGCCCCGCGCGGCCTCGCGCACCCTCTCGAGGAAGCGCTTGACGACGCTGAACTCGACGTCGCCCTCCAGCAAGGAGAGGCGGACGTCGCGGAGCGCGTCCTCGATGACGTCGTCCGATAGCTCGGCGACGCCGGTCAGCCGCTGCCGAGCGGCCTTGAATCCCTTGGCGAGGGTCTCCAGCACGTGGCTCCTATAGCACGATCGGGGCAGTCCAATCGCGGATCTACGTGATGTCTGGGCCTGCCCGGCGGGCGGTGGCCCGGACCTGCGGGTCGGGATCCTCGGCGAGGCGGCGCAGCACCCCCGGGTCACCACCCACCGAGCGGCGGACCCAGGCGGCGCGCGCGATCTCGGTCCGGATGGCGGGCTCGGGATCGCGGGACAGGTGGTCGATGATCAGCGAGTCGCCGACCAGCTTGAACGTCCATTCGAGGGCGTGGGCCACCGCGAGCCGGCGCACCGGATGGGCCGAGAGCGCCCAGGTCGAGGCGATGTGCGTGGCCGCGAGCGGCCGCATCTCCGAGAGCGCGAGCGCGAGGCCTCGCCCGAGGGCGGCGGCGGCGTCGAGCTCGTCGATCTGCTCGGGATCGATCGGCAGATCGGTCACCAGCTCGGCGTCGTCCACCGCGTCCACCTCACGTGCGGGAGGGGCCTCACCGGCGGCCTCGGCCGAGGCGGGCGCGATCGCGCCGGTGGTCAACGCGAGCGCGGCGAGGCGGGATAGCAGGCGACGGAGGGAGACCTTGGACATGACGACCGGGGGGCAACGTGGGGACGACATGGGCACCCGTCAAGTCGGCTACCGCCGACAGCGCAGGCGTATTCCCGTGGATCGACGCCAGGACCCCGAGTAGGTTTGCGGCGATGCGGTGCAGTCTCGTCGTCGCCGTGCTCGTCGTCACCTGCGCCCGGGCCCACGCTGGCACGGCGATCCGCTGTGACGATCTGTCCACGGCGGACCTCAGCGTCGATGGCCTGCTGGACGATTGGCCCAAGCCCGTCCTGACCCGCGCCGGATCCTCCTCGGATGGGCAGGTCGAGCTCCGCTGCTCGTGGGATGGCACGGCGTTCGCTCTCGCCCTCGAGATCAAGGACGATCGCCTGATCCGCGTGCGCAGCGGCAAGGCCCACGAGGATCACGTCACGATCACGCTCGCCGCCGGCGGCAAGCCGATCGTGATCGATGCGTTCCCCGGGAACTCGATGGCCAAGGTCCGGATCGTCAAGCCCGCCAAGGTCACGGTCGCCGACTCGCTCCAGCCCAAGGGGTTCTCGCTCGAGCTGCGGATCCCCGCCGGTGCGATCCCAGGGTTCTCCGGCTCCACGCCCTCGCTCGATCTCGGCGTGGTGTTCCACGACTCCGATCAGGCCACTGGAGGCGATGACGCCGAGGTCGCGCTGCCGCTCACGATCGAGCTCGGGGATCGCAAGGATCTCCTCGACGACTTCCTCCGCTCGGTGCGGCTCAAGCGCAGCGACGTCAAGCTCGATCAGCTCGCGAACCTCGATCCAGATCGCAAGGGCAACGAGCGGATCGTCGCCGGCGGCACGGTGATCGGGATCCTCACGGAACAGTACGCGTTCGTCTCGCTGCCCGCCGCGACCGCCGCGGACGTCAAGAAGGTCGAGCTCCTGGCGCTCGGCAAGAACGGCGTCAAGGTCGTGAGCGCGGTGGTCCGCCAGAGTGGCAACGGAGGGAGCCGCGATCTCCTGATGCTGTGGACGGTGTGGAGCGGGCAGCTCCAGCCGCTGGGGCAGATCGAGATCAAGAAGACCGCGGGCGGCAACGTCCTCGAAGCCGGGTACACGCTGGCCAAGGGCAAGCTCGGCCCGGAGCTGCGCGTCGAGCCTCGGCCCGCAGTGGGCTGGACCGCCGAGACGTGGAACGAGGACCCCTCCGCCGATGCCGATCCGATCCTGTTGCCCTGGGATCTGGCCAAGGGCGGCATCGCGTACACGATGAAGGGCGCCGAGTTGCAGCGCCGCGAGCTCCCCGCGCCCCGAGCGCCGAAACCGAAGAAGGGCACGTGAACCGCCGAGCGACCTCCGGCGTGGCGCTGGTGGCGGTCGCGCTCGCCGGCGTCACCGCGTGCGGCGACGATCTCCCGGCCGAGACCTGCGGCGGCCCCGGCGTGCACGTCTGCAAGGGCGCGTTACGTGATCCCGAAGGCCGCGCGATGATCCCGCGCGGCGTGAACCTCGCGGGCGCGCACAAGTCCGCGCCGTACACCGATGACTTCACGCAGGCGGACTACGCGCAGCTCCATGCGTGGGGCTTTCGCGCCGTGCGGTTCTTGATCGTGTGGGCGGCCGTCGAGCCCGTGCAGGGCAGCTACGACGAGGCGTACCTCGACTGGGTGGGCACGCGTCTCGCGTGGGCGCGCGAGGCCGGCCTCGACGTGATCCTCGACATGCACCAGGACGTCTACGGCGAGGGCTTCGGCTTCGACGGTGCGCCGCGCTGGACCTGCGACGCGAGCTACTACGCCGCGTTCGTCCCGCGCGATCCGTGGCCGCTCAACTACACCGACGCGAACGTCCTCGCGTGCATCGATCGCTTCATGACGGATGCCGGGCTCCAGCAGCAGTTCGCGGCGATGTGGGGCCACGTCGCCTCACGGTTCGCCTCCGAGCCCGCGATCATCGGCTTCGATCCGCTCAACGAGCCGCACTGGGGGACGTACCCGGTCGCGCAGTTCGAGGCCGATCGCCTGATGCCGCTCTACGATCGCGTGATCGCCGCCGTGCGCGCGACGGTGCCCTGGGTGGTGTTCGCGGAGCCTTCGTCCTCGCGCAACCTCGGGTTCTCCACCAAGCTGCGGCCGTTCGAACACGCCGACGTGGTCTACGCTCCGCACCTCTACGATCCCAACGCGGAGCTGATGGGGGTGTTCGATGCCACGCATCGCACCACGCTGCTGGCGACCGCCGATGATCTCCGCGCCGATGCCGAGCGGCTCGGCGTGCCGGTGTGGATCGGCGAGTACGGCGGCATCGCGAACGCGCCCACGATCGGAGCGTACATGGACGCCGCCTACGACGGCGCGGCCTCCACGCTCGGCGGTTCGATGTACTGGGCGATGGATCGCGGTGGCGGGTACAGCATCTACGATGCCCAGGGCGTGCCGGTGCCCGCGCTCCTCGATGCGATCGTGCGCCCGGCGCCGGTCCGGATCGCCGGCGATCCGATCGCGTGGAGCTACGACGAGATCACGCGGGTGCTCACCGTGACCTGGCGGCCCGATCCCACGATCACGGCGCCCACGGTGATCGCCACGCCGGCGCGGCTCTACCCCACGGGCGTGAACGTCGAGTGCAGCTGCGCCGTCGAGCAGGGCGACGGCGAGGTCCATCTCGGCGGCGCAGCGGGCGCCGAGATGACGGCGATCATCTCACCGCACTGAACACGGCGAGCTTGCCGCTGGTGCGCGGCACGGGGAAGTTCGTCACGGGCGTGGCCCACGCGCCGCCGGGGACCGCCTCGAACACCGCGCCACCGTCGGTGCCGCCGATCGACCAGAGCCTCCCACCGAACCGCGCCAGGCTGCCGAACGCCCGGGCCACGGGGAGCGGCGGCTGCGCCATGAAGCTCGTGCCGGTGGTCGTGCCGATCACCGATGTCGTCTGGGTCGGCGTCAGATCCTGACCGCCGGCCAGGATGATCGTCCCATCGAGGTCGAGGGCGGAGGCGTACTCACGTCCCGGGCCGATCGATCCGACCTGCTGCCAGCTCGCGCCCGTCGACGTCGACAGCGCCCAGTCGAACAGCATGCCGGTGTTGCGGTCGTGGCCGCCGAGGTACCAGAGCTTGCCATCGGCCACCACGCTCGCGCCGCCGTGGTTGTCCGTCGGCAAGGTCCCGATCAGCTGCCAGGTCGCCCCGTCGCCGGAGGCGTACACGGTGTCGATATCCGGCGTGGCACCGCCGCCGACCATCCACATCTGGTCCTTGAACACGGCGTGGCCAAAGTTCGTCGCCCCCATCGGCACATGCCCGGCGAGCGTCCAGGTCACGCCGTCCTCGCTCCACCACACCTCGTCGCGCTCCCCGACGCCGTCGGAGCCCGAGATCCACCAGAGCTTGTCGTGGAACACGAGCAGCCCACCGCTCGTGCGCTTGTCGGGCAGCGCGCCGGCGAGGGTCCAGGCGTGACCATCGGTGCTCTTCCAGACCTGCGGCGACGGCACGGCGCTCGACGAGCCACCCACGTACCACAGCATGTCTCCACCGATCTCGAGCGACGCTTGCGCGGTGCACTCGCCGGCGTCCGTGGCGGTGATCGTCGCGAGCCCGGCCGTGTGGTCCGCGGTGACCACGCCGAGCGCATCGATCGTCCCCGTGCCGTTCAGCACGAATGCGATCGGCTCGCTACCGCCGCTCGCCTGGATCGCGCGCCGCGAGTGGAAGTTGAGGCGCGGCGCACCCGCATCGAGCGCGAGGGTGCACTCGTCGGGCGGCGTGGGCTCGTGGTCTGTGAAGCCGAGCCGGCCACATGCGGTCAGGCAGACGAGGAGGAGGGCACAGCGCCGCACCCTCCCAGGTTACACCGTCAGGGCGATCGGGGCGCGATCTGTGCTCCGACCTTGCGGATCACGTCGACGACGCCGCGTGCCCGTCGTCGTAGGGCAGATCGTCGTAGTCCTCGCGGTACAACGCGCCGAGCTTGCGATTCACGAACACGTCGATCAGCTCCGGGTCGTACATCTTGCCGGCGGTCTTCTTGAGGATCGCCTCGCACTCCTCGAGTGCGAGTGCCTTCTTGTACGGACGGTCGGTCGACATCGCGTCGTACGCATCGGCGATCGCGACGATCCGCGCCGAGAGCGGGATGTCCATCGCGATCATCTTGTCCGGATAGCCGGAGCCGTCCCACCGCTCGTGGTGGTTGCGCACCGCGGGCATGATCGGATGCAGCATCTCGATCTTCGACGCGATGTCGAAGCCCTTCACCGGGTGTTCCCGCATGTGGATCCACTCGGTGTCATCGAGTGGGCCAGGCTTGAGCAGCACGGCGTCCTTGATCCCGATCTTGCCGATGTCGTGGAGGAACGCTCCAAACTCGAGCGTCTCGAGGCCCTCGGCGGGATAGCCGGCCTCTCGAGCGAGGACCAGCGAGTACGCCGCGACCCGGCCGCAGTGGCCCTTGGTGTACGGATCCTTGGCCTCGATCGCCTCGGCGAGCCCGAACAGCGCCTGCCGGTTGGCGCTCTTCAGCTTCTCGTAGCTCTCCTCGAGCTCCTTGGTCCGTTCCTTGACCACCACGTCGAGCAGGGTCTCGCGGCGCTGCAGCTTGGACTGATCGAGCGAGAGCTTGCGGACCAGCTCGCGCTGCTCCTCGACCAGCGTCAGCATCTTCACGCCTTCACCAACCAACGCGACGAGGCGGCTGCGCTCGCTCGGCTTGGCGACCAGACGGATGATGATGCCGGCGTGGGGCGGCCGGTAGTCGAGCTCGACCGCCTCGTCGGGCGCGGACACCAGCGCGATCCGGAGTGCCTCGGGGGCGCTGAGGATCGAGCTCTCGAGCAGCGCCACGCCGTCGAAGTTGTTCGACAGGTGATACGCGACCACGACCTGCGCCGGGTTCATCCGGAGCTTGTTGAGCGCCTCCACCGTCGAGCGTGCGGTCTCGACCTGCAGGCCCAGCCCGCCGAGGAGCTCCGCGAGCTCACCGAGCGCCTCGACCTGAGGGTGCGCCACCAAGGCACGGAACCGCCGCGTCACGCCCCGCACTATATCCCCGGGACCCGTCCCCGCAATCGACAGATTCGCATCGTCAGGCGGGTAGCTGGGCGTGGGGAGCCGGCTTTGCGTTGGGCAGCATACGAACGTTCGGGTAGAGTGCCCGCCCTTGCAGGAAGAAGTGACGGGGAACCTCGTCGGGCTCAAGGCCAGTGAGGTCAAGGCGCTGGAGCGCCTGTACCGCCGGCGTGTCGCGCCGTCAGAGATCGTCTCGTCGGAGCTCGTCAATCAGCTCGCGGTCCAGAGCGCCGAGCTGCATCGTCAGATCGGCGTCTTGATCGACCGGCGCGGTGCGATCGAGCACGTGTTCGTGGGCGATGCCTCCAAGCTGTTCCTTCCCGACGTCGGTCGTATGCGCGGCGGCAAGGGCCGGTTCCGCGGCCTGCGGCTGGTCCACACGCACCTGCGTGGCGAGGCGCTGACCCGCGACGACCTGACCGATCTCGCGCTGCTCCGCCTCGATGCGGTCGCCGCGATCACCGTCGATGCGGCGGGGCGCCCGGGCAAGCTGTACGTCGGGCACCTCGTCGCAGACGGCACCTCGGAGCGCCCGTGGAAAGAGTTGCCGGTCGAGCCTGCCACCGCCTCGCAGCTCGACTTCACCGAGCTGATCTCGCGGCTCGAAGCGGAGTTTGGTCGCGCGCGGCGCGTGCTCGCCACCGATGAGGGCAAGGACCGCGTGCTCCTCGTCCACGTCCAGATCGGCCGCGTGAAGGACAGCGAGGCGCGCGTCGCCGAGCTCGGCGAGCTGTGCCGCACCGCTGGCGTGAAGGTCCTCGACGTGCTCGTACAGCGGCGGCCCGAGGCGGATCCGAAGTTCCTGGTCGGGCGCGGCAAGCTCGACGAGATCCTCCTGCGCGCGATGCAGCTCGGGGCCGAGTGCGTGATCTTCGATCCCGATCTCTCGCCGGGTCAGGCGCGTGCGATCAGCGATGCCACCGAGCTGAAGGTCCTCGATCGCACGATGCTGATCCTCGATATCTTCGCGCAGCACGCCACCAGCCGGGACGGCAAGCTGCAGGTCGAGCTCGCGCAGCTGCGGTACGCCCTGCCGCGGCTGATCGAGAAGAACACGATGATGTCGCGGCTCACCGCCGGCCCGGGTGGCAAGGCCGGCCTCGGCGGGCGCGGCCCCGGCGAGACCAAGCTCGAGATCAATCGCCGCCGCGCTCGCGAGCGGGTCCATCTGCTCGAGAAGAAGCTCGAGGATCTCGCGGGCGATCGCAGGTTGCGCCGTCATCGCCGCACGCATCGCGATGTCCCGATCATCGCGATCTGCGGGTACACCAACGCGGGCAAGTCCACGCTGCTCAACGCCCTCACCGAGGGCAATGCGCTCGCCGCCGACAAGCTGTTCGCCACGCTCGATCCGATCAGCCGTCGGCTCCGGTTCCCGCAGGAGCGCGAGGTCGTGATCACGGACACCGTGGGCTTCATCCGCGATCTGCCCGAAGAGCTGACGCGCGCGTTCCGCGCCACCCTCGAGGAGATGGAGGACGCCGATCTCCTGGTGCAGGTGGTCGATGCGAGCGATCCGGATCGCGATCAGCAGATCCGCGCCGTCGAGGGCATCCTCGCGGACCTCGGGCTGTCGGAGAAGCGGCGCATCCTGGTGTGGAACAAGGCGGACCGTCTCGAGGGTCCCGATGCGGATCACCTCGCGAGTCACGGCGGCGGCTTCGTGGTCTCGGCGCTCGATCGCGCGACCTTCGGCCCGCTGCTCCTCGCGATCGAGCGTGCGCTGTGGCAGGAGGGCAAGGACGCCCCGGTCGCCCGCGCCCTCCACGCCTAGCTCACAGCTGATCGGGGCGGATCCGGCGGTAGCTGTCCTCGCCCGACCGGCACAGCTCGACGAGCGCCTCCAGGCGCGGGATCTCGGTGGAGATCCAGTAGTCGGCGCTGATCACCTTGCCCGCGTAGAGCTGTGCATCCTCGGCGGTCGCCGCGCGCGCCGTGCGGGCCGCGGCGGCGATCGCGAGGTGCTGCCACGCGATCACCAGGATCCCGAACAGCTCGAGATAGTCGGTGGAGTGGAGCAGCATGCCGGCGACGTCACCGCCGAGCCCGCGACCGGCGAGCACCGCGGTCAGGGCCTCCACGCGGGTCAGCGCCGCGAGCACCATGGCGATCAGGCGATCGTCGATCCCAGCGGTGCGCGCGAGCTCGGCCGATGCGGTGATCTCCTCGCGGAGCGCCACGAGGCCGGCACCTCCGTCGGCCACCACCTTGCGGCCGAGCAGGTCGAGCCCCTGGATCCCGGTCGTCCCCTCGTGGAGGCTGTTGAGCTTCTGATCGCGCATCAGCGCCTCCACGAGGTACTCGCTGGTGTACCCGTAGCCGCCGTGGACCTGCAGCGCGAGCGCGTTGGCCTCGAAGCCGCGCTCGGCGGGGAACGACTTCGCCACCGGCGTGAGCAGATCGAGGAGCCGCTGGGCGCGCGCACGGGCCACGGGATCGGGCGCGTGCTCGGCCAGGTCCGCGTAGATCGCGGTGCGACCGATCAGGCACAGCCCGCCGTCGACGATCGCCTTCTGTCGCAGCAGCATGCGCCGCACGTCCGCGTGCTCGACGATCGCCACCTGTGGTGCCGACGGGTCCTTGGCCTCGGCGGGGCGGCCCTGGGTCCGGTCGCGCGCGTAGGCGAGGGCCTCGTGATAGGCGACCGACGCCGTGGCCACGCCATTCATCCCCACCATGATCCGCGCCTCGTTCATCATCTGGAACATCGCCGCGAGGCCGCGGTGCGGCGCACCGACCAGCCAGCCGTGGCAGTCGCCGTGATCACCGAACGCGAGCGCGAGGCTCGGGAGGCCGCGCCAGCCGATCTTGTGGATCATCCCGGCGACGGCGACGTCGTTGTCGACGAGGCCTCCATCGACCACGCGCCGCTTCGGCACGCAGAACAGCGAGACGCCCTTGGTGCCCGGTGGGGCGCCATCGATCCGGGCGAGGACCATGTGCACGATGTTCTCGGTGAGATCGTGATCGCCGCCCGAGATGAAGATCTTGGCACCGGCGATCCGGTAGCTGCCGTCGGCCATCGGGGTCGCGCGCGTGGTGACGTCGGCGAGGCTCGAGCCGGCCTGCGGCTCGGTCAGCGCCATCGTGCCGAGCCAGCGCCCCTCGTAGAGCGGTGCCATGTACGTGGCGCGCAACGCCGGTGTGGCGAACGTCTCGAGAAGATGTGCGGCACCGGCGGCGAGGCCGACGTACGCATACGCAGACAGGTTCCCCGCCATCAGGTACGCGGTGGCGAACGTGTGGATGATCCGTGGCAGGTGCTGGCCTCCGACCTCGGGGGGGCGCGCGGCGACCACGAGCCCGAGGGCGGCGAGCTCGGGGTACAGCGCCTTGAGGCGGGGATGCACGACGATGCCACCGTCGACGAGGCGCGGCGGGGCCTCGTCCATCGCCTTGTACGTCGGCCACAGCGTGGTCCGTGCGAACCGCCGCGCGGCATCGATCACCATGTCGAACGAGCCGCGGTCGTGGTCCGCGAACACGGGGAGCTGCACGAGCTGCTCGGCGTGCAGCACGTCGTACAGCACGAGCTCGAGGTCGCGCTCGCGGAACAGCGGGTTGGGCGTGGTCATCGGCGCACGAAGCCTATCCCGATCCCCGCGAGCACGATCGCCCCACCGATCGCGGCGTGGACGGGCGGCTGCTCACCGAAGGCGGCCCAGGTGATGAGCGAGCTGCCGATCGGCTCGCCGAGCACCGCGAGCGCCACGAGGTGCGTCGGCGTGGTCCGTACCGCCGCATTGAGCAGGCTGTGGCCCACGAACGAGGCGACGAGGGCCGCGCCGAGGCAGGCGAGGTAGGCGTGCGAGGGCAGGGCGCCGAGGTTCGCGCCGAGCACGACGGCGGTGATCCCGAGGCCCAGCGCGGCGATCGCGTTGACCACGCCGAGGTAAGGCAGGAGCGGCAACGAGGTGCGCAAGCGGCGGCCGACCACGAGGTACCCTGCCGCGCTCGCCGCGCCGATCAGGGCCAGGCCATCTCCGGCGAGCGCGGTCCCGCCCGCTTGCCAGTCACCGCCCGCGAGCACCGCACAGCCCCCAGCGGCGATCGCGATCCCGCCGAGCTCGCGGCCGCGCACGCGATCCCCGAGCAAGGTGCCGAACGCCGCGGCGAACATCGGGTTGGTGCAGACCAGTGCGACCGACGCCGCGGTCGAGGTGAACGACAGGGACGCGATCCACGAACCGAAGTG
>JAYVRN010000177.1:0-7384 GCA_043776275.1 Myxococcales bacterium | reverse complement strand
CAGGGCCTGTCTCCGCGCGACGTGCAGGCGGCGCTCGCCGTGCAGAACGTGATCCTGCCGTCCGGCACCGTGAAGATGGGCGGGAACGAGTACCCGATTTTGGTCTCTGCCTCGCCGGAGACGCTCGACGAGCTCGCCAACCTCCCGATCCGCACCGTCAACGGCACCGCGATCTACATCCGGGATGTGGCGAGCGTCCGCGACGGCAGCATGCCGCAGACCAGCATGGTGCACGTCGAGGGGCGGCGCTCGATCCTGATGTCGATCCTGAAGAACGGCGATGCCTCCACGCTCGACGTCACCGACGCCGTGCGCGAGGCGCTGCCGCGCGCGCTCGAGCGGCTCCCCAAGGAGGCGCAGGGCAAGCTCTCGGTCAAGCTGCTGTTCGATCAGTCCGTGTTCGTGCGCGCCTCGATCACCGGTGTGATCAACGAGGCGATCATCGCCGCGATCCTCACCGGGTTGATGATCCTGATCTTTCTCGGCAGCTGGCGCTCCACGCTGACCGTGGTGATCAGCATCCCGCTCTCGATCCTGTTCTCGATCATCGTGCTGCACGCACTCGGGATGACCCTCAACGTGATGACGCTCGGCGGCCTCGCGCTCGCCGTCGGCATCCTCGTCGATGACGCCACGGTCGCGATCGAGAACATCCACCGCAACATCGGCCAGCGGTCGATCTCCCTCCCGGCATTCGTGCAGGCGATCGTCGACGGCGCCCAGCAGATCGCGGTGCCCGCCTTCGTCTCCACGCTGTGCATCTGCATCGTGTTCGCGCCGATCGCGTTCATCACCGGTGCCGCCAGATCGCTGTTCGTGCCGATGGCGCTCGCCGTGGTGTTCGCGATGCTGATGTCGTACCTGCTGTCGCGGACCCTCGTGCCCACGATGGTGCATTACCTGCTCGCGCGCGAGGCGGTCGCCGGGCACGCGCCCAACAAGTTCTCGGCCGCGTTCGATCGCGGGTTCGGCCGGCTCCGTGACCGATACGGTCGCTGGCTCGCCTGGTCTCTCCAGCACCGCGCGTTCGTGGTGGGGGTGTTCGCCGTGTTCGTGGCGGGCTCGATGGCGCTGGTCCCGATGATCGGCCGGGACTTCTTCCCCTCCGTCGATGCCGGCCTGATCAAGCTCCACGTGCGCGGCGCGCCCGGCACGCGCCTCGAGGAGAGCGAGAAGAAGATGGCGGCGATCCAGCGGACGATCCGCTCGGTGATCCCCGCCGGAGAGATCGAGACCATGCTCGACGTGATGGGCACGCCGTACTCCGGCATCAACCTCTCCCTCAGCGAGGGCGCGCTGATCTCGCCGGCGGATGGCCAGGTGCTCATCGCACTCAAGCCAGGGCACGCGCCGACCGAGGACTATCTCCGCGCGCTGCGCGTGGCGCTCCGCCGCACCTACCCCGACACCACGTTCTTCTTCCTCGCGCCCGACATCTCGTCGCAGGTCTTGAACTTCGGCCTCGCGGCGCCGATCGACGTGCAGGTGGTGGGGCCGATCGGCGGCGAGGACAAGACGCTCGCCATCGCGCAGGAGCTGGCGGGAGAGATCCGCAAGGTCCGCGGCGCCGCCGACGTGCACCTCGGCCAGGTCACGCGCGTCCCGCAGCTGAGGATCAACATCGATCGGACCCAGGCGCAGCGCGCCGGGCTCTCGGAGCGCGATGTCGCGAGCGATCTGCTGGTGTCGCTGGCCTCGAGCGGGCAGGTCGCACCGTCCTACTGGCTGGACAAGCGCGGCGTGCAGTACCTGGTCTCCGTGCAGACCCCGCAGTACGCGATCGATTCGATCGCCGCGCTGCAGGCCACGCCGATCTCCAACGCCGTCGGGAGCCCACAGACGGTGGGCAACCTGTCGACGATCACGCGGACGTACGGTCCGGCGAACATCACGCACTTCAACGTGGCGCGCACGTACGACATCCTCGCCAACGTGGAGGACTCCGATCTCGGCTCGGTGAGCGATGGCGTGCGGGCAGCGGTCGCGGCCGCGCAGGCCAAGGCCCCGCCGGGCGTCCGGTTCACGGTCAAGGGGCAGGCCGAGAGCATGGAGAGCTCGTTCGGCGGCCTCGCGTCGGGCCTGGTGTTCGCGATCCTGCTGGTCTATTTGCTGATCGTCGTCAACTTCCAGTCATGGCTCGATCCGTTCATCATCCTCATGGCGCTGCCCGGCGCGCTCGCGGGCATCGTCTGGATGCTGTTCCTCACGGGGACCACGCTCTCCGTGCCGGCGCTGATCGGGTCGATCATGTGCGTGGGCGTGGCCACGGCGAACTCGATCCTCGTGGTCTCGTTCGCGAACGAGCAGCGAGCCACGCGGGATGCCCGCAGCGCCGCCCTCGCCGCGGGCATGACCCGGTTGCGGCCCGTGATGATGACGGCGCTCGCGATGATCATCGGCATGGTGCCGATGGCGATCGGCATGGGCGAGGGCGGCGAACAGAACGCTCCGCTCGGCCGCGCCGTGATCGGTGGCCTCGCGGTCGCCACGATCACCACCTTGTTGTTCGTCCCCGTGATGTACAGCCTGCTGCGCCGCCGGGCGCCGGCACGCCCTGAGCTGGAGGCTGTCCGATGAGTACCGAACCCGATGACCTCGGCTTTCCGTTGCCCGCTGCCGGGAAGGCGTCCCGGCTCACGGTGCTCGTGATCGTGGCCGTGATCGTCGGTGGTGCGTTCACGTTCGGCTATCTCCGCCAGCGCAAGGCCCACGGTGAGGTGCCCGCCGTGAGCGGCGAGACCAAGGCCACCCGTGTCGAGGTGATCACGGCCACCACGCTGAAGAGTGATCGTGCGCTCTCGCTGCCCGGGACCGTTCATCCTCTCGAGCAGACGCAGATCTATGCGCGGGTGACCGGCTATGTGCGCAGCTGGAAGGTCGACCTCGGCGACAAGGTCACCGCCGGTCAGCTCCTCGCCGAGATCGATACGCCCGAGGTCGATGCGCAGCTCTCGCAGGCGCGCGCGCAGCTCGCGGTGGCACGCGCCGCCGTCACCCAGACCACAGCCCAGCGCGACTACTCGAAGTCGAGCAGCACGCGGACCACCGGCCTCGCGGACCAGCAGCTGGTCTCGAAGGCGCAGGTCGAGCAGGCCCAGGCGCAGGCAGCGACCGACGAGGCGATGGTGAGCTCGGCGAAGTCCAACGTGGCCGCCCAGGAGGCGAACGTGCGCCGCCTCCTCGATCTGCAGCAGTTCTCGAAGGTGGTGGCGCCGTTCGCCGGCACGGTCACCACCCGCTCGATCGATCGCGGTGCACTGGTCCGGGACGGTGCGACCACCCCGCTGTTCACCGTGGTCGCGATCGATCCGGTGCGGGTGTTCGTGGACGTGCCGCAGGCGATCGCGCCGAGCGTTCGCCCGGAGACGCCCGCGACGATCACCGTGCGCGAGTTCGCCGGCAAGCCGTTTGTCGGCAAGGTCACGCGCTCGGCCGGCGCGCTCGATCCCGAGCTTCACACCATGAGGACCGAGATCCAGGTCCCGAACCCCGATGGTGCCCTGATGCCGGGCATGTACGTCCAGGCCGCGCTCACGCTCGCGGTTCCTCACCGGATCGTCGAGCTGCCGGCGACGGCGCTGTACAACGACGCGCAGGGCGTGCGGGTGGCCATCGTCGACGCCACCAACCACGTCAAGTTCATCCCGATCACGATCGAGCGGGATGTCGGAGCGACGGTTCAGATCGCCAGTGGTCTTACCGGGGACGAGCGGGTGATCAAGATCGCGGTGCCCTCGCTCCTCGACGGTGACCTCGTCGAGGTCGCTTCAGCACCCGCCAAGCCCTGAGTCATGCGAAGGTCGCCGCGTGGCGATGCTCGAGGTGAATGGGACGCAGCTCTACTGCCTGGACACGGGCCCGGGCTCGACGGGTGAGACCATCGTGTTCAGCCACGGCCTGCTGTGGGGCACGGAGCTGTTCGCTGCCCAGATCGCGGCGCTGCGCGGGCGCTATCGCTGCATCGCCTGGGATCATCGCGGGCAAGGGCAGAGCGCCGCTGATCTCGACCGCCACTGCATCGGCATCGAGCTGGTGTGGCAGGACGCGGTGGCGCTGCTCGATCAGCTCGCGCCGGGGTCTGTCCACTTCTGCGGCCTCTCGATGGGCGGCTTCGTCGGGATGCGGATGGCTGCTCGCCGTCCCGATCTCGTCCGATCGCTGATGCTGCTCGATACCTCCTCGGATCCGGAGCCCGTGGCGAACATCGGGCGCTATCGCCTGCTCACCAAGGTGGTCCGGATGCTCGGCGTGTGGGCGGTGCGCGGCCGCACGGCGCCGATCATGATGGGCGCCTCGATCCTCGCGGATGCCTCGCGTCGCGACGAGCTGGCGCGCTACGTGGCGATCATGACGCGCCGGAAGGACATCTGGCGGGCCGTGAACGGCGTGATCGATCGCGCCGGCGTGCATGCCGAGCTCGGGCGGATCACGGCTCCCACGCTCGTCGTCGTCGGCGAGGAAGACCTGGCGACGCCGATCGCGAAAGCTGAGCGCATCGCGGGTGCGATCGCGGGCGCGACCCTGGTGACGATTCCGCGCGCCGGGCACTCGTCGCCCGTCGAGGAGCCCACGGCTGTGACGACGGCGCTCGAGACGTTCCTGGCGGCGTTGTCGCCCCACTGATCCCGCGGCCGTGGGGGGTGCCGCAACTTGCTGCACCCCGGGCGCCGGTCAGTGCTCGTTCACAATTCCAGGCGACGTCGGGAGTTGTCGTCGGCGCACGACGGGGTATTCTGGAGGGCAGGGGTAGGAGTGTTGTCGAGTACGTCGCCGTCGGTCGCACTGAGGCTCCTCGTCGCCGAGGATTCCGAGGATGACTTCGAGATTCTGCTCCGCGAGCTGCGGCGCGGAGGCTATGAAGTCACGGCGATGCGCGTGGCCTCGCCGCCGCAGTTCGACGCGGCCCTGGCATTCCCGTGGGATCTCGTGATCACGGACTGGGCGATGCCGGGGTTTGGTGGTCGCCAGGTGCTCGAGGCGCTCACCGCTCGCAAGCTGCGGATCCCGTGCATGGTGATCTCGGGGACGATCGGCGAGGAGCCGGCGGTCGAGGCCTTGCGCGCGGGTGCCCTCGACTTCCTCTCGAAGGACAAGCCGAAGCGGTTCGTCCCTGCCGTGCAACGGGCGCTGCGCGAGGCGAACGACAGGCTCAAGACCGACGAGATCCGGCGGCGGAGCGAGGAGCTCGAGCTACAGAACCGCCGGATCCAGGAGGCCAGCCGGCTGAAGAGTGAGTTCCTCGCGAACATGTCGCACGAGCTGCGGACCCCACTCAACGCGATCATCGGCTTCGCGGAGCTGCTCCACGATGGGCACGTGAGCGCGGACGCGCCGGAGTTCCGCGAGTTTCTCGGCGACATCCTGAACAGCGGCCGGCACCTGCTCCAGCTGATCAACGACGTGCTCGATCTGGCGAAGGTCGAGGCCGGCCGTCTCGAGTTCCGGCCCGAGCCCGCCGATCTGCAGAAGATCCTCGGTGAGGTCTCTGCGATCCTCCGGACCAGCGCGGCGACCAAGCAGATCCGGATCCAGACCGAGGTCGATCCCACCCTCGATGACCTCGTCCTCGATGCCGCCCGCTTGAAGCAGGTGGCCTACAACTACCTCTCGAACGCCCTGAAGTTCACGCCCCTGGAAGGGCGTGTCACGATCCGTGCGATCGCCGTCGACGCGGACCACTTCCGCCTGGAGGTCGAGGACACCGGGATCGGCGTGGCCCCGGCGGATCTCGGCAAGCTGTTCGTGGAGTTCCAGCAGCTCGAGGCCGGAAGCGGCAAGCGGCATCAAGGCACCGGCCTCGGCCTCGCGCTGACCAAGCGGCTCGTCGAGGCTCAGGGTGGCAGCGTGGGTGTGACGAGCGAGCTCGGCAAGGGCAGCATCTTCCACGCGATCCTGCCTCGCAAGATCACCGCGACCCTCGAGCTGCCGCGGACCCGGACGCGGCCACCGGTGTTCCGCGATGGCATGCGGACCGTCCTCGTGGTGGAGGATGACCTGCGCGATCAGGCGCAGCTGATCAATGCGCTCGCCGACGGAGGCTATGCCGTCGAGGTCGCCACCACGGGTGCCGAGGCGCTGACCAGGTTCCGCAAGCACCGCCCCGATGCCGTGACGATCGATCTGCTCCTGCCCGACATGAGCGGTCTCGATCTGCTCGCGGCGCTGCACGGCGAGCGAGGCACCCTCGACGTGCCGATCATCGTGGTCACCGTGGTCCCCGACGCCAAGGTGATCGCCGGGTTCAGCGTGCACGAGGTCCTGTACAAGCCGATCGATCGACAACACCTGCTCGCCTCGCTGGTGCGGGCCGGTGTCCCGAGCGATCCGCGCGGAGGCACGTGATGGCGGGGGCACGGGTCCTGATCGTCGACGACAACGCTACCAACCTGAAGCTGGTCGCGTACCTGATGACGGCCAACGGCTACGAGGTCACGACGGCACTCGGTGCCGATGCCGCGATCGAATCGATCCGCGACCAGCGTCCCGACGTGATCCTCATGGATCTCCAGCTGCCGGGCACCGATGGGCTCGCGCTGACCCGCAAGCTCAAGGCCGGTCCCGAGACCCGCGAGATCATCATCGTCGCGGTGACCGCGTACGCGATGACGGGGGATCGAGAGCGGGCGCTCGCCGCGGGTTGTGATGACTACGTGACCAAGCCGATCGACACGCGGGCGCTCCCGCAGACGATCGCGATGCACCTCGGCAAGCGACCGGTGACCACATGAGCTTGCCTCCGCACAAGATCATGGTGGTCGACGACAACTCGGCGACCCGCCGCATGGTGATCAAGGCGCTCGAGCGCAACGGCCATCGCGTCCTCGAAGCGCCGGATGGCAAGACGGCGCGCGAGCTGATGCGCAGTGAACGCCCGCGCGTGGTGCTTCAGGATCTGATGCTTCCGGATGCGGATGGCTTCGAGCTGGTGGGGCAGCTCCGCGCCCTCGCCGAGGGCCAGGACGTCTCGATCCTGGCGTTCTCGGGCTTCGTCTCCGAGTTCGATGACGCTCGCGTCTCGAGCGTCGGCTTCGACGACATCATCGCGAAGCCGATCGCGCCGAGCCGGCTGGTGCCGATCATCGAAGCGCACCTCCCGGTCGCGGTGCTCCGCGGCGCGCGGATCGGCGCAGGGCGTCGGCTGGTACTCGCCGATGACGATCCGATGCAGCTCAAGCTCGCCACGTTCCGGCTCGCCCGCCTCGGCTTCGAGGTCGAGGCCGTCAGCGATGGCGTGGCGGCGCTCGAGGCGGCGCGCCGGCGGCTCCCGGACGTGATGATCTCCGACGTGATGATGCCGGAGCTCGATGGCTTCGGGCTCGCGATGGCGGTCCGCCAGGATCCGAAGCTCGCGGGCGTCCCCGTGCTCCTCGTCACCTCGAGCTAC
>JAYVRN010000176.1:0-7407 GCA_043776275.1 Myxococcales bacterium | reverse complement strand
AACACCCAGCGCAGCTGTTCGGGCGTGATGCTCATGGACGGCGGGCCAGAGGCGACTATGGCCGGCAGCGGCGCGGATCGCAACCCCTGAAAACTTGTGCGAACCGGCCCTGTTCGTCGACGATCGGGCATGGCCCGGCGGCTCCGTCTCGACGAGGCGACAGACGTGTTCCTCGATCACTGCAAGGTCGAGCGCGGGCTCGCGCGCCTGACCATCGATGCCTACGGCCGAGACCTCGCCCGGTTCACCGCCTTCGTGATCGGGCGCGGCCGTGAGGACGTCGATGACGTCACACCCGCCGATGTCACCGAGTTCTTGATCCACCTCGCCGAGGCCGGGCTCGCCCCACGGAGCCGCGCGCGCACGCTGGTCGCCGTCCGTGGCCTGTGCAAGCACCTGGTCGGTGAGCGCTGGCTCGACGCCGACCCTTCGGAGCTGATCGATGCCCCACGCACCGCCCGGCGTCTACCCGGGGTGCTCGGCGAGGACGCGGTCAGCCGCCTGATCGCGCAGCCGCCCGACACCGCCCGTGGCCGGCGCGATGCGGCGATGATCGAGCTCGCGTACGCGTCGGGGCTGCGGGTCTCCGAGCTCGTCGCGGTCCCGCTCGCCGACGTCAACCTCAACGCAGGCTTCGTTCGGGTCACCGGCAAGGGCAACAAGACGCGGCTCGTGCCGCTGGGCCAGGCAGCGCAGGCGCGGATCGCGCGCTACCTCGCCGAGGATCGCCCCGGGTTCGTGAAGGATCCTGCTCAGCGCGCCCTGTTCCTCACCGAGCGCGGGGGGCCGATGACCCGTCAGGGGTTCTGGAAGGCGCTGCGCGGCTATGCGCGGCATGCGGGCGTGCGCCTGCCGAGTGGCGAGGTCTCGCCGCACAAGCTCCGACATTCGTTCGCGACCCATCTCGTCGAGCGCGGCGCAGATCTGCGCGCGGTGCAGGCGATGCTCGGCCACGCCGACATCTCGACGACACAGATCTACACGCACGTCGGCCAGGCGCGGATGATCGAGCAAGCACGCAAGCACCCGCGAGCGCGTTGACTCAGTCGGCTCAGTCGGCGATCTCGGTCAACAGCACGTCGACCTGGCCCCGCTTGCTGCCGTCCGCCGCGAGCGAGAAGTCCGCCGCGACGACGCTGCACCCCTCGATCGATGCCGGGGTGCCATACGCGCCCGCGAACGCACACTCGACCAGCTGCGCGCCTCCGAGATCGATGCCGTCGAGATCCGCGCCACGGAGATCGCAGCGCACGAGCTTCGCCCCACGCAGCCGGGCATGGCCGAACCGCGCGCCTCGCAGGTTGACCTGCACGAGGACGGCTCCCTCCCAGTCCGTGCGCTGGAGCTGAGCGCGCTCGAACGAACCGCCGCGCACCCGTGCGCCGATGAAGGCGGCACGCTGGAGGTCTCCCCCGACGAACGTGCAGCCCTCGAGATCGCTGCCATGCAACGTCGCACCGGAGAGGGTCGCACCGTCGAGCGCCACGTCGATGAGCTCGGTCTCGGACAGCTCGATAGCCGGGAGCTTCGCGCGCCGCAGCCAGACGCCTTCGAGGCGCGCCGCGGTCCACCGCGCGCCTTCGATCGCAAGCTCGTCGGCATCGGTGGTCACGACATCGAGCCGACCGGCCCCGGTTCGACCGCGCCCGAGCCACGCACGGTGCGCCGCGCTGGTGTCCTTGTTGACGCGCCCGCGCGGCGGGGTCGCGCGATTGAGCATCGGATCGGCGCCGAAGATCCGCGGCCCGTCGCGGGCGATCCGTTGCATCACGGCGTCGCTCGCCTGGCGGGTCTCGCGGATCCCTGCCCGCGTGTATCGCTCGGGTCGTGCCACCTGGTCGGCGAGCTCGGCCGCATCGCGATGGGCATAGGCCGGCACCGAGTCCTCGCCGAGCGGGATGAACTTCTCGAGCTCGTTGAGGGCGGTCTGGACGCGCTCGACGAGATCCGAGTTCGCCGACCAGGCAGGCTCGACCAGCCGATCCGGTGGATCCACGATCAGCGGGATCAACCGATCGATCTCGATGACGAGCGTGAACGGACCGAACACGGTCGACGGCTCTGCACCACCGAGGTGTAGCGACTCGACGTCCGCGTCGGCGAGGGCACGCGCCGCCGGGAACACCAGCCTGCGCTCCGTCCCACACCGCGCGCAAGGCGCACTCAAGATCCAGACCTCGTCACTCCCGAGGATCTGGTACGGAACCGGACCACAGGCACCGCAGCGCGAACATGGCGTGAGCTCGGCGACGAACACCATCTCCGCCACCGAACGAGGTGTGCCGGGACGCTTCACGCTCACGTCGGTCGCGGACCCTGGAGCTGCGCGTTCACCGCCCACTGCACCCGATACGGGGTACCGGGACGGCGGAGGAACGCCGCGAGCTGCGCGGGCGTCCCTGCTTTGAGCTGCACCGACGACGTTCCGCCTACGCCAGTCACGGTGAGCTCGAGCCCCTCCGGTCCCGCCGCGACGAAGGCGACCTCGTGTGCACGGCCGACCGGGCCCAGCGACTGGACAATGCGCTCCGCGCTCCCACCGCGCTCGAGCTGCGCGGCGAGTGCCACCGCCCCGCGCGCGATCGTCAGATCGAGCTCGTTCGAGCGCTGCGAGACCTCGTCGCTCCGCGGCACGAGCAACCACACCGCGAGCTGGTCGGCGAGAAACCGAGCCCACATCGAGTCGGAGAACAGCTCGTCGTGCCCGTACGCCGGATCGATGCTCGGCGTGGGATCCCGCTCCTCGACGAGCACCTGGTCCTTCCCGCCGGCCCGCGTCAGCCGGACCCCGCGATGCCCTGCGTCGGCCGGGTCGACGAACAAGGTCACCGCGACGACATCTGTGGGCCGCGCTCCGAGGTGCGCGACGCGCGTCCGGGGCGTCCATACCGAGCAGCCCTGGTCATCCACGACCCACGCAAACACGCTGCCGGCGTAGTGGCCACCGATCCGGATCTTCCGCTCGACCAGGCGCTCGACCATCTCCTCCTGTCTGTCGAGCGGCACCTCGGTCTGGGCGACGGTGGTCAACCCACGCTCGCCGACGTGAAACAGCGACAGCTTGGTCCGCGCGTTGTCCTCGTAGTCCCATGCCGCCACGAGTGGCCCGGGGCCCCCGAGGGCCTCCGCGAACGGCTTCATCGCGTCACCCGCTGCATCTTCGTCGACGATCTTGAGCCCGCCGTGGTGCGCACGCAAGACCTACCCCGCCGCGAACCCTGCCGCGCGCGCTGCGATGCGATCACGCGGCGCTCATCAGGCGCATAGGCGGCCTCATGGGCTCGGTGGTGGCGGCGTGGGCGTGTTCGCGGGCGGCGTCGTCGTGCTCGCCGGGGTCGCCCCGTTGAGCTCGTCGAGTGAAGCGCCGCTACGACCGGCGATGTCGTTGAGGATCTTGGGGTCGATGCCGAGGTTGGCGTACGGCTGCTTCGGATCGAACGGCAGACCGAAGCCCTGCGCCGCGCTGGCGATCTCGTAGATCGTATGCGCGTCGATCGTCTGGAGCGCGCCGACCATCGCGAGGCGGGACATGTTCGGATCGCCGCCGAGCAACGACGAGGCCTCCATGAACCGGAACGTCGTGCCGGAGATGCCCGCCTTCTGGGGGAGCGATGCCTCCGTCGCCGTCGCGATGAACTTCGCCGAAGGATCGACGATGTTGGCCGTGGTGCCGACGATCCAGGGCAGCTTGCCGCCATTGGCCTCCGCGGCGGCACGCTCGCGCTTGCTGAGGTTGTAGCCCATCGCATCGGCTTCCTCGATCGTCATCGTGGTGCGAGCGACCGGGCTCGCCTCGCCGCCGGGCGTCACACCCGAGGCCGCCTTCTTCTGCTGGGCCTCGGTCAGGTGGGCTCCGAGGAACGCCTCCGCGTCGTCCACGAAGACGCCGGGCATCTTCGTGTCCATGTCCTGCTTCTTGGCGGTCTGGTAGTCCTTCTGCGCGCCGGAGATCTCGGTGCTCACCGGCTTCAGGAAGTCGCCGAGCACCTTGTCGGGCACGGGGGCGGCCGGCTCCCCGGGCTTCGGGGGCGCGATCCCCTTGTCCTCGAGGAACTGCTTCATCCGCTTCTGGAATGCCGCGGCGTCGGCGGCCGTGAACTCGGAGGGCTTGGTCGAGTCCTTCGACTTGTTCGCAGCTGCATCGAACTTCGACGGATCGTTCGCGAGATCCTTGGCGACCATCTCGGTGAACTTGCCGAGTGCGATCATGCGCTCGCGTGCGTTTCCCTCTGCCAGGACGTCTCGCATCGTCTGGGCGTGCTTGGTCGGATCGCTGCCGAGCACGGCGCCCGCGTAGCCGCCTTCCGCGCCCACGCCGAGGCCGGCGATCGCCGCGTCACGCTCGGACTCGGGCCGGCTCTTGTTGATGTAGTCGAGCGCCTTGTCGCACATCGCCTGGAGGTTGGCGTCGACGTCCTTCTTCAGCGGACCGTTCAGGATCGAGAGTGCCAGCTCGCGCTCGAATACCTCACGCTTCGCGCGCAGCACCGGATCGGCACCCTGACGGCTCTGCGCCTGCGCCTTCGTGACACCGTCGAGGTTGGACGACAGGAACGACTTCAGCCCACCGGACGCGTCGTCGTTTGCGCGCTCTCGCGCGAGGGCGAACACCACATGCGGATCGAGCAGTGCGTCCTTGAGCTTCGGATCGGTGAGCTTGCCATCGAGGTCACGCTGGCGCTTCGCGATCTCTGCCTTCAGCGCATCGATCTCCTCTGGCTTCGCCTTCCTCAGCTTGCCGCGGAGGGCGTGCAGCACATCGAGCTCGCCGCGGAGGCCCTGGGCCTGCGGGCTCGGCGGCGTGGCCGGGGTGTCCTCGCCGAGGTGGATCTCGCTGCGGCGTGACGCGCTGCTCTCCTGCTGCTTGGCGCCCGGGGCGGTGGCCTCCAGATCGGGCTCCGGCGGGGTCCGCTTGATCCGCTTGGCCTCCTCGACCTTGACCGCGTCGGCGTTGGCCGACTTCACCTTCGTGAGCTCTTGCTGCGTGTCCCGCTGCTCGGCGAGGTCGCGCATCTGCTTCGCGGCCACCGCATCGATGCCGTCCTTGTAGCCCGTCTTCTTGAGGTTGACGTCCTCGTTCGAGGTGAACGCGGACTTGATCGTGGCCTGGTGGGCAGCGTCCGGATCGCCGGGGTTGGCCTTGAGGTTCTTCGCGAAGAAATCCTCGAACCGTCCGCCGCGGCGATCTCCCGAGAGGCCGCGATCACGCAGGTAGAGGATCTCCTTCGCGTGGTTGTCGCCCATCATGTCGCGGACGTAGATCTTCCACTCCTCGCGCCACATGTGCGCGAGCTTGGCTTGCTGCTCCACCGGGAGATGCCCGATCTCCGGGAGCCACTTCTGCTTCATGAAGTCCTGCTCGACGACGTTGTAGAGCATCCGCAGCTCCGCCTCGTCGTCGACACCGCCCTTCTTCTCGGCCACGATCTTCTTCGAGATCGTGTCGAGCTCGGCCATGTAGTCCTTCAGCCGCTGCGCGCCCTCGGGGCTCTTCTTCGCGAACCCGGGCTCCTCCTTCGCCATCCGATCGAGCAACGGCTTGTACGCCTCGTCCGCGGTGTGCGCCTTGTTGGAGAGGAACTTCTCCATCGTCGCGCCGTACTTCGCGGTGATGACGTCGCGCACTTCCTGGCGCGTGAGCGGGACCACGTCGGGCACGCCCTTGCGATCCGCAGGCTTCGCCCACGCCTCGTCGCTGCCCTCCATCGGCTTGAGCGGCTCGCTCCGGCGCGCCTGACCGTCCGCGACCGACTCCCGATCCGGCTTCTTCAGCTGGCGGCCATCCTCGGACCAGGTCTTGTCTGGATCGACTGGCTTCTTCGGCGGTTGGTTCGGGCCGCCCTCCTCACCCGACGGCTCGTCGGGCTTCTTCGGCGGCTTCCCGGCGCCATCGCCATCCCCCGACGGCTCGTCGGGCTTCTTCGGCGGCTTCAGCGGGCCGTCTTCGACGGCAGGCTCGTCGCCGGTGCCGCTCCGCTTCGCTTCCTTCGGATCCACGTACTGCTCGAGCAGCTTCTTGCGGACCTCGTTGGGCGCATCGAGATCCGCCCCGCTGGCGCCCGTCGCCGCTTCGACCGCCGCCCGCGCCTTGCGCTCGACGCGGCTCTCGATCAGCGCCTTCAGGTGCGCGGCCTGATCAGGCGTGAGGTTGGCGTACTTGCCCTCGCGCGCGTCGATCCGCTTGAGGACGCGCTTCGCCGCCAGGATGTCCTCGCGTGCCCCACGCGCGAGATCGAGCGCGGCGCCCGAGGAGCCCTCGCTGACCACCTTGCCCGAGCCGACGGCGCGCTTGGTGCGTAGGCCCTCGGTCCCCTTCGGATCGATCCGATCGATCGCGGACAACACGCGCTCCCATTCGGTGATCGGCTTCATCACGCGCGGCGTGCGCGCCTCTTCGATCGCCTTCTTGATCGCATCGAGCTCCGCATCGGCGCGGCGCTTCGGCGGCGTGGTCTCGACGATCGGCGCGGTCTCGGTGTCCTGCACCGGCTTCTTGGCCACCGGCGCCGGCGTCTTGCCCTCGACGTCGACGGGCACGGTGTCCGGATCTGCGACCAGCTCCTCGGCCGGCTTCGCCTTCTTCGGCTTGGCCACCGGCTCGGCGACCACCACCTCCACCGTCCCGCCCTCTCCCTCGACGTGATAGCGGGTACCGCCCTCACCGCCTTCGATCTTCTTGACCTTGCCGCCCGGCTGCTTGCTCTCGGCCTCGAGCGACCGCGCGATATCCGGAGAGTTCACCTCGATCGTGCCATCGCTCCGGCGGCGCATGCCGTTGTTCGCCGGCGCGGGCTCCTTGAGCGGCACCGTGTTGCCCGTGCCGTGCTTCGAGTTTGGCTCGTTCGTGGTCGTGGCTTTCTTCGGCTTGCTCGGATCGAAGTAGCCGCCCTCCCCCCAGTGCTTCTCGGAGATCCCCTTGCCCTTACCCTGCGCCCACTCCGTGCCCTTCGCGAGCACGCAGGCGTTCACGAAGTTGAGGAACTGCCCCATCGGTGGCTGGCTCGGGTCGTACTCGATCGCGCTCGACACCGCGGCCTGGATCATCGGGTGGTCGAGCTTGCTCGAGCCGAGGCCGGCCGAGATCACCGCCGTCGCGCCGAGCTTGAGCGTCTTCGCTCGGAGCTTCGCCATGACCTCCTCGGGCGAGCCGGTGTAGAGGTTCTCGTCGAGCAGGAACTTCGTGAGGTCGCCGCCGGCCTGGATCGTGTTGACGATCAGCTCCTTCAGCAGCGTCCCGGCGAGCTTGGACGAGATGCCGAGCTTGCTGATCATGTTCTTCGCGAACACGTTGATGCCCTCACCGGCCGTCACGCCCGCCACGATCGAATCGATGACGACGGCGGCGAAGTCCATCTTCGCTTCGTTGCCGCTGTACTTGTCCCCGAGCAGGATGATCTTCGCGCCCAT
>JAYVRN010000175.1:0-7409 GCA_043776275.1 Myxococcales bacterium | reverse complement strand
CGCCGGAGGGCGAGGTCGTCCCCGATGAGGCGTACAAGCTGAACAACCTGCTCGCGCCCCGCATCGGCTTCATCTACGACCCGACCAAGGAAGGTAAGTCGAAGCTGTTCGGCCACTACGGCCGGTTCTACGAGAACGTCCCGATGGATCTCAACGTCCGCGCGTTCGGCGGTGAGATCACGAACTTCACCGCGATCAACCAGAGCCGGTTCACGCCGAGCGCAGGCGGGTATGACCCGAACTGCGACGTCGACCACGGCAGCACCGACATCGTCAAGAAGCTCGACATGTGCCAGGACCGCCTCCAGCAGGCGATCCTCGGCGGCGGCATCGAGTTCGTTTCGCCCGGCATGAAGGGCCAGCGCACGGACGAGATCATCCTCGGCGCCGAGTACGAGTTCATGGCGGACTTCAAGGCAGGCGCCACGTTCCAGCACCGCACGCTGCCGATCGTCATCGAGGACATCTCGGTCGACGGCGGCAACAACTACCTGATCACGAACCCGGGCCAGAACTTCGACGACGAGGCCGACAAGCTTCACGCGAAGGCCGTGGCGCTGATGGCGTCGAGCGATCCCAAGCAGGTCGCGCTCGGCGAGCTCTACGACAGCCGCGCGAACCAGATGTACTACGTGAAGAACCTCGAGAAGCCGGTGCGCAACTACGACGCGCTCCAGCTGACCGTGACGCAGCGCCCGACCAAGGCGTCGCTCCTCATGGCCTCGTACACGTTCTCGCAGTCGAAGGGTAACTACCCGGGTCTGTTCTCGACGGAGACCGGCCAGAACGATCCGAACATCACGTCGCTCTACGATCTCCCCGACCTGATGGCGAACCGTTACGGTCCGCTCGGCCTCGATCGCCCGCACAACCTCAAGGTCGATGGGTTCTACCAGTTCGATCTCAAGACGGCGGGCGTCCTGACGGCGGGCGGTAGCTTCCGCGCGCAGTCCGGCATCGCGCACAACGTGCTCGGCGCCTCGCAGCACCCGGGCTATGGCTCGGGCGAGTCGTACCTCCTGCCGCGCGGCGCGGCGACCCGATCGCCGGTGACCTCGCAGCTCGATATTCGTGTGGCCTACGGCTACAAGATCAACAAGCACACGATGCTCGAGGGCTTCGTCAACGTGTTCAACCTGTTCGACCAGCAGGACCAGCTCAACGTCGACGAGAACTACACGCAGGACTTCGTGAACCCGGTGCTCGGTGGTGACCCCGAGGACCTGAAGCACGTGAAGACCCTCGACGAGGTCTCGGGCGCCGAGATCAACGCGTCGCCGGTGAAGAACAAGAACTACAACCACACCGGGTCCAGCAACGGCGGTTCCGCCCAGCAGGCCCCGCGCGCGGTGCAGCTCGGGTTCCGGCTGACGTTCTAGACCCCGACGTTCTTGGGTGAAAAAGGGCCTGGGAAACCAGGCCCTTAGCTTTTTTCGGGGCAGCGCGGGACAAACCAGCGGCAGTAGATCGAACCACCATCATGGAGCGTTCATAGACCTCCATGGACATCCGGTTTGGCGATCATGCGTCGTTCCACAAGGCAGCTCTCGGGATGGTCGGCGGCTCCGTTCTCCTGGGGCTGGCCCTTCACCCGGTGACCCCGCTCGCGCCGATCGCGGGCGGCATCCTCGGCATCGCGGCCGGCGCCGCCTGGGCGCACGGCAAGGCGAAGTGGCGGATGGCCGCGGCGGGCGCGGCCGTGATCCCGCTGTTCGCCCTGTCGCCGAGCTGGCCGATGCTCGCTGGTGTGAGCTCGATGCTCGCGCTCGGGCTCGCGATCGGTGGGCCGCGCGGCGCGCGCGGCGCGCTGGGCGTGGCGCTCGGTGCGATGACCGCGCTGGTGGCGATGTGGTGCGCGCTGCGGATCGATGGCGCGAACCAGACCGCGCAGTGGCCGCTGTGGGCAAAGCACGCGGCCAGCGCCGCGGCGATGGGCATGGTCGGTGTCCTCGCGATGCTCCCGCGCCACCTGAAGCTCGCGCTCGATCCCGTGCAGGCCGCGCTGCGGAAGCTACCGAGCTCGCTCGATGCGGAGGTCCGCAACCTGTGCGATCGCTCCGTGGCGATCTGGGACTCCACGAAGGACCGGCTCTCCGACACCGATCCGGGCAAGAACCTGGTCCGCGATGGCGTGCTGAAGACCATCGAAGTCGCCGCCAAGAGCGCCGACGTCAAGCTGACGGGCGCCAACGACACCGAGCTCACCGCGCGGATGGAGGAGCTCGACAAGCGGATCGCCGCGGCGACTGATGCCGAGGTCAAGACCCAGTACACCTCGGCGCGTGCCGCCCTCGATGACCAGCGCCGCTATCGCGCGCAGATCCGCCAGGGCCGCGAGCGCGTGGTCGCCCGGATGCACAACCATGTCGCCGCGCTCGAGAAGTTCCAGCTCGCCGCCACCGGGCTCGAGGCCCAGCGCGTGGCCGCCAGTGGCGCGACCAAGCAGCTCGACGAGCTCTCGCAGGAGGTCGCCGCGAGCGGCGAGGCCCTGGCGGAGATGGAGCTCGGGCTCGCGGCGAGCGATCCCGCGACCGCCACGCCCGTGACGGCGACCGCCCCCGTGACGGCGACCGCCGACGCCTGAATCACCCCCCCACCGGAGTCCTGAAAACGCCCGCGCCGTCGCGGGCGTTGGGCGTTTTGCCCCGCTGAATATCCACGAGTTGGCGACCGTCGTAGCCGAGCAGGTAACCTGCGGGGGCCCATCGGCCACATCTGATAGGCTGGCACACTCGTAGGAGGAAGCATGCGTCTCGCCCGGATCCTGTTCGCGCTCGGTACTTTGGTCGTGGTCCCCGCAGTCTCGTTCGCGGAAGACGCGGACGCCTATTACAAGCAGGGGCTCGCCTACAAGCAGCAGGGCAAGAACGACGATGCCATCTCGGCGCTCGAGAAGGCCGTGGCCGCCAACCCCAAGCATGGGATGGCGTGGTCGTCGCTGGGCAACCTGTACAAGCAGAAGGGCGACATCACCAAGGCCGTGGCGGCGTACGAGGCGGCGACCGCGGTGATCAAGAAGGACAAGGTCCTGTGGTCAAACCTCGGGATGGCGTACTACCGCGCCGGCGAGAAGCTCGACAAGGACGCGAAGGCCAAGCAGATCGACAAGGCGATCGCGGCGCTCGAGCAGGGCAAGACGCTCGCGCCGAACGACGCCGAGATCCGCGGCAACCTCGGCACCATCAAGCGCCAGAAGGGTGACCTGCCCGGCGCGATCGCCGAGCTCGAGGTCGCGACCAAGAACAAGCCCGACGACGCGAACTACTGGAACAACCTCGGCGTCGCGTATCGGATGTCGAAGCGCGATGATGACGCGCTGAAGGCCTTCGAGAAGGCCGTCGCGATCTCGCCGAACGATCCGCAGCTTCACTTCAACCTCGGCGTGGTCTATCGCCGCAAGGAAGAGGTCGACAAGGCGATCGCCGAGTACGAGAAGGCCGTGGGGCTACAGCCCGACTACATCGACGCCTGGTACGACCTCGGCCACGTCTACAAGGCGAACCACGAGAACGACAAATCGATCAACGCGTTCCAGAAGTACCTCGACCTCAACAAGGGCAAGGACTCGCTGGGGCAGAAGAAGGCCGAAGAGGAGCTGGCGGGCATGGGCGGCGCGAAGGATCCGAAGTCGGTCCCCAAGGGCCCGAAGACGCCGCCGCCCAAGAAGCCGATTCCCAACAAGAAGTAGGTTCCCCGCGGGTCGGGTGGTGGGTGCTACGCTGGCAGACATGCGGATCAGCTGGCTCTCCGCCGAGGAGATCGCCGCCGCGCGCGCTGCGCTGACGGCCGGAGGCGCGACCTGGGACTCGCACTTCGTCCCCGAGTTCAGGTTGCCGGCTCAGCCCGCGGATTCCACGATCCTCGAATGGGCAGGCACGCTCGAGCACGTGGCCCGCGCTGAGCGGGTGAGCCAGGTGGTGCGCGATCTCGGGCTCGACGAGGCGCGGCGGCGGTTCGGCAGCGCACCCGCTGCGATCGAGGCGGCGACCCTGGCCGCGGCCGCGCATGAGGCTGATGCGCTCGGGCTCGCCGAGGTGCTGGGCGTGCTCGAGCGGCCGATCGACAACTACGTGTTCTACGCGCCGTTCCTCGAGCTCACGATCTCGCTCGGGAAGCACCATCTCGATCGAACCGTGCCGGCGTACGAGCAGTTCGTCACCGCGTACGCCTACGCCCTCGACCGGGTTCCCCACGGCGCCGAGCGGATCGGTGCGGTCAAGGACGGCCTCGCGGACTTCTACGTCAGCGCCGGCCGCACCGAGCGCGCGGAGGCGCTGTTCGAGCAGCGCCACGACGAGGACCAGGGAGATGTCGCCGTCGCGCTGTCCGCGAGCCGCGCCTTCCTCGCGGCCGGTGCGGTGAGCCACGCGGTGCGGTGGCTCGGTGTGGGTGCGGCACGTGCCTCGGCCCTCGGGCGGGAGGAGCTCGCGCAGAAGCTCCGGCAGAAGCAAGAGTCCGTGCGCAAGCGCCTCAGCTGAGCGATCGCCGCGTAGCGTCCGCGACCAGCGTGGTGTGGACGCTCGGCAAGATCAGCGGCGAAGCCTGTGGCGGGCCGATGGCGCGGCCTTCGAAGTCGGGCGTGGCGCTTGCTACAGCCTGGTTGCGTCCCATGCTGAATTACAACCACCTCTACTACTTTCACGTGGCTGCGCTCGAGGGCTCGGTTGCGGCAGCGGCGGTGCGGCTCGGCGTCACGCAGCCCACGGTCAGCGAGCAGGTGAGAGCGCTCGAGCGGGCTCTCGACGTCTCGCTGTTCGAGCGCCAATCGACGGGGCTCCGGCTCACCGAGGCCGGGCGGCTGGCCTTCGAGCACACGCAGGTGATGTTCCGCGCGAGCGAGCACCTGGCGGAGGCGCTCCGACACGGCCCGCGGACGCTGCCGACGACGCTGCGGATCGGTCTCTCCGGTGCGGTGGCGCGGACCACCAGCACCGACTTCTTGCTGCCCTTGCTCGAGCTCGAAGGGTGCATCCCTTCGATCCGCGCGGCCGATACGACCGAGCTGCTGCGGGACCTGCGCGGCTCCGAGCTCGATCTCGTGCTGTGCGAGACCGAGCCACCCGAGGCTGGCCGGCGCGGGCTCGAGTTCGTGCAGCTCGCGACCATGTCGTTGATCGCGGTGGGGCCGCCGGCGCTGGTCCTCGCGCCCGACTGGCAGGATGCGAAGCTCATCAACTATCGCGTGAGCTCGGCGCTGCGCTGGGATGTCGACGCGTACCTCGAGGCCAAGGGCCTGCGGCCGAAGCTGGTCGGCGAGAGCGATGATGCGCTGTTCCTCCTCGAGGCCGCGGCGCGCGCCGGCTATGTCACGTTCGTGCCGCGCTCGATCGCACGCGACGCGATCGCGAACGGTCGGTTGGCGGTGATCGTCGAGCTCAGACCCTCACACGCCGGGGTGTTCGCGCTGTACCAGGACGGCAGCTCCTCGGACCTGGCGCGACGGGCGGTTGAGGTCCTGGTCGCGCACCTCCGCACCGTGACCTGAGCCCGCGGGTCGACCGATCGGTTCGTCACACCTGTCTGGTAAGACCGGAGGGTATGGGCAAGCTCAAGCCCCAGAAGCTGCGCAGCATTCACCGCTGCCAGGCGTGCGGTCACGTGGAGTCCAAGTGGCAGGGCCGGTGTCCTGCGTGCCAGGAGTGGAACTCGCTCGTCGAGGAGATGGACGCGGGGGGGAATGCGCGGACCAGCGCATCGGGGATCGCCGATGGCCACGCGCCGATCTCGATCGTCGATGTGCGAGAGATCAGCGCCGCAGATCGGCAGTCCACGCAGATCGGCGAGCTAGATCGCGTCCTCGGCGGCGGTCTGGTCGCGGGCAGCCTCGTGCTGCTCGGGGGCGATCCAGGCGTCGGCAAGTCCACGTTGCTGATCCAGGCCCTCGCCGGGCTCGCGCAGGGTGGCCGGGTGCTGTACGCGACGGGTGAGGAGAGCGTCGCCCAGACCGCGATGCGCGCCCGCAGAGTGGGGGCCACCGATGCACGGCTCGCCGTGGTCGCGGAGACGGACGTCGAGAAGATCCTCACGCACGCCAAGGCGGCGCCGCCGGCGATCCTCGCGGTGGACTCGATCCAGACGATGTACACGCCGCTGCTCGATTCGATCCCGGGCTCGCTGGCGCAGGTTCGCGAGTGCGCGAGCCGTCTGATGCAGTATGCGAAGACCTCCGGGGTCCCCACGATCCTGGTCGGGCATGTCACCAAGGATGGCGGCCTCGCCGGCCCCAAGACGCTCGAGCACCTCGTCGATGTGGTGTTGCAGCTCGAAGGCGATGGCGGCCCGTACCGGATCCTGCGGGCGCACAAGAATCGGTTCGGCTCCACGCAGGAGATCGGCGTGTTCGAGATGCGTGGCGCCGGGATGGCCGAGGTCACCAATCCGTCCGCTCACCTGCTCGCGGAGCGGCCGATCGGCGCGCCGGGCTCGGTGGTCGTCGCCTCTGCGGATGGCGCGCGCCCGCTGCTCGTGGAGATCCAGGCGCTGGTCGCACCGGCCAGCGCGGGCGTGGGGCGGCGGACCGCCGCGGGCGTCGACAGTAACCGGGTCTCGCTCCTGCTCGCCGTGCTCGCGCAGCGTGCGAGCTGCGACGTCCTCGATCGGGACGTGTTCGTCAATGTCGCTGGCGGGCTGCGGCTCGCCGAGCCCGCGATCGATCTCGGCGTGGCCTGCGCGATCGCCTCGTCGGCGCGCGGCCGGGCGATCGATGCGAAGACCGTGGTGTTCGGTGAGGTCGGGCTCGCCGGCGAGGTTCGTGCGGTGCCGCTGTGTGAGCAGCGGCTCGCCGAGGCCGCACGGCTCGGATTCACGCGGGCGCTGATCCCGGCGCAGAACCGGCTGCGGATCGAGAACCCGATGGGACTCGAGCTGGTGGCGATCGATCGCCTGGTGACCGCGCTCGCCGAGCTCTGAGCGGACGCTCAGAACGTCAGCATCATGCGCGCCTGGATCGTGTGCGCGGTGCCGGCATCGCCGGTGTTGACCGCGCCCGTATCCGGGTCCGTGCCGTAGCCGAACGTGGTGCCGCCGACCTCGTCGACCGGGTGCGCCATCGCGCCGAACGGGAACAGCACGCCGTACGAGATGCCGACGGTGAAGCCGTTGTTCGTGTAGGCGACGTCGGAATCGAACTCGGTGCCGTACATGCGCGAGTTGCCGGGCGTGGCGATCGGCTTGAGCGCGAACGACGTGACGTTCGCGACCTTGAAGGTGATCGACTTCGTCAGGTCGTACTGGAGGTACGGCTTGACGTAGCCCGCGTTGGTCACGGCGCCGATCAGGTGCCGGAACAGGATCATGTCGACCTTGTACTCGCGGTTGAAGATGAACTGGCTGAGCTTCGAGTCCGTGGGGCACGAGGCGCCGGTGGGGCAGGTCCCGAGCAGGTTCGCGTAGGCGATGTTCGTGTTGCC
>JAYVRN010000174.1:0-7409 GCA_043776275.1 Myxococcales bacterium | reverse complement strand
ACGGCGACGTGCACGCCGGCAACCTGATGTTGCTCGACGACGACACGATCGGCTTCCTCGATTTCGGCATCGTCGGCCGGTTCGGTGATAACGAGCGCTACCTCGTCACCGACTACATGATCGCGTTCGCCTCCGGCAACTACAAGCGGCTCGCCGAGATCATCGTCGAGATGTCCGGTGCCCCCGACGGCCTCGACATGGACGCGTTCGTGAAGGATCTCGGCGAGACGTACAGCCCGCTGCTCACGCTGTCGTTCGGCGAGGTCAACTACTCCGAGTTCCTGCCCGGCATCCAGCGCACCGCCACGCGGCACCGCATGATGATGCCGAACGAGTTCATCCTGATCACGAAGCAGCTGCTGTACTTCGATCGCTACGCCAAGTCGCTCGCGCCCAAGCTCAACGTGTTCACGGATCCTCGCCTCGTGCTCGGCATGATGCAGGACATCCAGAAGGCGCGGATGCAGGCCGATGCGAAGAAGGCCGCCGCGGCGGCGACGCCGACATCGTAGCGACGGCTATCGACCGCTCGGCTTCGTTCGTTGCCCGAGCTCGCTCGGACGCCGACGTGGGTCAGCGGAACTGATCGTCGATCGAGCGCTCGGCCTTCGGCTGCTTGCCGCGCGGGCCGGAGTCATCGAGATACCGCAGGAACATGGTCAGGAACTGCGCCTTGTCTGCCGCGAGTGGCTTGAACACGACGCCGACCTGGAACACATCCTCGAGCGCGGTGCACCACACCACGCGGCCGGGCACGCGGAGCACCTCGGACTGGGCATCGTCCTCGAACACGAGCTGCAGGTCGCACTCGATCTCGGTGCCCACGGCGATCGCGTTCGCGACCTCGGCCGCCACCCCACCGCGCGACACGTTCGTCGTGCGGCCCGGGTGAGCCTTGCCGCCCACGCGCAACGTCACGACGGCTTCGTGCGCGTATCGCGGGTGCTCTCGATCCGTGTGGGCCACTGACGGACAAGCTTGGCGGGGTCCTCGACGGCTGGCAAGTTTTCACGGGGTAGCCACCGGGCTCCCGCAGGCTGTCCGGGTTTCGGACGCGGTGCGGCGTACCTCGGTAAACCACCCATCCGTCAGGGCATCTAGCTCGGCGGCGGCCTCCTCGGAGCGTGATCCAGATCGCGCCATGGTCGCCCGGTGCCACGTGAAGTAGGCCTTGATCACCCGGCTGGCGAGCCGTCGGCGCTCGCGTCGGCGCGCGGCGGTCATCGCGGCGACCTGCAGCTCGTGGCCGTCGAATGCGAGCCGGTCCAGGCGCCAGGTGGCCCGCGCCTCGTAGGCGGTGCCGCGACCGATGTTGGGGTCGTCGTCGACGTGCCAGCTCGTGTTGGTCCCCGCCCGGACGGTCAGCCACGGCAGCAGCGCGGCGAGGCGAGCGCGGCGCACGAAGCTGCGCCCGGGGTCGTGATCGAGGCCGGCGGCGCGGATCGCCGCCGCGACCACCGCGCCAACCGGTGGCGCGTCGGTCCGCGGGTCGAACGACGCATCGATCGACGCATCGATCGACGAATCGTCCGATGAATCGTCCGACGCATCGATCGACGCATCGGGCCATGTTCGGTCGCTCGCGCCGGGGCCGTCGTCCCCTCGCATCGCACCGCACGGTTGCGGCTGCGGTTGCGGTCGCGGATGGGGGCGCGCCTGCGCCTGCGCTCGCGCGGACCACGCGAGTACGAGGGCCAGGGTGACGATGTTCGCCCTCACAGCCGCCACGTCCCGAGCAGCCACAGCTCGTGGCGCGGGGTGCTCTGACGCGCACCCGGATCGACGCGCCGCCAGATCACCGAGACCTCGACCCGCCCGATCGGTGAACGTGCCGGGGCCGACGCCGTCGGCACGCGCTGATCGCGCACGGGTGCGTGATCGAACGCCCCGGGCTGGTCGAGGGGGTCAACGCCCGCGCCGTCCGGCGCGCCAGTGCGGTCGAGGTCATCGAGGTCATCGAGGTCGTCGAGATCTTCGAAGTCGGCGAGGTCAGCGAGGTCAGCGAGGCCTTCGAGGTCACCACCGCCTTCGAGGTCACCAACGCCAGCGAGGTCCCCGAGGTTTGTGAGGTCGCCGAGGTTTGTGAGGGCCCCTAGGTTTGTGAGGTCGGCGCGGTCTTCGAGGTCTTCAGGATCTCCCGGATCGGCAGGCTCTCCAGGAGCTCCGCGATCGTCGTCGGACTCGACCCTCGCGCGCGCAGGACCGCCGTCCCGAGCCAGCGTGCGAGGCGTTCGGGCGGCCGTGCCCGGCGCCGTCCTCGGTGCCTCGCGTGGCGCCGCGCTCGCCACGCGCGCCGTCAACGCGATCAGCACGAGCACGATCAGGATCAGCAGCCACGCGAGCGCCGGGCGCGGCTGGTTGCGCGATGCGGCGGTGGATCGTACGGTGCGAGCGTGCCGGCGACGCTCACCGACAATGCTCTCGCCGTGCTGCGGGCGCGGTACCTGGCGCGCGAGAACGGCGTGGTCGTGGAGCGTCCGGAGCAGCTGTTCCGCCGGGTCGCCGCCCACATCGCCAGCGCCGAGGTCGCGCTCGGTGCATCCCCCGAGGAGGTCGCCGCGGCCGCCACGATCTTCGAGCGGATGATGGCCGCCCTCGAGTTCCTCCCCAACTCGCCCACGCTGATGAACGCGGGGCGCCCACTGGGCCAGCTCGCGGCGTGCTTCGTGGTCCCGGTCGTGGACTCGACCACCGGGGTGTTCGAGGCCGTGGGGTGGGCCGCACAGATCCAGAAGACTGGCGGCGGCACGGGCTTCTCGTTCTCGCGTCTGCGCCCGGCGGGTGACCTCGTGGCCTCCACCGGCGGGACGGCTTCGGGCCCCGTGTCGCTGATGCAGGTGTTCGACGTGGCGACCGAGGCCATCAAGCAGGGCGGGACGCGCCGCGGCGCCAACATGGGGATGCTCCGCGTCGACCACCCGGACGTACTGGAGTTCATCAGCATCAAGCTCGACCCAGCGCGGATGTCCAACTTCAACCTCTCGGTCGCGGTGACCGATGTGTTCATGACCGCGGTGCAGGAAGGGACGACCTATGACCTCGTCAATCCACGCACCGGGATCGTGACGGGGCAGCTCGACGCGCGTCGCGTCTTCGACGCCATCGCCAACGCCGCCTGGGCCGTCGGCGATCCGGGCCTCGTGTTCATCGATCGGATCAACCAGCTCCACCCGACGCCAGCGCTCGGTGAGATCGAGGCGACAAATCCCTGCGGGGAACAACCACTCCTGCCCTTCGAGTCGTGCACGCTCGGCAGCATCGATGTGGGCCGGTTCGTCGACGGAGCGGACCTCGCATGGCCGCGGCTCCGAACGGTGATCCACGACGCGGTGCGGTTCCTCGATGACGTGATCGACGCCAACCGGTATCCGCTCCCCGAGATCGAGCGGGCGACCAAGGCGACCCGCAAGATCGGCCTCGGGATCATGGGCTGGGCCGATGCGCTCGCCGCGCTCCACATCGCGTATGACTCGCCCGAGGCGATCGCGCTCGCTGATCGGATGGCGAGCTTCCTCGAGGACGAATCGCTCGCTGCCTCGCGCGCGCTCGCCGAGCGCCGTGGCGCGTTCCCCGCATGGGAGGGCTCGCGCTGGAGCGACGCCGGGGGTGGTGCCCTGCGCAATGCGACGACCACCACGATCGCGCCCACCGGGACGATCAGCATCATCGCCGGATGTGCGAGCGGGATCGAACCACTCTACGCGCTCGCGTACCGTCGTAACGTCCTCGATGGCGCCGAGCTCACCGAGATCAACCCGGCGTTCCAGCGGGTGGCGCACGAGCGCGGGATCGCGAGCGATCAGCTGTTCGCCGACGTCGCCGAGCACGGCGGCGTGCGTGGGAACGCCGCGGTCCCCGACGACATCCAGCGCTGGTTCCCCACCGCACACGAGATCGATCTCGGCGGGCACGTGCGCATGCAGGCCGCGTTTCAGCGGCGCGTCCACGCCGCGGTCAGCAAGACCATCAACCTCACGCGGAGCGCCACCGCGCTCGACGTGAAAGCTGCGTACCAGCTCGCGTACGAGCTGGGTTGCAAGGGAATCACCGTCTACCGGGACGGCAGCCGCGAGGGCCAGGTGCTCGTCACGGGTGCACGGAGCACGCGGCTGGACACGTCGGCACACTGCCCCGAGTGCGCCTCCGTCCTCGTTGTGCAGAGCAGCTGCCGGTTGTGCCGGCACTGCGGCTGGTCGGTGTGTGGATGAGCGCGGTGTGATCATGACGGCCCGGCGTCGAGCAAGCTGCGGGCCGCGATGCGCGTTCGCGATTCCCAACGGTTAGCGCGCTCGTTGTCCGACGTGCGGCCGAGCGTCCGAGATCCGGCCGGACAGGCGGACAACATGTCGGCGAGCGAGCTGCGCACGCGACGTCGCGGGATCGTGACCACGGTTGCCAGCTGTTGGCAGCCGTTTCCAGCGCGGTACGTTGCCGTCACGACGCGCGGTCATCGATCGTGATGACATGGCCCGTCTGAACGTCCCCAAGATCATCTCGGCGAGTATCCCGGCGATCATGTTTGCGAGCCTGCTCGCTGCCTGCAACGACGGAGATGACGAGGTCACCGGCCCGTTCACCGGTGAGATCCGGCGCTACGTCGTCGATGGCTTCACGCTGCCGATGTCGAACGTGATGGCGCGCTCTCTCGGTGATGACCTCGACGGTGATAGCACCGTCGACAACCAGCTCGGGATGGTGGTGAACACGCTGAACAGCCTCGGCAATCTCAACACGCACGGCGCGGACATCCTCGCCGCCGGTGCCCTCACGTCGATCGTCGAGATGCAGGCCGACGATCCACTGAACGACGATCGCGTCGGCGTCTGGTACCACGGTGCCGAGAGCGACGAGGCGCAGGTGCTCGGCGGGAGCCTGAGCGACGGCGTGTTCGCGTCCACGCGCGCCCGCGTTGCGCGCTCGCCGGGGCGTGCGATGGTGCGCCTCCCGATCTTCGTCGACATCGATCCCACCGCGATCGAGATGGTGGGCATGGAGCTCGATCTGACCCCGGATGGCCACGGCGGCTTCGACGGCCTGGTGCGTGGATCGGTTCGCGCCGGGGAGGTCAAGAGCACGGCGTTCTCCGGCATCCTCGCGATGTTCGCGGCGCAGCCGAAGGATCACCGGGCGTTCTGGTGGCTGGTCGACACCAACCACGACGGCACGGTGACCCAGCCTGAGCTGTACGATCCGCGCGGGCTCCTGAACGCGCTGCTCGCACCGGACCTCAAGCACGATCTCGACGGCCACCCGCAGGAGGTGATCTCGTTCGGGTTCGGGATCCACCTCGCGCCCGAGGGCACCCCGCGAGGATCGATCGTCGACCGCTGCTTCGATCGGATCCTCGATGGCGCGGAGACCGGGGTCGATTGCGGCGGCGACTGCATCCCGTGCGCGGGTGGGACGACCTGTGAGATCCCGGGTGACTGCCAGTCACAGAGCTGCGGCGGCGGGATCTGCAGTCCGCCGACCTGTACAGACGGCCAGCTCGATGGATTCGAGAGCGATGTCGACTGCGGCGGCCCGTGCCCGGCGTGCGTTCCGGTCGAGCTCTGCGACTACGACACCGACTGCGCGAGCGGCCACTGCGTCGGTGGCTCCTGCAGCTGAGCTCCAGACGCAAAAAAGGCCCGGCGACGCCGAGCCTCTTCAGCCAAACTAGCTAGTTAGCGGCGGCGGCGACGACGAGCCGGGCGCGGCGCGACGGCAGCGGCCTCGAGCTCCTCGAGGTGCTCGAGCATGCTGATCATCGTGTTACGCGTGGCCGCGTGGGGCTCGTTCGTGATCGCGCGACCGAGGGAGATGCGCAGCTCCGCGCGCAGCTCGGACTCGATCAGCCGATACGTGCGAAGGGCCTCCTCGGGATCGTAGTGATGAAGGTCGGCCTCGCAACCGGTGGCCGCGATCCAGACGGCCGCGAGGGCCGCGGCGCGACGCCCGGGCTGAGAGACGCCGAAGTCCTTGACGGACGAGCGGAGACGCTGGCGGACCAGCGGAATCGGCGGCAGCGCCACCAGACCGTCGTTGTCGTCATCGGGCCGACGGAGGACAGGGCGTGTCATTGACTTGTCGGTTTCCATGGCTTTTTTGTCCTGATCTCGCAGCGGGAATCTTAGATTTCCCCCCTAAAAATTCGCCCTGCGATGGAGAGGGACCTTGCACGATCAGTTCTGGAAAAGCGATGAATTTCCGCGCGAAGCCTTACGAAAAACACGTCGTAACCCACCCCTAACCCGAATCAGACTCAGAAAATATGCGAGCGGGGTTCAAGTGACCCCAGCGACGATACGATCGCATCTCACTCCCGAACAGCGAGGTCATTCGGACGCGGGAGTGAGCCAGGATCAGCGTTGTCGACGCGTCTGGCGATGAAGTCACGGATCGTCCAGTCCACGAGGTGTGGGCGTTCGATAGGCGCGGTGTGGGATGCGTTCGCGATCTCCAGGAGCTCGGCGCCCGGGATCTCCTCCGCCATCGCCCGGCTGCGCTCTGGCGGCGTGAAGCCATCACGCCCTCCTGCGACCACCAGCGTGGGGACGGTGATGCTCGAGAGGAGATCGTCAGCGCTATGCTGGCCCGCGGAGGCCAGCATGGCCACGAACAGCCGGGTATCGATCCGCGCCATGCCCTCGAGGTAGGGCATGAAGTCCGCCGGCTCCACCAGCTCACGGCGGATCTCGAGCCGGCTCGCGACCTCGTAGGCGAGCCGGGTGGGGAGCACGGCGCGGGTGATCCGGTTGATCACGCCGGGGACCCGCTGGATCCACTTCTGGATCGTCGGGAGGAGATCTTCCAGCGCAGCAGATCCCTTGAAGGTCCGTAGCGGGTGCGAGGGCGCACCGCAAACCAGGACCAACCCCGCGACCCGCGAGGCGTGACGCCGATAGGTCTCGAGCGCGACCTGGACGCCCATCGAGTGACCGACCAGGACCGCCCGATCGACCAGGGCGTCGTCGAGGACACACGCCACATCGTCGGCGAGATCCGCGATCGTGACCCGGGTTGGATCCTTCGGAGCCGCAGTCCTGCCGTGGCCACGATAATGAGGATGGAGGGTGAACCTCGTCCCGAGATCACTCTTCAGGTAGCGCCAGACATAGCCGTCGCAGCCGATCCCGTCGCAGAGGAGCACCGGCGTTGTAGCGCCGCGCTCACCCCAGCTCTCGTAGAACAGCGGGCTTCCGTCGCCCGGTGCGACTGCGTAGCCCCACGCCGTCTGTTTGGTCACCAGTCACCGACGTCACCGAGCTGTCTCGGTGTCAGGCGGAGATCAGGCGATTTCCTTCTCATCTTCCTCGCCGGGGAACTCATTCACCGACGGGTACTTCATGATCTCTTTACGAGCGATCTTCCACGCCTTCTGGACGATCCAGGAAAGAGACCGGTCCTGCCGGGTCGCTTCGTCTTGG
>JAYVRN010000173.1:0-7413 GCA_043776275.1 Myxococcales bacterium | reverse complement strand
TCCGCGCTCGAAGCACAGATGACCCTCCGCATGGCCAGGCGTGTAGACAGCGGTGAGGCCGTGGACCTGCTCGCCATCCTCGATCAGGCGGGACACCTCGAGGATGCCCGCGAGCCGCCGCGCGGTGGCCGCGTGGGCCGCGATCGGTACGCCCCAGCGCTCCGCGAGGGCCAGCGCGCCGCCGATGTGATCGCCGTGATGGTGGGTCAACAGCACCAGCTCGATCGGCAGCTCGGCCAGGACCTCATCGAGCACCGCCTGCTGATCCCCATACGGGCTCCCGGGATCGACAACGACGACCGGACCTCCTCCCTCTGTCGGCCCGACCAGGTAGACGTTGGTGTGTGCGGCGGGCGGGAGCGTGGGGGTGCGGAGTGCAAGCACGCGAATCCCCGGAGCAACCTGCTCGAGAACGGGGTGGGCAAACGGTGCAGCCGCGGGAGCTGCGTTGCGCACCTGCTCGTACAGGGTCTCGATGGTGCGGCCCGTCATTCGTTACAACACCCCAGCACTGCCCGAGTCCGCTCGCAAAGAGGGTGACGTCGGCGCGTGCATCTCCTAGACTATAAACAAAGCGACCCCATGGTCAGCGTCACGGCCCGCAAGATTCGTGAGCTCGGTACCGAGAGGCCGTCCGGCGCAAGCGGACGCCTCTACACCGGATACCTGATCTCGTACCCATTCATCGGCCGCGGCATGGTGATCTTCCGTGATCCACATGGGCACCGGATGATCACCACCCCGGTTCGCCGCGTGCTCGGTGAGCCCGGCGGCAAGATGATCTACGTCGAGACCGAGAACAGCGTCTATCGCCTCGAGATCCACGGCGAGCCGCTGTTCCCGATGCGCGCCGCCGGCGAGTAGCGCGCGGCGTTCAGCGGGTAGCCGGTGGCACCAGCGGCACAAGCGGCACAAGCGGCACAAGCATCTGGCCGAGGCCGCGGACGTCCGCGGAGCCGAGCGTCTTCACGAACAGCATCGGCAGCTCCGCGATCGGCGTCCCGGCGCGCTTCGCGAGCTCGGCGAGATAGTGGGCGTTGAGCGCGCGGCGATCGCGCGACAGGCTCCCATGCGCGGCGACCTCGGCGAGCGGCGTGGCGAGCGTGGGATCTGCGAGCAGCGCATCGAGCACCCGCGCGAGCGGAGTCCCGGTGGGGAAGTGATCGGGATAGACCTGGTTCACGACCAGCTGCTGCGGGACGATGCCGATCGCCGACAGCTTGACCTCGAGCTCGAGCGCCTCGTTGACCGGCATCTCTTCTGCGAGCGTGACGAGCACCGCGGCCGTTCGCTTGGGGTCGGTGAGCAGGGTCTTGACCGTGCGAGCGTCGCGCGTGAGTGGGCCCTCCGGGACGGTGTCGACGATCACCCACGGGACCTTCAGCATCGAGACCGAGTGCCCCGATGCCGGCATATCGAACACCACGGTGTCCCACACTGGCTTTCCCTTCTTCACTTCCTCGGTGTGGAACCACGCCTTGCCGAGCAACGCGTAGTCATCGAGCCCGGGGATGGCGCGCAGGAACGCGCGGGTCACGCGGTTCTCGAACACCATCTCGTAGACGCTCTTGAACTTGAGGATCATGAGGCCGTACTCGGCGAGCGCCGAGGCCGGGGTGGCATTGACCGCCCACAGGTTCGGCGCGAGCTGCGCGGGCTCGGTGCCCACGGGTGGCTTATCGAAGTAGTTCCCGAAGCGGTCGTTGGCGTTGGTCTCGTAGAGCAGCGTCCGCTTGCCGCGCGCGGCGCACTGCCCCGCGATCGCCGCGGCCACGGTGCTGCGACCCACGCCGCCCTTGCCGAGCACGAGGATCAAGCGGCGGTCGTACAACGACGCGGTCATGGCGACTTGGAAGCAGCGGGCGCCGGCGCAGGCTGCACCGGCTTGTCCTCGACCACCACGGCCACCCCGGACGCCTGTGCACTGCGGTACCCGAACAGCCGTCGCAGCACCCACACACCGTCATCCGGGGTGATGTCGACCTGGATGTTGACGACCTTGTCGGCCCCGAGGGCCTTGGCAGCGGTCAGGAGCATCCGGTTCACCACGCGATCGAGATCGACATGGCCCGGGATCGGGATGAACAGGAAGTAGGCGCTGGTGACCTGCGCGTGGACCACGGCGATCGGCCGCAGGTTCGGGCCCACATAGAGGGACTCCGGCTGCACGCGCACCGTGGAGACCGAGGAGCAGGCCATCGCGACGATCGTCACGCCAACGAGTGCGAGGCTCCGGGGCCAGGACATGTGCGCACGCTAACACGGCGACTCGGGGCCAGCGATGATAGGATCCCTGATCGTGGTGCGGAGGTTGACGTCGCTCGTCCTGAGCGCACTCGTGATCGTGGCGCCGGCAACGGCGGTCGCCCAACCTGCGCCCGTGCCTGCCCCCAACGGGGCACCGGTCACAGGCCCCGAGGCCGCGCTCAACCTCAAGATCGCGGTGTGGCGGTTCGACGCCCTCGGCATCGAGCCCGAGTTGGTGGCACGCCTCGAGACGCTGTTCAGGATGGAGCTCGCGCGCCTCTCGAAGGTCCCCCTGCCCACGCGCCGTGACATCGAGCGTGCGGTGACCGTCGATCAACAGCAGTGCACCGGCGAGGAGAAGTGTCTCGCGGCGGTTGGCAAGAAGCTGGGAGTCGACATCGTGGTCACCGGGACCGTCGGTGCGATGGGCTCGGCGTACGTGCTCAACATCAAGGCCGTGGACTCGGCCACCGCGAAGCAGGTGCAGCGCATCCAGAGCGATCCGCTCCGCGGCAGCCCCGACGAGCTGATCGAGGGCATGCGCGTCGCCGCGTACAAGCTGCTCGCCCCCGAGCAGCTCCACGGATCGATCCAGGTGCAGACCGACATGGTCGGCGCCGAGGTCCGCCTCGATGACAAGGCGATCGGCAAGACGCCGCTGCCCAACCTCGGGGTGATCGCGAAGCTCCCCCTCGGCAAGCACAAGCTGCGCGTCCAGGCGCCCGGGTACGATCCGTTCGACGACGACGTCGACGTCCACTTCCAGAAGGTCAGCCAGGTCGGCGTCCGCTTGCTCGTCAGCAAGGACGTGACCGGCACCGGCAAGATCGCGACGATCGTGCGCAAGCCGTTCTACACCCGCACCTGGTTCATCGTCGCTGCGGGTGCGGCCGCGGTCGGCCTCGGCGCGTTGATCGGCTGGCAGATCGGCAAGGTCGATGTGGTGGACTGCGGCACGGGGACGAACCCGAAGTGCTGAAGTGCAGCCTCGTCGTACTCGCGCTCCTCGCCAGCTCCGCCGCGCATGCGGACCGGGTGGTGGCGCTGGCGCCCCTGTCCACGCTCGGCACCGAGGACACCTCGACGTCGACCAAGAAGCTCACCGGTCAGATCGAGGTCGCGCTTGCCCAGCTCCCCGGGACCAAGGTCGTGACCACGGCGCAGGTCGTGGCGGCGATCACGAAGGCCAAGAAGCCGGCGCTCAAGCTGTGTGAGCGCGAGGCCGCGTGCCTGGCGGAGCTCGGGAAGCTGGTCGGCGCCACGGTGGTGATCGACGGTGAGGTCGGCGGTCTCGGAGAGTCCAAGGTCGTCTATCTCGGAGCCACCGATGTGGCGACGGGCAAGGAGCTGCGCTCGACCACGCTGCAGGTCGGCGCGAACGACGATGGCGGCGGTCCCAACGGTGCTGCGGTTCGGTTGCTCGAGCCCGATCGATATCGTGGGGTGCTCCACTTCGTGATCGACGCTGGCGGGGCGACGATCTATGTCAACGGCAGCAAGATCGCGCTCGGATCCAAGGGCGAGATCGCGCTCCCCGTGGGGACCCAGGCGGTCCGCGTCACGCACCCGGAGTACCGGGACTTCGTGAAGTTCATCGACGTCTCGTACGGCAAGACCACCGAGGTCACCGTCGGGATGACGCAGTACCCGATCATCCAGCACGATCTGCAGGGCAAGCCGATCAACAGCGATCGGATCACCTACATCAATCCGCCGTGGTACCGGCGCCCGATCGCGGTCGGCATCGGCGCCACCGTGCTGCTGGTCGCCACCGCGCTCATCGTCGGCAACATCGTCCACACGTTCCCCAGCGGCGAGTGCCGGCGGGTCGGCGGCGAAGCCTGCTAACAGCTCAGCGAACGACGTTCCACAGCTGGTTGATCTTCTTGTTCGCGCCGCCGAAGTCCTGATCGCCGTACTTCTGGAGCACGTCCTTCAGGCCCTCCGTGAGCTGGGTCTGCGTGGCCTCGTCGACCTTCGCGCCTTTCACCCGGTTCTGGAGGCGCTGGACCTTGGCGCCGATGAAGCCGCGGTTGACCTGGATCGCGTCGATGGTCTGGACCAGCTGGCTCGCGAGGATGAAGCCGCGCGTCCAGTCGCTCTCACCCAGCGCCTTGGTGACCTCGCCCTCGAGGTTCGATTGCGCACCGAGATCGGCGGTCATCAGGCCCTTCTTCGCCATCGCGGCCTTCGCGCGGCCGACCAGCGCATCGACCTCCTTGCGTGAATAGTTGCCGCTCTTGGGCGGGGCGACCTGCTGGATGATCATCGGCTGACCACCGGTGTTGCAGCCTTCCTTCCAGCGATCGGCGCTCGCGCCCTCGGCCGCGAGCACGTCCTTCATCTTCTGGAACGCCTCTTTCTCGCGGACCGCGACCTCGGCCTCGCGCCTGGCCACCGCAGCCTCACGCGCGGCGACGCCGCCGGCGGCGTCCAGCTTGCTCGACAGCGCCGACAGCTCGCTCGACGCGTTGGACAGGTTGGTGTCCTGCTGGGCGATCTGGCTGTCGATGTCGGCCTTCTTCTTCTCGAGATCTTTGGTGTCGCCTCCGCTGGCCTCGGTCTTCTTGATCTCGTCGCCGAGCTGCGACGACTCCGTCTGCAGCTTTTGCTTCTGCGCGAGCAGCGCGTCGCGCCGAGCCACCAGCTCCTGCTGCGCCTTGACGGCGGCAGGATCGGGTGCGGCCTGGGCCTCGCCCTTGCCTTTGCAGCTTGTCGTGCCCAGTACCAGGCACAGAAGAACCAGGATCCCCGCGGTCCGCATACGCGCTATTTTACACTAGAGTTCGACCATGCTGCTCTATCACGACCCCCGCGCCCCCAACCCACGTCGGGTTCGGGTGTTCCTGGCCGAGAAGGGTGTGGCCTACGACACGATCGAGGTCCTGATCGCCGACAAGGCGCACCAGACCCCGGAGTTCCGCAAGAAGAACCCGATCGCCCTGCTGCCCGTCCTGGAGCTCGCGGACGGACGGGTGCTCCGCGAGTCGATGGCCATCTGCCGGTACATCGAGGAGACCCAGCCCGGGCCCAACCTGTTCGGTGCCGATCCGTGGGAGCGCGCACAGATCGAGATGTGGAACCGTCACGCGGAGCTCGAGCTGCTGTGGCCGATCTCCCAGGTGTTCCGCAACACCAGCAAGTTCTACGAGGGCCGGATCAAGCAGTGCCCCGATTTCGGTCAGCTCATGCGCGAGCACGTCACCGAGCGGCTCGCGTGGCTAGAGGGCGAGCTCGGCAAGCGCCCGTTCATGGCCGGTGAGCGCTACACCGTCGCCGACATCACCGCGCTGTGCGCGATCGATTTCGGCAAGCCCTCGCAGATCCGGCTCAGCGCCGAGGCGCACCCGAACCTCACCGCCTGGTACGGCCGCGTGGCCGAGCGGCCGAGCGCGAAGGCCTAGCGCCCTTCGCCACGATCGTACGCGTCGCGCGAGGTCTGGATGACCTTGAGTGCCTCGTCGCGCCCGTACATCTCCCCGACGTCGACCTGATCGCCCTTCCCCTCGAGGACCTTGTAGTCGCGGAAGAACCGATCGAGCTCGCGCACGATGTGCGGCGGCAGCTCCTCGACAGAGGTGTAGTGCGCGTACGCCGGATCGTCGATGCAGACCGCCACGATCTTGTCGTCGCCGCCGTGTTCGTCGACCATCCGCAGGCCGCCGAGTGGGCGTGCGCGGACGATGGTCAGCGGCTGCACCGGCTCCTGCATCAGCACGAGGATGTCGAGCGGGTCACCGTCGTCGGCGTGCGTGCGTGGGATGAAGCCGTAGTTCACCGGGTAGTGGACCGCGGAGTAGAGGACGCGATCGAGGCGCAGGAGGCCCGTGGGCTTGTCGACCTCGTACTTGAGGTGCGAGCCCCGAGGGATCTCGACCACCGAGGGAACGAACGCCGCGATGTCGGACGGGACCTCGATGTCGTGGACGGGGTGCACGGTGCGACGGTACTACACGCAGGCGGCGAGCTGGCCACACGCCGCCGCCACGTCCGAGCCGCCCGAGTACCGCCGGTGGCTGGCGAGGCCGGCGGCGCCGAGCACATCGCGGAACGCCGGCATCCGCGTCGAGCGCGTGAACGGATCCTCGCCGCCGATCGCGTTGTAGTCGAGCAGCGAGATCCGCGGGCGCCGACCGGTGGCGGCGGTGAACGCCAGGCTCCGCGCGGCGAGTGCGCGAGCATCGTCGTCGCTGTCGTTGACGTCCGCGAGGAGCGTGACGGCCCACATCGGCGACCGGTGGGTGAGCCGCGCGTGCTCGGCGGCGGCGGCGAGCACGTCCTCGAGATCGTGACGCTCGGCGATCGGCATCACGCGCTTGCGATGGGCCGCGATCGCGCTCGAGATCGAGATCCCGAGCCGCACGTTCGGCGCCTCCGCGGCGAGCCGGCGGATCCCGTTCGGCAGGCCTGCGGTGCACACCGTGATCGCGCGCGCATCGATGCCGAGCGCGCACGGCTCCGCCATCACCGCGATCGCTTCGAGTACGTGATCGAGGTTCGCGAGCGGCTCGCCCATACCCTGAAACACCACGCCGTGGACGCGCCCGCGTGGCAGCCGCGCGCGGACGATGCGGACCTGCTCGACGATCTCCCAGGTGGCGAGGTTGCGCTGCAATCCGAGCCGCCCCGTGGCGCAGAACGCGCAGGCCAGCGCGCAGCCGACCTGCGAGCTCACGCACACCGTGAACCGATCGGGGTGCTCGAGCGGGATGCGGACGCACTCGAACCGAGCACCCGCGCTGTCGACGGCGTACTTGACGAACGGATCGAGCTCGCTCGCGACCTCGTCCACGATCTCCAGCGTGGGGACGGAACCGGCGTCACGGATCGCCTCTGCCGCGGTGCGTCGGATCGCGCCATTCGCGGTCACGACCTCGCCGCGGTGGATCGCCGCGATCGCCTTGCGAGCCTCGGCGAGCGTCACGCGGGGCACGCTCGCGACGAGCTGTACGGGGGTCACCGCCTGGAGCGCGAGCATCGCTCCCTATACCGCGAGATGTAGGCGGAGAGATGTAGGTGATCCGTCGTCGTGAACGGTCCGAGACCACGCAAGCCTTTGCCCCCGAGCACTCTCACGGTACGCTGTGCTGTGGCGTACCCCGAGGTGATTCGCGTCTTTGCGACCTCCCAGGACCCCGACTTCGACGGCCCGTGGCAAGCCCGGAA
>JAYVRN010000172.1:0-2282 GCA_043776275.1 Myxococcales bacterium | reverse complement strand
AACGTCTTGCTGCAGGACACCGCGCCCCTGGAGGTGTGGGAGGGACATGCGAGCCCCATCGCATTGAGCGCGATCGTGGAGTTCACGCACGCCGCCTCACACTCGGTGTAGCCGTTTCGCACCCAGGCCGCATCGCACGCGGCGAGCGCGTGGACGTCGATCGGGCCACCGTCGTCGCCACCGCACGCGGACGCCGTGAGGACCAGGGCCAGGACGATCGAGCGCGAGCGCATGGTGCACATCCTCGCTGATCTCGGCGCGGGTTCGGGCATGATCGACCGATGAAGCGAACCTCCGTAGCACGGGCCGCGAGCTGACGCGTGCATAGGCTCGCCGTGGTGTTCGTCGCCGCGTGCTGCGCGCGCGCGCAGCCACCAGCGCCTCCCGCGCAGGAGGCCAGGACCGAGCCAGCCGCGCTCGGCGTGACGCTGACGATCGCATCGAAGCTCCTCGGTGAGCACCGCGTGATCAACGTCTACGTGCCGCCCGCGTATGCGGCCGGGCACGAGCGCTATCCGGTGCTGTACATGCCCGACGGCGGCATGGGCGAGGACTTCCCTCACGTGGTCGGTGCCGTGGACGTCTCGATCAAGAACGGGATCATCCGGCCCGTGATCGTGGTGGGCATCGAGAACACCGAGAGGCGCCGGGATCTCGTGGGCACGACGACCGTCGCGGAGGAGCAGAACAGCGCGCCACACGCGGGTGGGGCGGATCGGTTCCGCGGATTCTTGCGCGATGAGCTGAAGCCGCTGATCAACGCCCGCTATCGCACCACCGCCGAGTCCGCGATCATCGGCGAGTCCCTCGCGGGCCTGTTCGTCGTCGAGACCTTCCTCGTCGACCCCACCCTGTTCGATGGCTACATCGCGGCCGATCCGAGCGTGTGGTGGAACGAGCGGGCCCTCGTGCGGTCCGCGAACGAGCACCTCGCGTGGTGGACCGCGGGCAAGCGTGTCCTCTACGTCGCCACCGCGGACTACCAGGAGACCCAGGAGGCGATCGCCACGCTCGCGACCGCACTCCGGATCCAGGCCCCCGCGGGCGTGACCTGGGTCTGGGAGCCGATGCCGAACGAGCACCACAGCACGATCTATCCGACCGCGGCGCTCCACGGAATCCGGACGCTGTTCGCTGCGCCCGATCTCGAGTGATCGCGAGCTTCGCGATCGTCGTCGCCATCGTCCCCATCGTCGCCATCGTCGCCACGATTCGCGGCGCGGTTCGGGCCTATGATGGAGGGCACGCGCATGGGCACCGAGTATCGACTGCGGTTTGACTGCGATGATCCCGACGCCCTGGTGCGCGATCTCTCGCTCCTGCCTTCGGCCGTCGCTTCCGGCGAGCGTCGACTCGACTTCCGCGAAGCAGCGGGCAGCGACGGCATGCCCGATGCCACCCTTCAGCTCGAGCCGCTCGGCGCCTACTTCTGCGATCACGGTGGCCGCGGTCGAGAGATCCTGGGGCGGGTGGTCGCGCGCATCGTCGCTCGGTGCGCCAGGGTCACGGTCGAGGACTACGAACCGTGACGGCCTCGGCCCGCGATGGCCGCGACGCCTCGTTCACGCCCGGGTGATCAGCCGCGAGCCCGGCGCGACCTCGTCGTATGCGGAGATCGTGCGCCGGGCTTGCACCACCGTGACCCGATCGAGCGGCGCCACGAGCGCCATCGCGCGCTGGAGCTCCAGGTCGAGTGCGAGCTCCAGGTCGAGTGCGAGCTTCGGCTCCCGATGTGACCCCGCGAACGGAGGTGGCAGGGTGCCGCGTGCGCGGATCGCCCGTGCGTTCCGGGAGGCCGCAACGAGCTCGCGCTTCATGCCCACATCAACCTGCACGAACAAAACCAGGCCTGCGTCGCCTGATTCCGGCAGCTTGCCGGTGACCACCGGATCCGCCTCTGCCTGCTCGGGTTGCCACTTAACAAGCGCGCGGAACGGTCGATGTTGCGCCGGCCGACGCCGAGGTCACAGAGGCGGTGATGCGCTGCCGGCAGCCGCGGCCTCGGCGTCCTCGCGCTGCTTCTTCATCGCCTTCTCCTGGCGACGGATCTTCACCCGCTCGATCGCCTCCTTGTCGTAGTCGAACACGGGAGGATCGGGCTGCTGCGCATCGTGGATCAGTACGACGACGGATCCCGATGCTGCGACCTCGAGCTCGTTCCATCCCGCGGGCATCGCGGGGTCGGTCCAGTCGTAGACCCACCTGGCATCGGTCGGCGCGAGGTTCACGCAGCCGTGGCTCTTGGGCGTGCCGAACTGATCGTGCCAGTACGCGGCGTGGAA
>JAYVRN010000171.1:0-2283 GCA_043776275.1 Myxococcales bacterium | reverse complement strand
CCCGATCGCGCTGAACCATCCGTTCGGCTCCGTCGGCTACCGGATCGATTGCGATGGCGCCTCGTGGGCGTACATCTCGGACACCGCGCCGTTCGACCAGGTGATCCACAAGCAGCACTTCCTGAAGGGGCCCGAGCCACTGTCCTCGGACGACAAGATCTCGCTCGATGCGATGCGGCAGGCGCTGGTTCGGCGGCTCGATGGCGTGGACACGGTGGTCTACGACACGCACTTCCTCCCCGAGGAGTACGCACGGTTTCCGCACTACGGTCACTCCACGCCCGATCAGGCGATCGAGATCTGCGTCGAGGCGAGGGTCCGCCGGCTCGTGCTCTATCACCACGCGCCCTCGCACGGTGATGACCAGATGGATCAGATCGCCGCGACCTACCTCGCGAAGGGCGCCGCCGCGGGGATCGAAGTGCTGACCTCGTTCGAGGGCATGACGCTCCCGATCGGCGGCGAGTTCGATCCGCCGGAGCGCACGAACCCCGGAGTTGGCCCCGCGTGAAGATCCGGTTCTGGGGCGTGCGGGGATCGTTCGCGATGTCCGGTCGCGACTTCCTTCGCTACGGTGGCAACACGACCTCGGTCGAGCTGGTCACCAATGCGGGCAATCGCCTGCTGATCGATCTCGGCACTGGTGCGACCGAGCTCGCGAAGCAGCTGATGAGCGGCGAGTTCGGCAAGGGGCAGGGCAGGCTGCCGATCCTGCTCTCGCACACGCACCTCGATCACATCCAGGGGCTGCCGTTCTTCACCCCGTTCTTCATCAAGGGCAACGAGATCCGGATCCTCGGTGCCAAGCCGACCAGCGGCAACTCCCTCGAGGGCACGATCCAGAACCAGCTCGCCCCGCACTACTCGCCGCTCAACGGGCTCGAGAACCTCGCCGCCGGCGTCTCGATCGACGAGATCACCCCGGGCCAGCGGATCGCGTTGCCCGGCTTCGAGGTCAAGACCATCGCTGTCCCGCACGGCAGCATGTGGACCACGGCGTATCGGATCAAGGGCGACGGGAAGGTCGTCACGTACCTGTCCGACGTCGAGTACCCGGATCTCGATTCGCCGCTGCAGGACGCGATCGATCTCGCGCAGGACGCGGACCTCCTGATCCACGATGCGATGCACGCGGACCACGACTACGATCTCCGTCGTGGCTGGGGCCACTCCCCTGCGCGTGCTGGCGTGGTGGTGGCGGAGCGCGCCGGTGCGAAGAAGCTCGCGCTGTTCCATCACAGCCCCGACGCGACCGACGCGATGATCGACGAGGTCGTGCAACGAACGTCGTCGCAGACCGCGGTCCCCGTGTTCGCAGCCGCTGAAGGAAGCTACCTGGACGTATGACGGAGACAACTGGCATGAGCGAGCGACCCGATCCCGAATCTCTGCGCGAGCTCGGCGAGAGCTCCACCAACGTGGCCAACGCGTGGGCCGGCGCTGACGAGTACCTCTCGCAGGGCCTCGTGTCCTGGGCGCGTCGCCAGCTCGCTGGCGATCAGAAGGCGTCGGTCAAGGCGGCGCTCGCGGCGTGCCGTCTGGTCGTCGACAAGTACCCCACCGATGGCGCCGACGCGCAGGCCCCGAAGCAGTACGTCGACGACATGCTGGCGAAGATCCATCGCTGGGTCGACAACCCGTCGAACAACAACAAGGAGGCGGTGCGGTCGTCGATCGACACGACCCGCCAGCTCCACGCCTGGCAGGGCCACGCGGAGAGCGCGCACTTCTGGATCCTCGAGGCCGTCGACCACGCCTCGCTGTCGGTGTGGGCCGGCGAGCGCAGCTCGTACATCGTGCCGCTCGATTTCAGCACGTGCGCGGCGCGCTCGATCGCCTGCGTGCTGCACGCGCTCCTCTTGCACGGCACCCCCGAGGCAGCAGCGATCGAGCAGTTGACCGGCGTCGCGATCGCTGACTGATCGGCGGCCGAGGTCTCCCGGTCAGCCGGGAAACAGCGCGCGCTCGATGAAGTCGGCGAGGGCCTTCTTCGCGCGGTCCGGCCCGACGGGCGCGGGGCCCACGTGCTCGGCGAGACCGTATGCGCACTGCATCGCGCTGCCATACAGCACCCACGCGGTCGCCTCCGGATCCGGCACCACGCTGCGCGGCACGATCGCCGTGATCAGCTCGGTCAACCGCCGGACCGAGACCTCATCGAAGGCGCGCCGGAGCTCGGCGACCTCGGGATCGCGCAGCGACATCTCGGAGAAGCTGCGCGACAGGTGCGGGCGCGTCAGCACGTGGTCGAACAGCAGCGCGATGGTGTGGGTGATCGTCTCG
>JAYVRN010000170.1:0-28665 GCA_043776275.1 Myxococcales bacterium | reverse complement strand
CGTCGACCAGCGGCGACAGCAGCGCCACGGCCGCCTCGAACTTCCCGCCGACCCAGGCCTTGGTGCCACGATCGACGACGTCGGCGTAGCCGATCGGGAGCTCGTCCGGACCGCCGAGCGTGCGTGACACCTTGAGCTCGTAGCTGCGCGCGACATCCGCACCGGTGGAGAACCCGCGCTGCGCCAGCTCGCCGAGCAGCGGGCCGACCGCCTTGTCCGCATCGTCGGGGCGCTCGCCCGTGTACGCCTCGAGGGCGATGCCATCGTTCCCGGCACGCGCGGCGCCCGTCATCGTGACGAGCAGACACAGCGCAGAGACGACACGGGATACAGAGAACACAGAGAACACCGAAGACGAGGCGCGCATACGACCTACCCTCGAACGAAATATCACAAGGCGAGCAGGGACACGAGCGCCGACGTCTCGGTGACCGGCGGCGCGCAGGTCGGCCCCGTACAGACGAACGCGCGCGCGGCCCCATCCGGCGCCGGGGTCTTCGCATCGAGGACCGAAGCGCTCGCCCATGGGCCCGCGAGGCAAGCCGTCGGCGCGTACGCGGCGCGCACCGCGGTCGCGAGCGCGTCGCGCCCGGTGCCGGTGGTGAGCACCACCACCTTGGCGTGGAGGTACAGGTCGAGCGCCGCGAGCAGCCCCGACGACGCCCAGGCGTTGACACCCGTCGGGCCGGTCAGCCGCTGGATCAGGTAGCGCTCGGCGAGGACCAGTGCGGCCTCGTCGCCCGCCACCAGCCCGAGGCGGAGCAGCACGCGCATGTAGACCGCGGCGCCCGACGGGATCGCGCCATCCATGTGCGACTCCGGCCGATGGACCAGCAGCGGATCGCCGGCCGGCGCGAGGTAGCACACCACCACGCCGTCCTCCTCGGCGACGAACCGGGTCCGCGCCGTGGCAGCGAGCCGCGCGCCGAGGTCCCACCACGACCGATCGCCGGTGGCCTCGGCGAGCCGCAGGAACGCGTCGGCGACGAACGCGTAGTCGTCGAGTGTGCCATCGAGCTTGGTGGTGCCCTGATGGAACACGCGCGCCAGGTTGTCGCCGGTGATCAAGGTATCGCGCACGAACCGCGCCGCGCGAAGGGCGAGCTCGAGCGCCGGGGCGTGGCCGGTCGCGTTCCACGCAACGCACAGGCCCGTGATCGCCAGGCCGTTCCAGCCCGCGAGCACCTTGTCGTCAGTCCCCGGCCGGATCCGGTGGTCGCGCGCCGCACGTAGCTTCGCGCGCAGCTCGGCGAGGTGCGCCTCCTCGCCAGCGGACGCGCGCGGGGTCAGCCGCGACAGGATGCTGGTGCCGTGCTCGAAGTTGCCCTGCTCGGTCACCCCGTAGGCCGCACCGAGGACGATCGCACCCATCGCGCCCACCGCGGTGCGCAGCTCGGCCGGCGTCCACACGTAGAACTTTCCTTCCTCGCCTTCGCTGTCGGCATCGAGTGACGACCACAGGCCACCCGCGGGGTCCGAGAGCTCGCGCCCGAGGAACGCGACCGTCTCGGAGATCACCTCCGTCGCTCGCGCGGAGAACGGCCCACCGTGCGCGACCACGTCGCCGTAGATCCCGAGCAGCTGGGCCTGATCGTAGAGCATCTTCTCGAAGTGCGGGACCAGCCACTGGGCGTCGACGGAGTAGCGCGCGAACCCGCCGCCCAGGTGATCGTACAGGCCACCCTCGGCCATACCGCGCGCCCAGTGCTCGAACGCCCCGCGTGCCGCCTCGCCGAACGGGAACCGTCCTGCGCGCGCGAGCAGCTCGTGACTCGACGAGGACGGGAACTTCGGTTTGCCGCCGAGACCGCCGTGCTTGGGATCGCAGCGCTCGGCGAGCTGCTTGCCTGCGGTGATCAGCAGGGAGGCCGTCAGCGCCTTCGGATCCGCCCCGTGTGCACCGCGACGGGAGTGAGCATCGACGCGCGCGAGGCCATCGATCAACGCGAGCGCGTTGTCCTCCGCATCGGCGCGGCGTGTGGCGTACGCATCGGACATCGCCTCGAGTAGATCGCGAAAGCTCGGGCGCCCGAACCGCGGCTCGCGCGGGAAGTACGTCCCCAGAAAGTACGGCCGGCCATCGGGCAGACAGAACGCCGACAGCGGCCAGCCCCCGCCCTCGCCCTGCACCATGATCGCGCTCATGAAGATCGCATCGACGTCAGGGCGCTCCTCTCGATCGATCTTGATGTTGATGAACCGCGCGTTCATCAGCTCGGCGGTCGCCGGGTGCTCGAAGCTCTCGTGGGCCATCACGTGGCACCAGTGGCATGCGGCATAGCCGATCGAGACGAACACCGGCTTGTCGAGCCGGCGCGCTTCCGCGAACGCCTCGCTACCCCACGGCCACCAGTCGACGGGATTGTCGGCGTGCTGCCGGAGGTACGGGGAGCTCTCTCCGGCGAGCCGATTGGCCATCGCGGGGTGCAATACGCCGGTCCCGGTGCTCCCGCAACACCCCCCCTCGGGGGATCTAGGAGGATCTAGAACCTTATAGAACTGGTGCAGATGCCTGGCCCGGGCGCTGGAGATCGGCCCTGGGGAGAGTTACGACTTCCTCCATGAAGCGTTTGTCTCCAACGACTGTAGTTGTTGCGCTGTCTCTCGGCACTCTCGCGACGACCACGGTGGCCCAAGCCAACGTCGAGGTCGGTGGTATGGCGGGCGTTCACGTGTTCAACAAGAACAACGAGCTCGGCGTTCAGGACATCCCGAACGCCCCGAGCGAGGCCAACTCGTTCCTGTTCGGCCTCCGCGTCGGCGTGTTCTTCACCGACATCCTCGGCGTCGAGGGTGAGTTCGGCGTGATCCCGACCAAGGCTCGCGACTTCGAGTACAGCATCACGAACCTGACCTACCGCGCCCACCTCGTCGCGCAGTTCCGCGCCGGCGATCCGGCCAACAAGGTCATCCCGTTCGTGTTCGCGGGCGCCGGCGCGTTCAGCGTCGTGTCGACCAGCGACAAGAAGGCCGGCATCAAGGGCATCGTGTCCCGCGACATCACCGAGGACACCGACGCCACGTTCTACGGCGGTGTCGGCGTCAAGTACCGCGCCGGTGCGAACTGGGGCCTGCGTGCAGACGCCCGCCTCATGATCGTCCCGTCGAGCGAAAACGACACGCCCCCGAGCAAGGACACCTCGAAGGTCGCCGTGGACTTTGAAGCCCTCGCGTCGATCTACTTCGACTTCGGCCGCGGCAAGACCGTCACGGTCGAGGCGCCGCCCGAGAAGGACGATGACCCGGACAAGGACGGTATCCGCGGCGCGGCCGACCAGTGCCCGACCGATCCCGAGGACAAGGACGCGTATCAGGACGACGACGGTTGCCCGGAGCCGGACAACGACGCCGACGGCATCCTCGATCCGAACGACAAGTGCCCGACGGACGCCGAGGACAAGGACGGCTTCCAGGATGACGACGGCTGCCCCGAGGCCGACAACGACAAGGATGGCATCGTCGACAACGCCGACAAGTGCCCGATGGAGCCCGAGGACAAGGACGGCTTCCAGGACGACGACGGGTGCCCGGAGCCGGACAACGACGGCGACGGCATCCTCGATGGCGCCGACAAGTGCGTCGATCAGCCTGAGACCAAGAACGGCTATCAGGACGAGGACGGCTGCCCGGACGAGATCCCGGCGAAGATCAAGAAGTTCACGGGTGCCATCCAGGGCATCAACTTCCGCGTCGGCTCGGACGCTCTGCTCGCGACCTCCAACAAGGTCCTGAACCAGGCCGTCGACGTCCTCAAGGAGTTCCCGGAGCTCAAGATCGAGATCCAGGGCCACACCGATGACCAGCCGTTCAAGAAGTCCAAGAACAGCAAGTTCGCCGACAACCTCGAGCTGTCGCAGGCGCGCGCCGAGAGCGTCCGCGCGTACTTCGTGAAGAAGGGCCTCGAGGAGGGCCGGATCAGCGCGAAGGGCTATGGCGACAGCCAGCCGGTCGTCGATCCGACCGGTCTCAAGGGTGCCAAGCTGACCGGTGCGCGGTCGAAGAACCGCCGCGTCGAGTTCCAGCTCGTCGGCGCCGGCGCCGGCGCCAGCAAGTAGTCACCACGTGACGTCCACGGCCCGCCCAGGTGACTTGGCGGGTCGTTTTGCGTCCGGAGTCGCGGTGCTGATGTTCGTGTGCGGCACCGCGCACGCGAACGTCGAGGTGGGTGGGCTCGCGGGCCTCCACGTGTTCAGCGATCACAGCGAGCTCGGCGCCACCGACGGCCCGAACGCGCCGAGCCAGCGCAACTCCGGGTTGTTCGGCGTGCGCGTCGGTGCGTATCTCGGCGACCTGATCGGTCTCGAGGGCGAGCTCGGCGTGATCCCCACCGAGGCGCGCGAGGCGAAGTTCGGCGTGACCGACCTGACGTATCGCGCACATCTGGTGTTGCAGCTCCGGGGCAAGGTCCCCGATGCGATGGTGCTGCCGTTCGCCCTCGTCGGGGCCGGCGCGTTCTCGGTGGTCGCGTCGAACAACGCGAAGTGGAAGACCGACCCGCAGAAGGATCTCTCACCCGACACCGATCCGGCGTTCTACGTCGGTGGCGGCCTCAAGCTGCGGCTCGACGAGCACCTCGGGCTGCGGCTCGACGTCCGTGCGCTGATGATGCCGAGCAGCGAGAACACGGTCCCCGCGAACCTCGACAGCCAGAAGCAGACCTTGGATCTCGAGGCGCTCGCGTCGGTCTACTACGAGCTGGGCCGTGCGCAGGTCCGGACCGCGACGCCCCCGACGCCCCCGACCCCGACGCCCCCACGACCTCCGCCGGCCAATGACGCCGACGCCCCCGATCCCGACAACGACGGGGATGGGATCGCCGATGCCCAGGATCAGTGCCCGAACGACGCCGAGGACAAGGACGCGTTCCAGGACGACGACGGCTGCCCCGATCCCGACAATGACACCGACGGGATCGCCGATGCGCAGGATCAGTGCCCGCTCCAGCCCGAGGACCGGGATGGCTGGAAGGACGACGACGGCTGCCCCGATCCCGACAACGACGGCGATGGTGTGGCGGATGCCGCCGACGCGTGCCTGGACACGCTCGAGACCAAGAACGGCTTCGAGGACACCGATGGCTGCCCGGACGAGCTGCCGGCCGCGGCGAAGCGGCTCGACGGCGTGCTCGCGAACGTGGCGTTCACGCAGGCCACCACGACCTGGGCGCCCGGTGCGACCAAGGCGCTCGACGCGGTCGCCGTGGCGCTGGCGCAGATGCCCGCGCTGCGGATCATGATCACGGTCCACACCGACGACGTCGTGCTCACGCGCGGGCTCTACGCTGACAACCTCGAGCTCTCGCAGGCCCGGGCGGAGGCGATCGTCGCCTATCTCGCCCGCAAGGGCATCGATGCGTCTCGCCTCGTCGCGAAGGGCGCCGGCGAGACCGTGCCCCGGGTCGCTCCGGCCGGCCTCACCGGAACAAAGCTCACGGCCGCGCGTGCCTACAACCGCCGGGTCGAGCTCCATTTGTTGAGCCCGCTCGACTAGACCGGGCGCGCTATGCTGGGGGGAGGTGAGCGAGGTCCTCCGCGGTGTGATCGAGCAGCGGTTCGCGGTGTCGCAGATCGATGCGACGGCCGCGCGCGTGCATGCGGTGATCGAGGTCGATCAGGCGAGCTACCGAGCGACCTTGATCATGGAGCCCACGGCGTCGATCGTGGTCGCCCTGCCCTGCATCGACGGCTTCGAGCTGAGGATGCGATGGACCGATCGCTGGGCCAACGGTGGGGCCCCCCGCGCAGCCAGCTTCGACGACAGCTTCTTGATCGAGACCAACGATCTCGCGCTCGCGACGATCTGGCTCGATCAAGCCTCGCGCTCGGCTCTGCTGTCATCGCGGTATGTGTCGTCGCAGCAGGTGGCGCGCACGACGGCGCTGCTGTGGCGCGATGCGGCCTGGCTCCACGAGGTCTCGCACGATCAAGTCCGCGCGGATCGCCAGGGCCCGGAGCCAGACCCGGAGCGGATGGCCGACATGCTCGGCGCATCGCTGCTCCTCGCCGCGCGCCCCGTGCGGTGGGCACGTGCCTTCGGTCCGATCGCTCGCGCGCTCGGCGCGGACCAGGCCCCCCGCGTGGAGCTCGGCGGCAAACCCCTCCTCCGCGTGCGGCGCGGCGCGGTGGACGTCACGGTGCACGTCGCGCGAAGGCTCGGCCCGGGAGACACCGGCCGGCTGCGCACCATCGTCAGCGCACATCGTCACGGCAGCGGCGGCGAGACCCTGTCCCTGATCTCCGAGGATCTCCCGCGCGCGGCGTGGCCACCGCCGAACGCGCCCGGCAGGATCGCGCTGACCATCGATCCGCGCGCGGCCGAGTTGCTCGAGATCGCGCGGCCGAGCGCCTCCACCGTGCGCCCGCACGATGTCGAAATTGCGTTCGATGGAGCCCTCTCGGATGCCCATCGGATGGGGGCCGCCATCGAGCTGGCAGCGTGGTGGGCGCGCGAGGTTTCCGGAACCGGTCCGTATCGCTAGATCCCTCGAAATCGTTGGTTTTTCCGACGGGTTGAGCGTTGAGGAATCGGCCCGTGCGGGCTATAAAAGCCCCGCCGAAGATGTCCGACGTAACCGCTCCAAACATCACGCCCATCTCGATCGAATCCGAGATGAAGAGCTCGTTCATGGACTACGCCATGAGCGTGATCGTCTCGCGTGCGTTGCCCGACGCGCGCGACGGCCTGAAGCCCGTGCATCGGCGCATCCTGTTCGCGCAACGCGTGCTCAACAACACGTGGAACCGCCCCTACGTCAAGTGCGCCCGCGTGGTCGGCGACGTGATCGGCAAGTACCACCCGCACGGCGACGCCTCCGTCTACGACGCCCTGGTCCGCATGGCCCAGGACTTCTCGATGCGTTACCTCCTGGTCGACGGCCAGGGCAACTTCGGCTCGGTCGACGGCGATCCTCCGGCGGCGTATCGATACACCGAGTGCCGGATGAGCAAGGTGTCGAGCGAGCTGCTCGCCGACATCGACAAGGAGACCGTCGACTGGCAGCCGAACTACGACGACAAGGAGATGGAGCCGACGGTCCTCCCGACCAAGGTTCCGAACCTCCTGATCAACGGGGCCACCGGCATCGCTGTCGGCATGGCCACCAACATCCCGCCACACAACCTCGGCGAGGTGATCGACGCGACGCTCGCCCTGATCGCGCGGCCCAACATCTCCGACGACGAGCTCATCAAGCTGGTCCCCGGCCCTGACTTCCCCACCGGCGGCGTGATCCAGGGGCGGGTCGGCATCATGTCCGCGTACAAGACCGGCCGTGGCGCGATCGCGGTGCGCGGCGTGGCCGCCACGGAAGAGATCCGCAAGGACCGGCAGGCGCTCGTGATCACCGAGCTGCCGTTCATGGTGAACAAGTCGCGGTGGATCGAGAACTGCGCGGACATGGTCCGCGACAAGAAACTCGAGGGCATCAGCGACATCCGCGACGAATCCGATCGCACGGGCATGCGCGTGGTGTTCGAGCTCAAGCGCGACGCGAGCGATCAGGTCGTGCTCGCGAGCCTGTTCAAGTACACCGCGCTGCAGAGCTCGTTCAGCGTCAACATGCTGGCGATCGTCGATGGCCGCCCGGTGCTGCTGTCGCTCAAGCGCGCGCTCCAGGTGTTCGTCGAGCACCGTCGCGAAGTCGTCACGCGCCGCACGCTGTTCGATCTGCGCGAGGCGCGGCTGCGGAGAGAGATCGTCGAAGGCCTCGGCATCGCCGTGATGAACATCGATCGCGTGATCGAGATCATCCGGTCGAGCAAGGACACCGACATCGCCAAGGACCGCTTGATGGCGGAGCGGCTCTCGGGCCTCGGCGAGTTCCTCGAGCGCGCGGGGCGGCCGTCCGACGAGGTCACGGCGGCGAACAACCGCGGGTTCATGAACCTGTCGGCGCGGCAGGCCCAGGCGATCCTCGACATGCGCCTCGGCCGCTTGACCGGTCTCGAGCGCGAGAAGCTCGAGGCCGAGTACAAAGAGCTGTGGGAGCTCACGGACTATCTCGAGGGCCTGCTGTCCGATGACGACAAGCTGATGGCCGCGATCATCGCCGAGCTGAACCAGATCCGCGCGGACTTCGCCGACGAGCGCCGCACGAAGATCGTGGACGCCCAGGGCGAGATCATGACCGAGGAGCTGATCGACCAGGAGGACATGGTCGTCACGCGCACCCACCTCGGCTACATCAAGCGCACGCCCGTCCGCGAGTACGAGGCGCAGGGCCGTGGTGGCCGTGGCATCACCGGCGCGACGTCGACCGAGGGTGACTTCATCGTCGACATGTTCGCGGCGTCGACCCACGACCACACGCTGTTGTTCACCGACAAGGGCCGCGTCTACTACAAGAAGGTGTTCGAGCTGCCCGAGGGTGCGCGCACTGCGAAGGGCCGGCCGATCGTCAACGTGCTCGATCTCCAGGACGGCGAGCAGGTCGTGGCGATGCTCCCGTTCACCGACGAACAGTTCAAGCGCGAGGACGCCGCGGTGTTCTTCGCCACCCAATCGGGCACGGTCAAGAAGACCGAGCTCTCGCAGTTCCAGAACGTCAAGAGCAACGGCATCCGCGCGATCACCATCGATGATGGAGACCGCCTGGTCGGCGCTGCGCTCGTCACCAAGACCGATGACGTACTGCTGACCTCCGCGAAGGGGTTCGCGGTGCGCTTCACCGAGGACAAGGTGCGACCGATGGGCCGCAGCGCCGGTGGTGTGCGCGGCATCTCGCTGCGTGAAGGTGATCGCCTGGTCGGCATGGTGACGTTCGCCCGCGACTCGGCGGCGACCCTGATCACGATCTGCGAGCGCGGCTATGGCAAGCGCACCGCGGTGGCCGACTACCCCACGAAGAATCGTGGCGGCAAGGGCGTGATCGCGATCAAGGCCACAGCCCGCAACGGCATGGTCGCGGCGGTCCGCATCGTCTCGGATGACGATCACGTGATCCTGATCTCCGACCGCGGCAAGCTGATCCGGCTCCGCGTGCGGGACATCTCGGTGCAAGGGCGCGCCACACAGGGTGTGCGCGTGATGCGTGTCGACGACGGCGAGCACGTGGCGGCGATCGAGCGGCTCGCGGATCCGGGCGAGGAGTCCGGCATCGCCGAGGGCGTACCGATCGAAGCGATCGACGACACCGACACGGTCCCCAACGAGGATCTCGAGGGTGACGACGATGCCGACGAGGCCGAGGACGGCGACGAGGCCGAGGACGCGGCGGACGAGCCCGAGCCCGAAGCCGAGTAGCCAACCGAGAAGATGACGTGCTCCGGGCCGTGCTCGGGCCCGTGAGTTACGCCGCGCTCCGTGCGGCGCGCCAGCGCAACATCAGCGCGAGCGCGCCCACGGCACCGAGTCCGATCCCGGCCTGCAGGAGCCAGCGGGCGATCGTGCTCGTCCCGGAGCTCGGGGGCGCCTCGCCCATCACCACGGCCACGGGCTCGAGATCACGGCCATCCAGCGAGATCACGAGGTCGGCCACCCTGCCGTCCCAGGTCAGCTCCGTGCCGGGGAACGTGACCGTGACCTGGTTGGTCGCGTGGGCCACGGACCTGACCATCGCCTCGCCGAGGTTCGCCGCGCCGCTGACCATGCGGACGTCGCGCACGAGCCCGGTGATCGGCGTGTCCTCGTTCGACAGCGCGCCCTTGTAGACGATCGCGGCGATCTCGATGCGCGCCATCCGCGCACGCGTCTCGAGGTCCCTGAACGCGAGGTCCGCGGCCGAGTTATTGACGTCGTTGCCATCGCCGAGGACGAGCAGCAGCTTTCGGGTGGTGTGGGTGCGCTCGAGCCGCGCTAGGGCGAGCTCGACGCCGTCGACCAGGTTGGTGCCGATCCGGCTGTAGTAGTCGCGCTGGGTGCCGATCGCCGCCGGCGTCAGCTGAGCCGCGGGCCCCATCGGGACCAGCTCGCGGACGGCCTGGTCGTACGAGATCAGCGCGGCCTGACTGCCGGGCGGCAGGCGATGCGCGAGATCGAGCTCGACCAGGCCCGCGCGGATCCCATCGAGGGCGCCGGGGTACCGCGCCGACGAGTCCGCGGGTTCGATCTCGTCGTTGCCGGCCCAGATCTCCTGACCGTTGAACAGGATCGCGATCGCGATCGAGTCGGGGCCAGCCGAGAACGGTCGGATCGAGATCGGCGTGATCACGAGATCGCCGGGCCCCGCTGCGTCGCCTGGCCCGCGTTGCCCGGATCGCAGAGGTCGCCCACCCCGATCGATCAGCCGGACCTCGTGGGGCGGGAGGCCCGGCTCGTCGCGGATCGTGGCGACCAGGTGTGGTGCCTCCGTGCCAGGGTCGGGGACGACGACGATCCGGACATCCGCGTGGGCCGCGACCGAGGCGAGGAACACGAGGGTCGCGAAGCCGACCTGGGCCGGGAGCTTTGCCGGGACCGTGGATGGAGCCATACAGGTCCGGACGCCGCTCGCGGCTAGACGGTCTCATCCGACGACAAGCCGCCCCGGCCGGGCTACGGTCCGGGCCGCATGTCGATCCAGAAGAGTCAGGCGATCTTCGAGCGAGCCAAGGCGATCATTCCCGGCGGTGTCAACTCACCGGTCCGTGCGTGCCGATCGGTTGGCGTGGACCCGGTGTTCGTCGTACAGGGCGATGGCTCCTCGATCTGGGACGCGGACGGCAACAAGTACCTCGACCTGATCGGTAGCTGGGGCCCGCTGATCCTGGGCCACGGACACCCGGAGATCCTCGACACCATCAAGGACTCGCTGTCGATGGGCACCACGTTCGGTGCGCCGACCGAGATCGAGGTGAAGTTCGCGGAGACCCTGCGCGCCGCCGTGCCATCGATGGAGATGATCCGCGCGGTGTCCTCGGGCACCGAGGCCACGATGTCGGCGCTGCGCCTCGCGCGCGGGTTCACCGGCCGGGCGAAGATCATCAAGGCGGATGGCGGGTATCACGGCCACGCCGACTGCCTCCTCGTCGCTGCCGGCTCCGGCGCCGCCACGCTCGGGATCCCGGGCTCGGCCGGCGTTCCCGATGGTGCCGCGCGCGACACCATTGTCGTGCCGTACAACGATCTCCCGAGTGTCGAGCGCGCGCTCGCCGCGGGTGATGTCGCGGCGCTGATCATCGAGCCGGTCGCCGGCAACATGGGCCTGGTTGCGCCCCTGCCCGGATACCTCGAAGGCCTGCGCGAGCTGACCAAGAAGCACGGCACGGTGCTGATCTTCGACGAGGTGATGACCGGCTTCCGGGTCGCGTTCGGCGGGGCGCAGGCGCGGTACGGGATCACCCCGGACCTCACGACGATCGGCAAGATCATCGGCGGCGGCCTCCCGGCGGCGGCGTTCGGCGGCCGTGCGGAGATCATGCAGAAGCTCGCGCCGCTAGGCCCCGTCTACCAGGCCGGCACCCTGAGCGGGAACCCGCTGGCGATGGCCGCCGGGCTCAAGGCGATGGAGATCCTGGCCCGGCCCCGCACCTACGAGCGGCTCGAGCAGCTCGGTCAGCGGCTCGGGGATGGCCTCCTGGCGGCCGCGACCGCAGCGGGGGTGCCCGCGGTGATGAACCGGGTCGGCTCGATGCTCACCCTGTTCTTCGCGCAGGGGCCGATCACCGACTACGAGTCTGCGAAGACCTCGGACACCAAGCGGTTCGGGTCGTTCTTCCGCAACATGCGGGATCGAGGGGTGTTTCTCCCCCCGAGCCAGTTCGAGGCGATGTTCGTGAGCCTGGCCCACACCGACGAGGAGATCGACCAGATCATCGCGGCCGCCAAGGCGTCTGTCGTCGATTGACCCGGAAAAATCAGCGTGGTAGATGGGCGCCGCTAGATGCAGACCGAGTCCTCCCAGCGCGGCGAAATGTCGCAGGATTCCGGCGGCGGTTCGCTGCATCCAGAGGTCGTGACCAACGGACGCAACCGGCGCCGTGAGCGAGCGGTCGATCCCGCGGCCGGCAACGGCAAGCGCGCGTTCGATGCGCTCGCGCAGAGCTCCGTGGGCCTCGAGCTCGGACTGTCGGTGATCATTGGCCTCCTGATCGGCTACGGCCTCGATGCGAAGTTCGAGACCGGCCCGTGGCTGATGCTCCTGTTCCTCGGCTTTGGCCTCGTCGCGGGGTTCCGCGGCGTGCTGCGAGCGGTGGGCCGTGCCGAGCGATCGGCGGAGGCCGACAGCCGTGGCTAGCCCGAGCATCCAGCGGATCGAGCGGCTCAACTACGCGATCGCGGTCGTCGCCGTGGTCGTTGGCCTGGTCGTCACCCAGAGCCGGGAGATCGTCCTCGGCCTGATGCTCGGCGCCGGGCTCACCTGCCTGAACTTCTATGCCCTTCGCCGCCTCGTGGTGAAGTGGACCGCCGAGGCCGCCTCCGGCAAGGGCGGCAACGCGTCGCTCCTGATGCTCCCGAAGATGGTCGGCCTGATGGGCGCCGTCGCGGTGGCTGTGTTGTTCCTCCCGATCGACGTGATCGCGTTTGCGATCGGCTACTCGATCTTCATCATCTCGATCGTGATCGAGACGGCCTTCAGCGCGTTCCGGGTCACGCCCGGCACGCAGGACCCCACACAGGATCCAGCGAGCGAGCACGACCATGGGTGAACACGGAACATGGTTTGACTACCTGAACCGCTTCTCGTGGTGGCAGAAGTTCGACCATTGGGCGCAGGGCGTCCTCGGCCGCAAGGCCGGCCTCAAGATGTTCGCGACGGGCTGGACCCTCACGCACGTCCTCATCACGCTCGTCGTGGTGGCGTTCGTAACCTGGGGTGCCCTCGCCTTCTTCCGCGGGACCAAGAGCGCGGACAAGGGGATCGTCCCGCCGCGCACGATGAACCTGCGCAACTTCTTCGAGGTCATGGCCGAGAGTGTCTACGGCCTGGTCGAAGGCGCGATGGGCGAGAAGCACGCGGCGCGGTTCTTCCCGCTGATCGGCGCGCTGTTCATGTTCATCTTGTTCAACAACCTGTTCGCGCTGATCCCCGGGTTCGGCGCGCCCACGGACACGCTCAAGACCAACGTCGGCATCGCGCTCGCGGTGTTCCTCCTGACGCACATCTACGGCGTCAAGGAGCACGGGCTCGCGTACTTCAAGCACTTCCTGGGACCCAGCCCCGCGCTGATCCCGCTGATGCTGCCGATCGAGATCATCAGCCACATCGCACGGCCGCTGTCGCTGTCGATCCGGCTGATGGGCAACATGATGGCCGACCACAAGGTCGTCATGTCGTTCTTCGCCCTGGTGCCCGTCCTGGTGCCGCTGCCGTTCCTGCTCCTCGGCCTGCTCGTCTGTGGCATCCAGGCCCTCGTGTTCTGCACGCTGGCGATGGTCTACATCGGCATGGCGATCGAGCACGAAGAGCACTGATTTCAGGCCGTCTCGGCTTTACCCATCTTCGAAAAAACGTTACCCACCACCGACCAGCGCCCCCGCGCGACCCACCCAAGGAGAACCAGTCATGAAGCGCACCACCAAGATCGTCTTCTCGAGCATCACCTCGCTCCTCATCCTCGTCGTGTTCAGCGGCCTTGCGTTCGCGCAGGGCGGTGAGGCCGAGGCCATCAAGACCCAGGGCCTCGCCTCGAACTACGGCCTGATCGCTCTCGCTGCCGGCCTCGGCATCGGCATCGCCGCGCTCGGTGGTGGCATCGGCCAGGGCCGCGCCGCCGCGGCCGCGCTCGATGGTATCGCTCGCAACCCCGGCGCTGCCGGCCAGATCCGCGGCCCGATGATTCTCGGCCTCGCGCTGATCGAGTCGCTCGTCATCTACGCGCTCATCATCTCGCTCCTCCTCGTCCTCAAGGTCGGGGCGTAGTCACTCTGGGTCGCTAACGGGCACTGAGGGCCTGGAGGGTAACCTCCGGGCCTTTTTGCGTTTTCGGGGACCGTGTGGGACCCTTGAGGAGCCAGCAACATGTCCGACGACGAGGCAAAGCCAGACCTGGATCTGAAGGGCAAGTCGACGCTCGAGATCCTCGCAGCCATCGACATGTTCAGCGGCCTCCCCGCGACCCACCTCCGTCGGGTCGTCGATATCGGCCTCGAGGAGCAGTACAAGTCGAGCGCGACGATCTTTGCGGAGGGCTCTCCGGGCGACAAGTTCTACCTGATCGTCGAGGGCGCGGTCCGGATCAGCCGCATCGTCCCCGGCATGGGTGAGGAGGCGCTCGCCGTGCTGCGGCCCGGCGCGTACTTCGGCGAGATGTCGCTGATCGACGACGCGCCGCGCTCCGCGACGGCGATGTGCCACGAGAAGTGCCGGTTGTTCGTGGTCAACCGGAAGGACCTCGAGGACCTCCTGTTCGTCGACCGCGACCTCGCATACGAGCTGCTCTGGAACTGGGTGCGCACCCTGTCCCGCCGCCTCCGCGCGACCAACGACAAGATGACGTTCCTCGCGACCACCTCGAAGTTCTGACCGTGCGGCCGGGCTTGCTGATCGTAGCGCCGCTCGCGCTCATCGCGCTCGGCCCCGTGCTCTTCGGCGATGGTGCGCGCGTGGCCGCGGATCCGCTGCCGCCGGGCAGCCTCGGCATGACCGTTGGCCTGGTCTCCGGCACCGGCGCCGACGCGAAGAACCTCGGCTTTGGCTATCTGCTCGGAGGGCAAGCGACGTGGCAGCCGATGGACACCGAGCGCCGGCTCGGCTGGAGCGTCAAGTCCAACGTCCTGTTCGGCACGATGTACTCGGCCGACGCCGCCCGCATCAACGATCAGCTCCTGACCCTGCAGTTCGATCTGATGGTCGGGGTCCGGATCCGCCCGGGCGATGACCCGAGCCGCTATCTGACGGCGCGAGCTGGCGGCGCGCTGTTCCGCGCCAATCAAGTGATCCCACCACAGATGTACCGCGCGTTCGCGGGCGGCGTGGCGAGCGTCGGGATCGATCAATACATCTCGGGCTGGATGCTCAACGTCGACGTCCGATACGGCCTGATCGGCACGGGCCCCAGCGAGCTCGGGCTCGTGATCGGCTTCGCGAAGACCGGGCCCTGAACCGAACACGACGATGCCGGCGATCACCACCGAGCGACTGCGCCTGGTCCCGATCACCCTCGAGGCGATCGAGGCGGTCCTCGACCGTGACAAGGCCCGTGCGGAGGCGGCGGTGGGTGCGCAGTTCCCCGACGCCTGGCCCAACGATGACCTCGTGGCGCTCGGCTTCCCATTCTCGCGGGCGGCGCTGCGCGCGGCGCCGGAGATCCGGCTGTGGGGAGACTCGCTCGTGCTCCTCAAGGACGAGCCGCGCGTGGTGGGCAGCGTGGTGTTCCACGGCCACCCGGCGGATGGCGTGGCCGAGGTGGCCTACTCGATCGAGGAGTCCTCGCGATGCCGCGGGTTCGCTGTCGAGGCGGTCGCCGCGTGTGTGGAGTGGGCCCTCTCCCACCCGACCATCAGCGCCGTGCAGGCCACCACGTTCCCGTGGCACGTGGCCTCACTCGGCGTGATCCGCCGGGTCGGGATGGTCCACATCGGCTCGCGCGATCACGACAGCCTGGGCGAGCTGCTCGTCTTCGAGCGCCGGAAGCCTTAGCCGCGCCGCCAGGTCCCGGACTTGCCGCCGCGCTTCTCCTCGAGCCGGATCTCGCCGATCACCATGCCGCGATCGATCGCCTTGCACATGTCGTAGACGGTCAGCGCCGCCGCCGAGACCGCCGCCAGGGCCTCCATCTCCACGCCGCTGCGATCGCACGCACGGACGGTGGCGGTGATCTTCACCGCGCTGCCGACCACGCGGAGGTCGAGGTTGACGCCGGTGATCCGCAACGGATGGCACAGCGGAATCCAGTCCGCGGTCTTCTTGGCGGCCTGGATCCCTGCGAGGCGGGCCACCCCGAGGACATCGCCCTTGCCGATCGTGCCGGCCGCGACGGCCTTCGCGGTGGCCGGCAGCATCGTGATCGAGCCGGAGGCGATGCCCACCCGCTCGGTCTCCGGCTTCGCGCCGACATCGACCATGCGGGCCGCGCCAGCGTCATCGAAGTGGGTGAGCCGCTTCTTCACTCGACCGTGACGGACTTCGCGAGGTTGCGAGGCTGGTCGATGTCCGTGCCCTTGAAGTCGGCCACGTAGTACGAAAGCATCTGCAGGGGCAGCACGGTGAGGATCGCCTGCAGCTCGAGCGCCGTGTCGGGGACCACGATCACATCGTCGGACTGCGATCCGATCTCGTTGTCGCCGCGCGAGGCGATGGCGATCACCTTGCCCTGACGTGCGCGGACCTCGGCCAGGTTCGAGACCGTCTTCTCGTAGCTCGGGCCACGCGGGACCAGGACCACCACGGGCAGGTGCTCGTCGATCAGCGCGATCGGACCGTGCTTCATCTCGCCCGCGGCATAGCCCTCCGCGTGGATGTACGAGATCTCCTTCAGCTTGAGCGCACCCTCGAGCGCGATCGGGAACTGTGGACCACGGCCGAGGAACAGGAAGCCCTTCGCATTGCCATAGCGCCTCGCGATCGCCTGGATCTGCGCGCCGCTCTCCACGATGTCGCGCATCTTGTTCGGCAGCGCCACCAGCTCGGCGAGCAGCACGCGCGCGCGCTCCTTGGACAGGGAGCCCGTCCGCCGCCCGAGGTAGATGGCGAACAGCGCGATCGCCACCAGCTGGGTGGTGAACGCCTTGGTCGAGGCCACGCCGATCTCCGGTCCGGCGTGCGTGTAGAACGCGTAGTCCGCGAGGCGCGGGATCGAGGCCTCGACGACGTTCGAGATCGCGAACACCTGGGCGCCCTTCTTCTTGGCCTCGCGGATCGCCTCCATCGTATCGAGCGTCTCGCCGGACTGGCTGACGGCGACCACCAGGTCACCCGGGCCGACGATGGGATCGCGATAGCGGAACTCCGACGCGAGATCGACGTCCACCGGGATCCGCGCGAGCGCCTCGACGAGGAACTCCCCGACCATCGAGGCGTGGAAGCTGGTGCCGCAGGCGATGAAGATGATCCGCTTGATCTTGGAGACATCGAGCTCGATGCCATCGAGCGACACATCGTCGTTCGCGAGATCGAGGCGACCGACGAGCGTGTCCGCGACAGCGCGCGGCTGCTCGTGGATCTCCTTCAGCATGTAGTGTTTGAAGCCGCCCTTCTCCGCCTGGACTGCCGACCAGGTGATGGTCTTGGCCTCGCGGGTGTGGACCTTGCCGTCGAAGTCCATGAGGGTGACGCCGTCACGCTTGACGACGACCATCTCGCCCTCCTCCACGAAGATCACCCGGCGGGTCTCGCTGAGGATCGCCGTGACGTCCGAGGCGACATAGTTCTCGCCATCGCCGAGGCCGACGACGAGTGGGGACGAGTTCTTGGCCGCGACGAGGGTGTTCGGCTCCTTGTCGCTCATCACGACGAAGGCATAGCTGCCGCGGACCTTGGCGAGCGAGCGGCGCACCGCGGTGGCCAGGTCGGGGGCGCCAGCGGTCATCGCGTGGTCGACGAGGTGGGCGAAGATCTCGGTGTCGGTCTCGGACGAGAACTTCGCGCCAGCGGCCGACAGCTCCTGCCGGAGCGCCAGGTGGTTCTCGATGATCCCGTTGTGGATGACGCTGATCGGGCCGACCTTGTGCGGGTGGCTGTTCTCGTCCGAGGGCCGGCCATGCGTGGCCCAGCGCGTATGTCCGATGCCGATCGTGCCGGCCGCGGGCTCCTTCAGGAGCTTGTCTTCGAGGGCCGCCAGCTTGCCGCGACAGCGAACGACGCGCGAGGCGCCGCCCCCATCGGAGACGCTGACGCCCGCGGAGTCATAGCCGCGATATTCGAGCTTGCGCAGGCCGCCGATGAGGATAGGCGTTGCCTGCCGGGTGCCGATGTAGCCGATGATTCCACACATATGCTGGCGCTACTTGTGCGGGTTCTGTGCGGGGGTGGAGTCCGGCGAGGGCGGCGTGGCCGTCTCGGCAGCGTCGGGTTCTGCGTCGGGATCGATGCCGGCGATCTCGTCCGCATCGGGGGCCTGGTACGGGAGCACCGGGGTATCGGCCATGATCCGACCAGCGCGGGCACCACCACACGCCCCTGCGAACAGCCCCAGCGCCGCGACGAAGATTCCGCTTCGGATACGCATTGGAGATCGACGCTAGCACCCACCCCCAGGTGATTCCAGGGGTGTGCGCGCCTGCCTCGATGGGCGGGCCGGTCACGTCCTCAGATGCGAACGCGCAGGACCTCGTAGGCCTCGGCGTACTCGTAGCCGCTGATCCGGCCCATCGCGCGGGCGAGGTCACGGCTCGATTCGAGATCGAGCTTGGGGACCTGCGAGCGATGCGCGGAGATCGCCTCGATCTTGGTCTCGATCGACTTCGAGATGTCGGCGAAGCACTGCCCGATCGACCGGCTCTGCGCGTTCATCTCGGGGCTCGACAGGAACGCGAGCAGGTCACACGGGGTGCGACGCAGCGCGGAGACCGTGGCGCGGTTGACGAGGCTGTGGTCCCAGTGGAGATCGTGGGCCGAGTGCGTGATCACGAGATCGGGGCGGACGTCGCCGATGATGTTGTCGAACCGCCGCACCAGCTCGTGCATCGGGATGTCCTCGACGCGGCACGGCTTGTCCTCGTAGAGGATGAACAGATCGGCATCGAGCACGTCGGCGCCCGCGATCGCCTCGGCCTTGCGCTGCTCAGCGTGGTTCGGGATCGAGACCACGGCCAGCGTGACCTTCGCGCCTTCGGCGGCGAGCCGTGCGAGCAGCCCGCCCGCACCGACCTCGAGGTCATCGGGGTGCGCACCGAACGCGAGCACGCGGCCACCTTTTTCTTCGAGCAGGCGATTCATGACGTGGGTCCTTCGGTGACGACCTCGCCGGCCTGCCACAGGATGGCAGGGGCGTCGGGTCCGCAGTTGAGGAGCAGATCGAGGAAGCCGAGGTGCGAGGAGAAGCCGAGACCCGTGTAGCGCTGCGGGTACTGGGGATGGTGGAAGCGCTGCCAGACCAGGCTCACGCCGGCCTTCGCGAACGCGTCGGTTTCGAGATAGCCGACCGAGCCGCCACGGCCGGTCAAGTAGGTCTTCGCGCCGACGGCGCGGCACATCGCGAGGATCCGCTCGGTCTTCTGGCCCGAGAGCCCGAGCGACGAGGCGCGCACGATCGGGCGCGTGATCCGCAGCCAGTTCCGCGCGAGCTCCAGCATGTGGAGATCGAGCTCGACCAGGAGATCCCAGCGGCGCACGAACACGTCCTCGAGCGCAGGTGCGTAGAACTCCCAGTGCGCGGCCTTGCCGTAGTGGATCTCGAGCGTCCGCCACATCCGGTGCTGCCAGTGATGGCGACCGCCCTTGCCCGAGTTGTCGATCCGCTTGTCGCAGATCCGATCGGTCTGGCTGCCGCGGAGCAGCGGCACGGTGAGCCAGTGCGGCCCGTGGTTGAGCTTGAGCCGGTTGCGGTTCTGGAAGTTCTCCTTCTCGAACTGGAGGTCGTCCATCACCACGAACAGATCGGACTTCGCGAGCTTGTCGAGATAGCCGAGCCACGGCAGGAGGTGGGGCTGGTGCGCGGCGACGATCATCGCGGGGCTGCCTCTGGGAGAGCCTGTGGGAGAACCGCTGGCGCGCCACCGTGGCCGCGCGTCTCCCAGCTCGAGCTATCGAGCGTGAACAGGCCCAGTGGCGTGAGCAGCACGTAGGCGACCGGCATCAGCACCGCCATCGGGAGGAACGAGATCGGGTGTACCCGCAACCACGGCGGCAGCGCGCGCACGCTCGGCGCGAAGTGATAGACGAACGCGAGCAGGCCGATCACGGCCATGTGGAACATCGCGAGCTGCATGAACTCGTGCTTCTCGATGTGCGTGATGATGATGAAGGGATAGACGAGCAGGAGCAGCAGCATCGAGAGGTACTGCAGGCAGATCAGGGGGTGCATCTTCCACGCGTCGGACGAGAAGATGATGAAGTCGACGATGTTCGAACGTTTCCAGCGCAGCTGCTGGTTGAAGTAACCGCGCAGGTTGGTCGCGGCCTTGGTGAAGCACATCGCCTTCATCGTCATCACCGTGCGGTAGCCGTGCTTCACGATCTGATGGGTGAGGAACCGGTCCTCGCCGTACTTGATCGGGATGCCGAGGATGTTGCGGTTCTCGAGGATCGGCTCGAGCTCGATCAGCACGTGGCGCCGGTACGCCGTGAGGCACCCCGACAGGCACAGCACCTGGCGCAGGCCGCGCTCGAGGTTCTTCAGGTGCTCCTGACCGAAGTAGTACTTGATGGTCTGGAGGCGCGTCAGCCAGTTCTCGTTGGGGTTCGAGACGTGGATCCGGCCGCCGACCGCGGCGATCTCAGGGCTGACGAACCGCGCCACCAATTCGCGCAGCGCGGTCGGATAGACGATCACGTCGGAGTCGACCGACACGATGATCTCCGCGTTCGAGGCGCGGACCGCGTGGTTGATGCCCTTGCGCTTCCCCAGGTTGACGGGGTTCCGCAGCACCGTGACGTTCGGGTACTCACGAGCGGCTTTACAGGCCCACTCGTAGCTGTCATCGGTGGAGCAGTCATCGACGATCGTGACCTCGAGCTTGTCCTGCGGGTAGTCGAGCTTCACCAGCGAGAGGATCGTGTCGTAGATCGAGCGCCCCTCATTGAAGAGAGGGACCACCACGGTGATCGTCGGCTCGTAGCCCTCGATCGTCTCGTCGATGGTCTTGCGACGCACGATCGTCAGGTAGAGCCCGAACACGTAGCGGTTCAGGAACACCAGAAAGATGAAGAGTGCGATCGGAAGTGAGGTCACGCGCAGGCGATCGGCGGAGCAAGAGGCGCGCCGCGTGATTTGCACAATTCGCGCAGCTGAGGTTCGAGCTAGTTGCGTTCGTTCCGACGATGACAGACGAAGATCGGGCGGGGAGAACCGCACCGCAGTGGAACGTCGCGTCACCAGTTACAGCGCGAAGACAGCACTTCGATCACGAACATACGAGTGCGATCTCGATGGCGAGTTCATTGCACCGCGATTCGTGCTGTTCATGCATCCCATCAATCGACGTGGCGCCGCGCGCGATGCGACCGAAGCTGACAACACGTCGGTCGACGTGAGGCCTGCGGCGGTCCGCTCCGTACCTCGCGCACCAGCGCGGATGCCCAAGGCCTCGGAGCCGCCACCCAACGTGATCCCGTTCGCCAAGCCGCGTGCCCTCGCTGCGCAGGCGGCACAGCGGCATCAGCCGGTCGAGATCTCGAGGAGCGGCGCGGATCCGCTCGCGCATCTGCGGCCGCCGTTGACCCTCCAGGGCTCGGCCACGCGCATGTCGAACGCCGTCCCCGCCTACGCACCTCCGGCGATGCCGGCAACTCCAGTCGCCACGGGGCGCGTGGCACCAGCCTCGTATGGCGCGGCCCCGGCCTCGCACGGCTCCCTCGCGCTCTCGCAGCCTGTCAGCATGCCCGCGCCGGCTGTCAGCATGCCCGCGCCGGCTGTCAGCGCGCCGCCAGTGGCTGTCAGCCCGGCACCGTCGCCGGTCAGCCTGGTTCCGGACTTTCACGCCGAGCCCGCGACGCAGTACGCGCCCCTTGCCACCCCTGGCCCCGTGGTGCACGCCGCACCGATGCTGGCCGTACCCATGCCGGCCAAGTGGGCGGTGTTCGAGAAGCTCGGCCTCGGCGCACCCAAGCTCAGCGCGCAGCAGGCCTCGAAGTGGCTGGTCACCGCCTACCGCGTGCTCGGCTTCGCGATCCTGACGATCATCGTGATCGTCCTGGTCGGCTACATCATCTCGAGCGCGTTCTTCTACATCTCGAGCACGTGGGCCGTGCCGATGCAGATCACGGCGAGCGACGAGAAGGTCGTGTCCCTGCAGGCCCAGGTCGGCGAGCAGCAGAACGCCCGCGATCGCATCGCGGACGAGCTCAACCAGGCCGAGCGGGCGATCGTGGCACAGCAGCAGTTCCAGGCGCAGTTCACCCGCGCGATCAAGGGTGACCTCGAAGGCCGCAAGGCTGCCCTCGCGCGGATGAAGACCCTCGCGAACACCGCCGCCGGCACGCGCGTGGCGATCGCGAGCCAGAATCGCGCGTACGCGGGTGCCGCTCGCAAGCGGATGCAGCAGGAGTATGCGGCGGGCCTGATCGACCGCGAGGGCATGCTCAACGGCAAGTTCCAGCTCGCCCAGATCTCCGGATCGAACCTCTCGCTCGCCGAGAAGCAGGCGGAGTACGAGCAGCGCGCGGCCGAGCTCGAGGCCACGGCACGCTCGCTCGACGCGATCCTCGCGAACGCGGAGACCTCGGGCGACACGGCGCTGTCCTACGAGGTGCTGCAGATCAAGCAGCAGTACGAGGCCTCGCGGCTCGAGCTCGCGAAGGCCGTCGAGGCGCGCGACACCCTGAAGTCGAGCCTCGCCCGCCAGGACAAGCTCCTCGCCGCACTCCAGAGCTCGTCCTATCTGCGGGCGATCAACGACAAGGCGACCGTGGCGTTCGTCCCGTACGGCAACGTGGACGTCGCCAAGAAGGGCGCCTCGGTCTACGCGTGCAAGCTGACGATGGTGTTCTGCTATCACGTCGGCGAGGTCATCGAGCTGCTGCCCGGCGAGGTCTCCGGCCGGCACCCGCACCGCGACAAGTCACTCCGAGGTCAGTTCGTCGAGATCAAGCTCGACGACGAGAACGCCGTCGCGGCCGAGGCCGACGTGCTGTTCGTCGGCGGCAAACCCTTTGTCCTGTGAACCGTGATGAGAGCAGTCGTCATCACGTTGATCCTCGCGGCAGGCCGGATCGCGGCCGCGGACGGCGAGCCCGAGTCGGCGAACGATGGGACGAACGATGGGAAGAACGACGGGTATTGCGACTACGTCCAGGGCGTGGCGTCCGCGCAGAGCGCGGTGCTGTTCGCGCCCACGGTGTTCGGCCAGTTCGGCCTGATCGAGCAGGCCGCTGGCGCCGCGAACCCCGACGTCCAGTCCGGCGGGCTGCGCTTGATCACCGGGGTGCGGGTCAGCCTCGATGGCATCTACAAGGGCCTGACCACGCGTGATCGTGCGCGGGCGGACTGCCGCCGCCACAAGGCCCTCGAGCAGGTGCGCGGCGAGACCGCATACCAGGCGCTCGACGCCCGCGCGCAGGTCCTCGACGGCGCGATCGCCGAGACCGACAAGATGCTCGCCGAGATCAAGGACGATCTCGACGCGCGCCGCACCACCGCGCAGGAGGCCACCGCGACCCGCCTCCGTGTCGAGGAGCTGCGCCAGCTCGCCACCCAGACGCATCGCGACATGAGCCTGTTGCCACCACCGAGCGGCGCGATCGGCGGTGCGCTCAAGACGTTCCAGCGCGCCGATGACGAGGTCGAAGGCTACGAGGGCAAGCTGCGCCGCGCCGAGGCATTCGACGTCAGCGTACGCGTCGGTCTCGATTCGTTCCTCGACCGCAGCGATGCGAACCCCTCGCCCTACTTCGCGGTGGTCGCGATCGGCGTGAACCTCGGCGCGCTGTGGCAGGGCGGCGCCAACGCTCGGGCCGCCGCGGGCCGCAAGCGGCTGGTGCGCTCGGGCCGTGACCCGCTCGCCGCCGATGCCACCGCGGAGCGGCTGCGCGTGATGGTGGACACCGAGGCCCGGCGCGAGCAGGAGACCGCCGCGCTCGAAGGCGATCTCAAGCGACAGCTCGACGCACTGTCGAAGCTCGGCGGCGAGGAGAGCAAGCGCTACCGGCAGACCGTGTGGTTCGAGTGGACCAAGCTTCGCGCGGAACACGCGTACCTCACCGCGCACCTGCACGCGCTTCGCGAGGTGCTCGGCGGGGAGCAGGCGCCATGAGCTCCCGAGGAGCGCTCGGGATGCTGGTGCTCGCGGCGTGTGGGAGTAATCTCGAGGCCGCGCCGGAGCGCACCGTGAAGCTCGTCCCGATCACCGATACCTTGTGCGTCACCAAGGGAGCCGCGAAGGTCGGCACCACGGTGATCGAACCCACGATGCGCGCCGTCGCGCTCGGGTCGCGCGGCGATGGGGCTGCCCTCGAGTGGGTGTATCGAGGAGACACCGCCACGACGCGCGAGCTCGCTTCGGGCGCCGCGCGCCGTCAGGTCGGACTCAAGCTCCGCGCGCAGGACAGCTGCAACGTGGTGTACGTCATGTGGCGGCTCGATCCGAAGCCGATGATCGAGATCTCGATCAAGGTCAATCCCGGCAAGGCCACGCACGCCGAATGCGGCGCCGAGGGCTACACGAAGATCAAGCCGACCAAGAGCTGGCCGGTCCCCGTGCTCGCCGACGGAGACCGGCACACGCTGCGCGCGGTGATCTCCGGAGACGATCTGACCGCGTGGGTCGACGAGCACGTGGTCTGGCGAGGCACGCTGCCCCAGGTGGCTCGGTCGCTCACCGGCCCCGCCGGGATCCGCTCCGACAACCTGTCGTTCGATCTCGTCGGGTTCTCCGCCTCGCCGTTCGAGGCCGAGCCGGCGGCCTGCAAGAAGGATCCGGGCGAGAGCTGAACGCGCCGCTAGGAGCGGCCGAGGATCCGGCGCAGGAAGCTCGGCTTGCTGGACTTGCTCGGGGGCGCGGCGATCTCACCGGCTTCGAGGACCTCGCGCATCTCCGTGGCGGACTCGAACCGCTTCTCGCGATCGTGGGCGAGCGCCCGCGCGACCGCGAGATCCAGCCAGCCCGGGATCTCGGGGCGCAGCCTCGCGGGGTGACGCTCGAGCTCGCCCTTCATCACCTTGGCCAGGAGCTCGCGCTTGGACTTGTATGCGTAGGGCCACTTGCCGGTCAGCACCTCGAACATCACCACGCCGAGCGAGAACAGATCCGCGCGCCCGTCGACTGCCGTGGGATCGGTGTACTGCTCTGGAGAGATGTAGAACGGCGTGCCGAGCAGCTGGTTGCGATTGGTCAGCTTGAGCTCGTCGTCCGCCTTCGCGAAGCCGAGATCGAGGATCTTCACCTCCTCGGTGGCGCCCGTGGGATCCGCGCACAGATAGACGTTCGAGCTCTTCAGATCGCGATGGATCACCCGACGTGCGTGCAGCGCCTCGAGGGCGCCGAGCACGCCGATCGCGATCTTCACGACGCGCATCGGAGCGAGCATCCCTTGTTCCTTGCGGATCGTGTACAGGTCCTTGCCGTCGAGGCGGTCCATCTCGATGAACGCGCAGCCATCCGCGGTGGTGCCCGCATCGTGGACGCCGACGAACGCCGAGCCACCGAGCGCGGCGGTCTCGCGGGCCTCGCGTACAAATCGCGAGCCGAGCTCTTTGTCCACGGCGAACCGCTTGTGCAGGACCTTGAGCGCGATCTCCCTGCGCAGCATCAGGTGCTCCGCGGTGTAGACCGCCGCCATGCCGCCGACGCCGAGCAGCGGACCGAGCTGGTACTTCCCGAGGATGGTCTCGCCGGTGCGAACCTCCGAGCACTCCTCGGGTTCACCGGGGTGTCGTATGCCGCACATCTGGCAGTCCGACATGACTGCCCCAGCATAGCGGATCCCGACGCGACGAGTCCCGCCCTGTACGAACGTTGCACACCCGCGAATTCCTCGCAGGAACCGCACGAATCCGCTTCCCGGCCCCTGCCCGTTTTCCCTAGTGTAGAGACATGCGCGCGAGTGTCCTCCTCGTGATGGTGGTCGGGTGTGTCGGGACGGTCGATTCGCCAGACCTGGTGGAGGCGCCGCCCAACGCAGAGCCGAATGCCGGGTGCGCCCTCGGCTGCCACGGCGGCGATACCACCAGTGCTCCGCCCACGAGCGTCGCGGGCGCGACCGAGACCACCGCGACGGCGGTCGGTGCCCACCGCGCACACCTCAACGTGGCGGCGACCTGGCACCGGCCGGTGGCATGCGCGGATTGTCACGTGGTCCCCGACGTGGTCAGCGCCCCCGGCCACATGGATGGCGACAACAAGGCCGAGCTCGTGTTCTCGACGATCGGCTCTCCTTCGACGTGGAATGGGACCACCTGCACCTCGCGCTGTCACGGCACCCCCGCGTGGGGCGGCACCAGCACCACCCCGACGTGGACCCGGGTCGACGGATCGCAAGCGACCTGCGGCAGCTGTCATGGCACGCCACCGCCAGCGCCACACCCCGCCGGAGCGAACTGCGCCACCTGCCATCCGACGATGGAGGAGAACTCGCTGACGTTCCGAGATCCGATGAGCCACATCAACGGCGTGGTCGACGTGGTCGGGCCCGGCGCGACGGGTGGTTGCACGACGTGCCACGGCTCCACCACCTCGGCGCCGCCCAAGGATCTGACGGGCAACACGCTCGCCACCGCGCGCGGCGTGGGTGCACACCAGGCCCACCTCAAGGCCGCGACCTGGCACCGCGCCGTGACCTGCTCGAGCTGTCACCTCGTGCCGACCACCGTCGACGCTCCGGGTCACCGCGACGGCGACAACATCGCGGAGGTCAAGTTCGACACGCTCAACCCGGCCGGCGCCTACACGGCCGGGACGACGACTTGCTCGACGATGTACTGCCACGGCAACGGCCGCGGCGGGAACGGTACGGTCTCGTGGGTGACGCCCGGCGCCCTGGCCTGCACCTCGTGCCACCAGACCAACGGCACCGGGATGTCCGGTGACCATCGCAAGCACATCGTCGGTGAGGGCCTCAAGTGCAACGCGTGTCACCGCGACGTGGTCGATGCCAACCTGACGATCATCAACGCCAACCTGCACATCAACGGCGTGCACGAGGTGAAGATGGCGAACGGCACGTTCAACCCGGCGACCCGCGCATGTACGAACACCGGCTGCCACGGCACCGAGACCTGGTAGGCGTCGTTCGGACGAGTCCGCGACGCGATCACGGACAGGCGGTGATCGGCGCCATGCCCGAGTTCCCGAGCGCGATGGTCCCACTGCCCGTCACGGTCTCGGCACCGCACACCGCGTTCGCGAGCAGGACGCCATCGCTCCCCATCGAGGTCGTCGTCCCCCCGATCCGCGAGAACGTCACGCCGACGCTACTCGCCGGCATCGTGAGGTCACCGCTGATCTGCGTCCCGCGGATCCGATTGTTGCTGCCGGAGACTTTGACATTGCCGTCGAGGAACACGCGTCCGCCGAGCGCGCCTTCGCCAAACAGCGTCACGCGGCTGCCCGAGAAGTCGAGGTCCCCGGTGTAGTGGCCCTCGGCGAAGAACACCACGCGGTCGCTGACCTTCAGGACGTTGTTGACGTCGGCGTTGCTCATCGTCGGTACGACCTGCACGGCTTGGTCCGTCTTGTAGTCGACCTTGACCATCAGTTGAACCCCGGCCGCACTGGCGGCGACAGCCACCTCGAGCAAGGCCCCGTTCGCGATCATCACCGGGACGCTGCCTGTGGCGCCGCTGCCAGACACGGTGAGGGTACGCATCCCCGGCACGACCGGCGCCAGCACGGCGATCCCCGAGGCGTCGGTCGTCGCGGTGACGCCATCATCCGTCGTCACCGTGACGCCCTCCCGCGTGGCGCCGGGAGCCGGCACCGTGCGCGTGTTCGCGTCGTTGATGACGGGGTTCACGACGACGACGATCGCCGTGGTACCGAACGGGATGTCCGCGGGGTCGGCGGCGTCGGGGGCGGAGCTCCCCGAGCTCCCACACGCCGCGAGCAGGACCACGGGCAACACAGAGGATAGCGGCCTCACCTCAGAACCCCGTGACCTTGTAGATCCGGCCACGGTTGCCGCCGGAAGGTGCGGTGGCGATGAACATCGCGCCGCCGACGAACGCGAGATCTACGGGCGAGTTCCGCAGATAGGCCGCGGCGAGCGGCCCCATGCCCTTGGTCGACGCGACGATCCGATCTCCGAACGAAGCGACCATCAACGAGCTCGACCAGGGTGCGACGGCGCCGGCGTACCACTCCACGCCGTACGGCTGAGCAACTCCGCCCTCGAAGGTCGTGACCACGCCCGCCGCGGTCACCTTCGAGACTCGATCGCGGCCCTGATCCGCGATGTAGAACGCACCCGCCGGGTCCGCCCCGAAGCCCCTGGGCGTATCGAAGTTGCCGCCCGTGGTGAACGTCGTGGCCACGGTCGTGGTCGCGCAGGTCCCCACGCGAATCGCCTCCTGCGCGTTGTCATCGGCTGCGAGGATCCCGAGCGTGGGATCGAACACCAGGTGGTACGGGTCCTGAAGCGGGCCTGTGTTGATGTTGTTGCACAGCATGCCACCGGCGTACGCGGTTCCATTCCAGGTCAGCCGCCCGATCCGCTTCTGGCGATCGGAGTAGTAGAGGTTGTCGCCGGTCGCGTCGAAGGCGACGCCCTCGATCTGGCCCGCACCCACGAACACCGGCGTCGCGTCGATCGCGCCGGTCCCGGGGTCGACACGCCAGATGCACGACGGGCTACAGGTACCGGTACCTGCCTGGTCAGCGACGTAGAGCTTGCTGTCCTTGGCGGACGACGCGATCGCACGTGGGTTCGCGAGCTGCTGGGCCGTGCCATCCACCAGGAGAGAGCCACCGAGCCCGGGCGGCGTGGCGATGGTGATCGTGGGATCGACGGTGAGGACCATCGCGGCTGCCGTACCTTGGTTGCCCGATAGGTCGCTGGCGAGCGCATAGAGGGTGATCGAGGGTCCCGCGGTGGCCCCGGCAGGGATCGACATGCGGAACGTGATCGTAGTCTCGGTCGCACCGCTCGAGATCACCGTCGAGCGGGTCCCCTGGATCGTGCCGGTGCCGTCGATGGTGACGCGGCTGACGCCGATCTCGTCGGTGACCTTGACCTGAACGTCGAGTGGGAGCCCGGCACCGACCTTCTTGTCACTCGTC
>JAYVRN010000169.1:0-7456 GCA_043776275.1 Myxococcales bacterium | reverse complement strand
TCGAGGAGCCAGGCCCCGACGTCGGCGCCTGGACCGCGATCGCGATGTCCAACGGTCACGCGAAGGTCGCGTACCAGGATCGCGAGGCGCATGCGCTGAAGTTCGCGCGCGAGAAGAAGCCGGGTTCGTGGGTCAACTACACGATCGATGCGCCCGATGACGTCGAGGAGGTCGGCCAGCACGTGGCGATCACGATCGACGGCAGCGGGCACCCGGCGATCGCGTACCTCGCGATCGGCCTCGACGATGGCATGGGCCACCGCACCACCGAGCTGCGGCTGATCCGCGCGGTCGCGGCGGAGCCCGACGTCAGCGATTGGTCGACGTCGACGATCTCGACGGCCACGGGGACCTGTGCCGGCCTGTGCGGCGCGGGCAAGGCGTGCCTCGCGGGCGCGGCGGCCACCGATCCGGAAGTCTGCACGGCGATCACGAGCGATTGCGCGAGCGCGTGTGCCTCGGGCGATGTCTGCATCGCGGGCGGCTGCACCACGCCGCTCGTCAAGCCGACGGTGGCCCAGCTCGCCACCGGCACCGGGCTGTACGTCAGCCTCGGCACGATGCCCGATGGCCGGCTCGCGGCGACCTACTACGACCGCAGCAAGCGCGCGCTCGTGCTCGCCCTCGAGAGCGGCGCAAACAGCAACACGTTCGCCGAGACCGTGCTCGACAGCGTCACGCCCGGCGATCGCGGGATGTCGGCGAGCGCCGTGATCGATGGCAGCGGCGCGGTCCACGTGGCGTATCAGGACGCCCTGGGCGATCAGCTCATGTACACGATGTTCAACGGCACCGTCGGCACCCCGGAGATCGTCGACGATGGGACGCGCGCGGGCGATCGCACCCACCCGGTGGGCGCCGGCGCCGCGATCTACCTCGTCAACGGCACGCCGACGATCGCGTACCAGGATGGCTTGAGCTCGGACGTCTATGTCGCCACCAAGGCGGGCGCCGCGTGGACGAAGAACGCGGTGAAGTCCGGCCCGCTGCTCGATGGCTTCGCGATCGCGGTGACCACGAGCCACGGCAGCACGCCGGTGGCCGCGTGGGGGCAGATCGATCCGGCGGCGGCGCCGAATCGCAACCTGGTCATCCAGGCGCCCTGACCACGATCAGGTTCCGCGGGTCCATCGGGTCAAGACTCGACGGAGAAGGCCCGGGGGGCGACTGACCCGCAGCAGCTGGACGCGCGTTCCGAACAGCGGAAGTAGCGAGCGCCCCAACGCCTCCGCATTCGGTGGAGGTGCATCCAGGCGAAGCTCGAGCTGCCATGCCCCGATCGGTATGCCGGCGCGAGCGCGGGATCCGATGGGGTGCAGCACCCAGTTCGCTCCATCGGTGCTCGCCACGAAGTGCGCTTCGACCGAGGCGCTGAGCTCTTCCGATTGGATCGGCGGGTCGAAGTTGAAGCAACACGCCGCGGGCTCGGGTGAGCAGTGAACTCCGAGCTCGCCACACGGAGCCGCGATTCGCGAGGCGAAGCTGAGCAGGCCGTCCTGAGATGAGTCGTTGCGCAGGTGCTCGACGAGCGAGCGCAAGAACCCATCCCGCCCCCTCTGCTCGTCGAGTGGTCTTCCCGCTCGAGGGAGGGAGCTCGTCCAGGTCAGTTGGGTTCCTTCGAGTAGCCAGTACCCTGCGTCACCCGCTGACAGCCTGCCTGGTGGTCCGAGCAGGCCAGGCCGAGGGATCTCGATCGGCGAGCGCTCGCACACGATGCTCGCGAGTTCGACCGCCGAGACCTCGAGCGAGAGGCTGACCTCGGTCAGCTCGACGTCGCGTTGTGCCTGGCTGCGGCCATCATCGGGCCTGTGCGGCGCTTGATGATGCGAGAACGGGTATCCGGCGGTGAGTGCCTTGACACACGTGGCCATGCCGCTCGTGGGAGCAGACCGACGGATGGAGCCGAACCCATCCTCGGTGCCGCGAGGAAATCCGATCGGACCGATCGCCGCCTCGAGCGTCGTGAGCTCCTGCGGCGGTGCATAGAACAACATGTCCACGACGGTGGAGACGTTGCGACTCGTGATCGTGCCCGGCGGGGGCAACCGCGGTGGGCGATAGCGACGCGTTCCGCACCACACCCCGCTGGAGATCGAGGCCGGCTTGCGGGCGAGAACCTCGAGATCTCGACACAGCGACTCCAGTCGATCGAGCTCATCGAACTCGATGACCGGCGCCACGGTGGGGTCCGCATACGCGCCAGGTCCCCAGATCAACTCGCCCGTCCACGATCGCTCTGGCTCGCGAAGCGCAAGCTCGAGGCGACCCACCGGGTGGTGTGCTGCGACGTCGGAAGGCCGTGCGAACGGCACGAGAGACCATGCGCGCGTCGTCAGGTCATCGGGGACGATCTCCCCGAGCTCGGCGCGGCCGAGGAACGCGCCACACGCGGGGGCCCCTTCAGCGATCGCCCAGTATTCGACGTGGTGATCGAACACCAGGACGATCTGTCGCTGACCGTCTCGCCTCGACCGCAGTCGAAAGTCGATCGGGAGCGGCTCGACGCGACCGCTGCGAGTCTGCACGGGACCACGCTACACGAGGACGAGCGGACAGCGGGCGGGCGCACGCGCTCGACCCACTCGATCCCGCGCTCACCAGGCGGTGGTCGGGCAGGTCCGGGTGCCGCCGCTGCACGCCGCGTGGCCCGACGGGTCGTTGCAGTACTCGAAGCAGCCGAGGCGGCGGTAGCCACCGTTGCCGTCGAGCGTGCCGATCGAGAGCAGGTCGCCATTGCGCGGCAGGGCGGGATTGATCGTCCCGTGCTCGTCAGTGATCTCCGGCGCGAACGTGGTGTCGAACGCCGTCCAGCCGTTGCCGACCTGGCCCGGGCGATCGGCGGTGACCGAGGTCTCGTCGATCACGAGGTGATGGGCCTCGGAGCGCAGCGACATCCGCGCGCGACCCTCGAACGCCCCGACGATGCCGCTGGCCGCGACGGAGACGGTGTCGCCATAGATCAGGGCATCGGTGCGGACCAGCGCCGCGGCCTCGGGGGCGAACCGGGTCAGCACGCCGGAGTCGATCATCGCGCCACTCGACGGATCGCGCACGACGAGCAGCAGATCGTCGCCGGCCTGGAGCGAGGGCGGGAGGACCACGTTGAGCTGGGTGCCCGAGGCGAGCGACGCGATCGCGGTCGCCACGAGTTGTGCCTCGGCGGGGTGGGCGGGTGCAGAGGCCCAGACTTCGATTGCCACATCATCGGTGCGATCGGCGAGCACGTCGCCGAGCACGCCGTGGAGGATCCGATCACCGGTGCCGACCAGGGCGCCCGCCTTGGGGCCCGCGAGGATGTCGGTGGCGCCCGACTCGCAGGTCTCGCAGTGGGTGGCCACCGTGAACGTGCTCTCGCTCGCGAGGTCGAAGGCGCCGACGACGATCAGGTGCTCACCCGCGGTGGCGACATCGATCGAGAGCTCCACGTTCCCGCGCGGCTGGGCATAGCCACCCGCGCCGAGCACGGGGCGTGCTCCGCCGCGCAGCGGCCCGAGCACGGCGATCCGCACATCGCTGCCATCGGCCGCGGTCGCGACCACATCGAGCGGGACCGGCGCCGCCGACGTCCCTGCGATCCACACCGGGTAGACCCGCCGGCCGTGGACGGCGGCGTGGCCGCGGAGCCGCTCACCGACGTGGAGGGTCGGACCAACATCCCAGCCGTCGCCCGTGCCACCGACCGCATCCTGCGCCGCGAGGGCGAGGTTCGGATCGGCGGGCTCGGAGCCGGTGCCGCTGGAGGCGACACAGGAGGCGAGGCAGGAGGCGAAGGTAAAGGCGTGCGCGTAGGCGAGGCGAGTCATGAGGCGATGCGCCAGCCCACGTGCACGCGGGATACCGTCGCAGATCGCGCTAGATCGCCGCGCAACCCGAGATGCCTGCGCACGATGTGCAGCCGCAGCCGTGCGCTCGTGGCGCGTCGCGCGAACGAGCCGACTTCAGCGGCAACTCGGCCTGCCGCAAACGGTTGTCCGCGATCCCCGAGCGCCGGGCGGGGGCGCTCAGCGGGTGGGCGGGTTGCCGGCGTAGGACATCGTCACGCGACCATCGAGCTTCGCGGTCTCGACGACGCTCGAGACCGAGAACGCCTTGCCGCGGAGCGCGTCGTAGCCGCCGGTCGCGGTCACCAGGGCGTGCGTACCCGCGATCTGGTCCATCATCGCCGGGTTGTAGAGCGCGTCCGGCACCGAGGGGATGCGCAGCGTGAGGCCGGTGTGCGGCGCGATGATCGTGCGGACGTACTCGTTGTCGAGCGAGGCCGGACCACCGCGGGTCACGTTCATCATGACGATCACGGCATCCGCGGTGCCGGCGCCTTCCTCGACCCAGGTCACGCCGGTCGACGCATAGGTCGGGTTGCCCATCACGTACGGGATCAGGCCCACGCTCGCATCGACGATCACCGGCGAGGCCGAGTACGCGGAGCGGTCCGCGATCATCTGCTTGCCGCGGCCGTTGGTATCGAGCGTGGAGACCACGAGCTGATCCACGCCCTGGAGGTTCGGCACGTTGACGGTGGCGGGGTTGGTGTCCACGCGCTTGCCGCCCGAGCTGAACAGCTCGAACGTGCCGGCCACGATCCGCTGCTCCACGGTGACCGAGGTGTTGGCGGGGACGTTGCTCGACGAGATCGTGGCGGCGAGGTTGCCCGACAGGGGCTCGAGCGCGAGATCGACGTTCTCCGCGTACGGCGCCTTCTTGTAGAACGAGGACTGATCCGCATCGGTGACGTAGAAGTCGACCATCGGCGGGCAGTTGGTCACGGTGATCGCGACGTTCGGCGCAGTCCCCTGACCAGAGCCACACGGCGTCGAGACCTTCACGGTGCCCTGCGCGGCCTCCGGGACCTTCACCACGATCGCGCCGGGCGTCGCGCCGAGGGCGAGCGTGTTGCCGAGCTCGAGCTTGTCGTTCGCCTTGACCCCGACGTACGTGTAGACCTCGGGGAGCTTGCGCTCGGCGGGCGGCGTGGCCGGCGGGTAGGTCCGGATCACGGTGACGTTGCCGGTCGCCATCTCGAACTTGGCGAAGCCCATCGCATCGGTCAGCGTGTCGGCGAGCACGGCATCACTCACGTCCTGGAAGATCACCCGGACGCCGGCCTGCGGCGTGTAGCCATCGCGCACGGTGATCTGCACATCGTTGGTCGGCGGCGGCATGTCATCGCCACTGGCGCCTCCATCGATCGAGCCCGTACACGCCGACGCCGCCAGGATCAGACCTACGAGGATGTGCCGCATGACCCGATCATTCTCCACAAAGGGTGCCAACCACGTACGCATACTTGGCCGTGGATCCGAGCGGTCTTGGGGGCGGGCAGCCGCAAGATCCCGAATTTCGCGGAGGGCTTACACCCGGCGCGGATGAGGGGCGATGTGCGACATGCCTCGTGCTCCGTCGGCCTGGTCGCGCTCGCTCCCTCGACGGCTCAGGCGGCGCGGGGCCCGCGCCCGAACAGCTTCTCGCGCGCGGCGCCGGCGACCAACGAGACCGCCGGGTGGACGAGGCGGCGCTCGATCGTGATCGCGTAGTAGCGCGCGCGGAGCGACTTGATCGGCCCTGCGCGCACCAGCTCGCGCCGGCGTCCGCTGCGCGGTGCGATCGCGTCGGGCGCGGCATACAGCCCCGCGCCGGACTCCGCGAACACCCCGAGCAGGGCCGCGTCTTCGAACTCGCCCACCACGTGCGGGCGGATCTTGTGCGACACGAACCAGGCATCGAGCTCGCGGCGGAACGCCGTGCTGGCGCTCGGCAGGAGGAACGGCGCCCCGTCGAGTGAGCGCGGATAGCCCACGCGCAGCTCGTTGGCGAGGCGCGCACTCCCCCAGATGCTGACGCCGCACTCGCCGAGCAGGTGGGCGTGCGTGCCCGGCTCGTGCGAGGGCGCGTCGGAGATCACCACGTCGAGGGCGTGCGCGGTGAGCTCGGAGAGCAACCGGCTCGGCGTGTCCTCGTGGCAGGTGACCTGCACGCGGGCCTGCACCGCGGGCTCGAGGATCCGGAACGCGACCTGCTTGGGGACGGCGTCGCTGATCCCGACGGCGAGGCGCAGGGGCCGGCCCGTGCGCTTGCCGCGCACTGTCTCCACGAGCTGATCGCCGAGCGCGAAGATCTCGTCGGCGATCCGCGCGACCGTCTCGCCGACCTCGGTCAGCGCGAGGCCGCGGCCCTCCCGCCGGAACAGCGGCTCGCCGAGGCGGTCGGAGAGCTCGCGGAGCTGCTCGGACACCGTGGGCTGGGTGAGCCGCAGCTTCTTCGCGGCGCGCGACACGCTGCCCTCGCGGGCGACCACCCAGAAGTAGCGGAGGTGGTGAAAGTTGAGCGCTTCCATGAACATCAATCGTATCGGAAATTCCGATACAACGACCACCAATTATCGATTTGATAACAGCGGTCCGCGACCGCACATCTGGAAGTCATGAGCAGTGCACTTCCCTGGATCGGCTTCGTGGTCATCGTGGTCTCCATGCTCGCGTTCGACCTCGGCGTGTTCCGCCGGGGCCGCGATCAACCGCCTCCAGAGCCCACCGTTCGTTCGTCGCTCGTGTGGTCGGCGGCCTGGTTCGGGCTGGCCGCGGTGTTCGGCGCCTCGGTCACCGTCGCGCTCGGCCCCGACAAAGGCCTCGAGTTCTTCACCGCGTACCTGGTCGAACAGGCGCTGTCGATCGACAACCTGTTCGTGATGATGCTGGTGTTCGCCAGCTTCCGCGTACCGAGAGCCGCCCAGCGCCGGGTCCTGACCTGGGGGATCGCCGGGGTGGTGGTGCTCCGCGGTCTCATGATCCTGTCGGGGACCGCGCTGGTCGCGCAGTTCCACGTGCTGACCTATGTGCTCGGCGGCTTCCTGCTGCTCGCCTCGATCAAGCTGGCGCGCGAGGTGGGCAGGGATGGGGCGGCCGGGGCGGCCGGGGCGGAGGCGGCGGACGAGCTGGGCGCGCCGCACGACAGCTCGCGGGTGCGCGCGCTCGTGGGCCGCATCATGCCGGTGTCCGATGACTTCGTCGGCTCGCGGTTCACGGTGATGCGCGCGGGCGTGCGCCACGCCACGCCGCTCCTCCTCGCGCTCGTGACGATCGAGGTCGCCGATGCCGTGTTCGCGCTCGATTCGATCCCCGCGGTGCTCGGCATCACCACCGATCGCTTCATCGTGTTCACCTCCAACCTGTTCGCGGTGCTCGGCCTGCGCTCGCTGTTCTTCGCGCTGTCGGGCCTGCTCGACAAGCTGCGGTTCCTGAAGCACGGCCTGGTGGGCGTGCTCGGCCTGGTCGGCACCAAGATGGTGGTCGCCGCGTGGTGGCCCACCCCGACCTGGCTCTCGCTCGCGCTCGTCACCTGTGCGCTCGGCGCCGCCATCGTGGCGTCGCTGATGTTCCCCGCGCAGAGTTCCACCCACGCAGAGAGGATCCCCGATGTTAACCGGTCGTGACTACACCATCATCGTCGACAAGAGCGGCAG